>CALMRE010000271.1 GCA_937871295.1 uncultured bacterium | reverse complement strand
GTAAGAGCACCGCAATAATCTATCGCTTGTTGCCATGTACATTTCGCGCCTGTCGGGGACCCGCCAGTGCACCCCGAATAGGTCGTCGGGAGCGTCCTCTGCCATATCAGCCCCGTCACATTATCGGTGACGACATCGTTGCCTGCTGTGCCGCTGACGGTGTAGCCACGCGGCGTACAGTAGTCGCCGAGCGTCGCATACTGCGCATCCTGACCGTAGAAGGCGTTGCCCTCAGCCGGGCAGGTCATCTCCGCCGTCGCATCGTAGCATTTCGTCTGCCCCGTGCACAGCACCGCCATCGTCGCGACGACATCATCATCGCTTACAAGGTCATCGTCGATGACGATGACCGCGTCGTCGGTCGGCGTCACATCGACCGCATCGTCGGTCGGGATAACGGAATCATCAACATCCGACTGATCCGACGAATCGGTCGGATCGGACTGATCGTCGGCGACATCTTCGTCGGGTTCAATGATCGCATCATCAGCCGTTTCCAGCGTATCATCGCTTTCAATGGTCGCATCATCGGTGACGGTCTCATCGGACAGGTCGGTCTGATCATCGGTTCCTTCATCGTCGCCGACCGCCATCTCATCGTCGCTCTCGCCGATGGCGTCGTCATCGGTCGACGGCATCACACACTTCCCCTCCACGCATTCATACGGCTCCTTGCAGGTATTGTCGAGATAGCAGGCATTCCCCTCCTTGCCCCGTTCCGTGAAGTTGAGCACATCGCAGGAAGCAAGCAGAAAGACCGTCAAAAGAAATAAAAGCATCTTTCTCATATCACCACCTCCCCGTGAGCGTCAGCATCGCGCCGCCCGGCAAAGGCATCACCGCCGCCTGTACCGGCCTTTCGGCCACAAGGTCCCATATCAGGAGCGCCGCCCCCGTCCCCAGCGCAAGGCCGCCGACCACATAAGACGCGATCATCGTGCCGCTCCACAGGTCGTAGGTGCTCCGGTCGCTGCCGGTTTTTCCCCAGTCGTAATCCTTTTTCGCCTCGCCGGTCTGCCAGTGGGCGACACCCGCCAGCGCCATCACGGCGCCGCCCCCCACCAGAAGACCGACCCCGCTCCAGCCGAGCGCGGTCAGTCCGCGCGACGGTGTCGGCGCTACGCTTTCCTCGACCATCGCGGGGGCCTGCGGCATCGCCCCCGGCGCCGTCCGCGGCGCCGCGGCAGCGGCGGGCGCCGAAGGTGCGGTCTGAGGCACCGCCGGGGCCGGCTTGGTGACGATCTTGTCGAACAGGTCTCCCACCGCCTGCGGGATCCCCTCGACCAACAGGTTGATATCGCCCTTCGCCTTGAACTCCGCCCGGCCCAATATCGTCGCATTGCGGACATTAAGCCGCTGAAGGTAGAGCATCCAGTAGTCGCCCAGTTTCGACAGCGTCCCTATCACCGATTCGGGCGCCCCGAGCGCCGCGCCGATCTCGGCATAGCAGGCGGTATCGTCGGCACCGCAGGAAAGTTTCTTCTCCTCTCCCACCATGAGTGACTTCATCTCGGCCTCGCCGATCACCCGTTTCCCCGATATCTTCACCACCTCCATCGCGATTATCGCGCTGACCGCATTGGCATCCTTCTCGGTGACGCCTGTCTGCGGCTCGATGCGCCACACCACGATCGAATCGGCGTTATCGGCCGCCGCGACGGAGGAACAGGTGAAAGCGAAAAGTGCTAGAAAAAAAATCAGCGAAGGCTTACTCATGGCTATTTTTCCTCATGCCTTGAATTTGCGCTTGGAGTAGCGGGGAACGCGATTAGTCTTGTCTTGTCTTGTCTTGTCTTGGTCGATGATGACCCGCATTGAATTTCCCCTGTCGTGCGGGGCAATGCTATCCGATTTTTAACGGGAAATCAATTTTATCGGACGGCGGAGGTATAGGCCTTACAAGAACGATCAGTCAGGCATCAGTGAATCTTCGTCGGGCGCTGTTAGTTAGAATGGATTCTTTACGGTGAATCTAGCGTTCATGGGCCTCGTCGCGGTCGAAACGATAGTCCTTGGGAAGGTTGAACTGGTGGTCGGCCACGAAAGAAAGATACGCTTTTTTCTTTGCCTTGGCGCTTAGGTTCGCCTGTTCAAAAACGAGAACCTTGAGCAGGCTGTCGTTCTTCACACCGGCCAATTTCTTCTTGAGTAGCAACGACCCATCCTTGTAGGTCGCGTCGATGAACATCACCATAACCATGTCCTCCCAAGTAACACGGGCATGATAGCCGGTCTATCCGAGATTGTCAACTACAAGAACGATCAATCGGGCATCAGTGAATCGTCGTCGGAGCCGACATAGCCCGGCTCTATCGTCGGATCGGGCTCGGTCATCAGCTTGCAGTATTCGGGATAATTCTCCGGCCAGTCGGTCGCGTAGGGCGATACCGTCGTGCCGCGCGGATGATCGCGGAAGAATTCCAGCATCTGCTGAGAGGAAAGGCCGAGATTGGTGTGACCGCCGTTATGATCGCAGATGATGACGGTGTGGCCCATACCGGTCAGGTAGTTCGCGTTGAACCGCGCCATGTGATTGAAGTTGATGAAGAAGCCCGACGAGCCCCACTTGTCGCAGACGGTAGGGCTGGTGCAGTTCGCATCGCCCTCGGCGCCGTGCATCATCGCCTGCGCATATTTATTCGTGGTGGTCATCTCAGGCCAGGTGATGAATCCGGAAGCCATCGAGCCGAGGTCGGTCTTCGCCTTCGCGTCGCTGAAATAGGCGCCCGAATAGGTGAATATCGAAGCGATCTGGTCGCCGCGCATGACGCCGATGCTGTCGGAGGTTATCGAACCGGCCGAGAACCCGGCAAGGTGGATATGGTCCTCATCGACGCCCCACTTCTCCTCGATGCAGGCAAGTATCGCGTCGAACATTTCCACTTCGATCGAGCCGTTGCCGAGATCGAGAATATCCCAATCGACCCCCGCCGGCGGGAACTGGTTGATGGCGAGGTTGGTGTCCTCGGGGGTGACGAGTATGAAGGGCATCTCGGTGTTGTTCACATAGCTCGAAAGCAGTCCCTCGAAGTTCGCGGCGGTGTCGCCGTAGCCGTGGAAATTGAAGATGACCGGCCAGCCCTTCTTGTCGTTGATGGTGGTCGGCAGGGTCAGAATGAAGGTCCGTTCAAGGTCCTGCGACTCCTCGCCGTTCACGATAAGTTTGTTCTCGCCGTCCTTGAGATCGGCGCAGGTCGGGACCGCGGTGTCGACATCGGCGACCACATCGTCCTCGCCCGGGATGATACCGTCCTCGTCGGGAATGAGCGCATCGGTGGTGTCGGTGATCACCGTCGTATCGGTGTCATTCTGATCGATGTCAAGCATCAGATCGGCATCGGTCTTGTTGGAACTGCTGTCGTCGCAGGAGAGTGCGAAAACGCACGCGAACAACGCAATGATAAATCTCTTCGCCATGATATCCCTCCGTCGTTAAAGGAAGCACTCGTCGGAACGATAACTTCTCCGTTGCTATTGTCAAATAAATCAAAGTGTATCTCTCTTCTTGATTTCTCTCGCCGTCACGCTATCATGACAGCGAGATCATGAGGGACCCGGGATGCCTTCCGCCGCGAAAAGTGCTTTTTTCCTACTTATGATAGTCTTCTCCGCCTGCACGGAAGACCACAGCGCGTGGCGCCTCCCCGCCGCCTGCAACGGCGACTGTCAGGTGGCGCGCGACGCGGTATCCTTTGCCGACGCCGTCGCCAACGCGACCGATGCGTGGAACGACTGCATCTGCGTCGAGAACGCTACGATAACGGCCGCCGTGACCATCGTAAAGCCGCTGACGCTCGTCGGCCGCGGCCCCGCGAGCCGTATCGTCGCCCCGGCGGGACAGAAAGGTCTCGTCCTGCGCGCCGACGACATCACCCTGCGCGACATCGAGATATCCTCCGACACCGTCGCCCTCGACATAGCGCAGGCACAGCGGATAACGCTCGACGGGATACGGCTCACGGCGCTTCCCCCGGCGGACGGCGCGACCTCGTTCGCCCTTCTGCTGAACGCCGCCGCGGTCGAACTTACCGACGCGACTCTGACCGGCGACCCCGGCACGGCGACCATCGTAGGCGATATATCGGGCGGAGAGGTGACCTTCCGCGCTGTCACGGCGATCGGCTTCGGCACTCAGGGACTTACCGTCACCGGCGACGCATCGCTTTTGTGGACCGGCGGCGGGATGAGCGATATCCGCACCGAGAACGCGGCACTGTTCCTCGCGGGCGCGACGGTCACCCTGCGCGACATCACTATTGAAGGGATTTCCACCCCGACCAGCGGCACCATCCTCTACGGCGGACGCGGCATCATCGCGACAAGCGGCGCGGCGCTCGACATC
>CALMRE010000270.1 GCA_937871295.1 uncultured bacterium | reverse complement strand
CGTTCGGCCGGGGCCAGTTTCGCGTCGGGGACCTCCGAGGCGCCGAAGGTGCGCATCTCCCAGAGGTATTTGTAGAGATCGGGCTCCACCGCCTCCATCCGGGTGATCGTCTTGGCGTCGCGGTCGGGGTCGTTGGCGATGGCGATCAGCGCGGTCAATTCGCCGTGATCGAATTCGTCGAGATTGAATTCGCGGAACTCGACCTCCTCCGAGAGCAGGCGGAGGTTCTCTTTCGCGATGGTGCTGTCGGGGTAGAGATAGAGGATGAGCCGGAAGGTGTCCTGCGCCTCCTGCAGGCGTCCCTGTTCGCGATAAAGGATGGCGAGCCGCGTCAGGTAGAACTCCTTGGTCTCCGAATCGGTGGTCGCCGACTGGAGCAGGTTGTTGTAGAGGTCGATTATCTCTTCGACGGCGTTATCGCGCAGGTAGATCCGTTCGAGGTAGAGAAGACTCGGGATATGGTGATCGACCATCGCCAGTATCTGGAGGAAACTCTGCCGCGCCTTTTCCATGTCGCGCAGTTCGTTGAAGAAGACGATGCCGTTCTTGTAGAGGAGGTTGACGATGTCGGTGGGATTTTCGGTGATCGCCACCTCGCGGCTGTTTATCTCGGTGAGTTTCTGCCAGTTCCGGGTGATGTAGTATATCTTGCCCAGTTTTTTGACGGTGTCGAGCCGGTCGGGTTTGAGTTCGAGTATCGCGTAGAGATGGGTCTCGGCGGCGCGGTAGGCTCTTTTGAAGGTGATAAGCGCTTCGGCGATCCGTTCATGCAGGCCGATCTTTTCGGGAATGGTCGCCGCGTACTCCAGTTCCTGTTCCATGTTGGCGATATAGGCATCGTAGTCCTGCAGTTTGAGGTAGAGTTCCGACAGCAGGCGGATGATCTCGAAGGAGCGGTTGAGTTTGAGGCTGTGTTCGAGGTGCGGCCGCGCCTCCTGCGGTTTATTCAGTTCGCGGAACATCAGTTCGCCGCCCCGGAAGAGGTAGTAGGAGGCCAGTTTCGGCTCCTTTTCCCGGTCGGCGAGGTAGATGTAGAGGTTGGCGAGATCCTCCCACTGGCGGTTCTCTTCATAGACGGCCAGCACCAGCGATAGGCTGATGGAGCAGGAGGCGGGATCCTCCTCGACGATGTTCTTGTGTATCTCGGTGGCGAAATCGGGCATCTTGAGCTTATGTTCGTAGATGTCGGCCAGCAGTTCGAGGTAGCGGATGCGCGTCTTGCCGGTCGTTTTGCGCGATACGAGTTTGTAGAATTTGCCGAGCAGATGCCACTTGCCGTGTTTGTAGAGGAGCGGCGCGATGGCGTTGAGGACGAAGAGCGAATCGGTCGATTCGGCCAGTCCCGTGACCGTTTCCTCGAGTTTGTCGGCCACGTCGTTGCGCCAGTAGTAGAGGAATTCGAGCAGTTTGGTGGCGGGGAACGAAACGGCGAGCGGGCTTTTCAGCACCGCCTCGACGAACCGTTCCACCAGCGGTGCCGGGATGCCGTCATGCCGCAGGAGGAGTGCCCGGAGGTATTCGAACAGGAAGCGGGGGGCGCCGTTCTGGATGAAGAGCCCCAGCAGGTCGCCGAAGGCCTTTTCGATATGGTCGCTCCGTTCCGCCTTGAGCGCCTCGGTGAAGAGGGCCGCCTGCTGTTCGAGCGGGCCGCCGGGGGCTATATTCTGCGGTTCGTCGGAGTAGAGGGCGGCAAGAAGGGCGGCCAGCGGCGTCCGTATGATCGCGGGGACCTGCAGGATGCTCGCCATGACCTGCTTACGCTCCTCGGGTCCGGCCGACAGGAAGGCGAGACAGAGCATCTCCTGATAAAAGACCTCGCCGACCGCCTCGCGGTTCTTTTCGAGCGTCCGCAGGAAGAGCGACTTCTCGTCGCCCGAAAGGATCATGAGGAAGAAGAGTTCGACCTCGTCCTGCCCCTGAATGAGCGTCGCCGCCTTGGCCAGTTGTCCGGTCGAGATGAGGTAGGGAGGGAAGTCGGCGAACTTGCCGTCGAGGAGCCCCTCCATCGGCAGGTAGTCGCGCTTCTCGCTCTCGATCTCTTTTTCGCTGAACAGGAGATGGTCGAGCCGTATCTCCAAGTTCTCGAGCGAATTGTCGTCCTCGATGATGATCCTGCTCATGTGATGGTTCCCCTTACTCCCATTCTATCGTGGCGGGCGGCTTCGAACTGATGTCGTAGACCACCCGGTTGACCCGTTTGACCTCGTTGATGATGCGGGAGGATACTTTTTTCAGGAAATCGTGCGGAAAATCGTACCAGTCGGCCGTCATGAAGTCGTCGGTCTTGACGGCGCGGAGGGCCAGCACATGCTCGTAGGTGCGGCAGTCGCCCATCACGCCGACCGTTTTGACCGGCAACAGCACCGCGAAGGCCTGCGCGATATCGTCGTAGAGACCGGCGGCCCGTATCTCCTGAATGAAGATGTGGTCGGCCTGCCGCAGGACATCGCACCGCTCCTTGGTCACCTCGCCCAGGACGCGCACCGCAAGACCGGGGCCGGGGAAGGGGTGCCGGAAGACATTCTCGGGCGGGAGGCCGAGCTTGAGCCCCAGTTCGCGTACCTCGTCTTTGAACAGGTCGCGCAGCGGCTCGATGAGTTTGAGTTTCATCCGGTCGGGCAGTCCGCCGACATTGTGGTGCGTTTTTATCGTGGTCGAGGGGCCCTTCACATTGGACGACGACTCGATGACATCGGGATAGATCGTTCCCTGCGCGAGGAAATCGGCCCCGGCGATCTTGGTCGCCTCGGTGTCGAAGACCTCGATGAAGGTATTGCCGATGATCTTGCGCTTCTTTTCCGGTTCGTCGACCCCTTTGAGCCGCGACAGGAAGGTGTCGGCCGCGTCGACGACGATGAGGTTGACCACATCCTTGAAGTTCTTCTCGACCTCGTCGCGCTCATTGAGGCGCAGGAGGCCGTTGTCGACGAATATGGCGGTCAGTTGGTGACCGACCGCACGGCCGAGGAGTGCTGCCGCCACCGATGAATCGACGCCGCCCGACAGGCCGAGGATGATCTTTTTGTCGCCGACCGCCGCGCGGATCTTTTCCACGCTCGTCTCGATGAAGTTCTCCATCCGCCAGTCGGCCGTCACCTTGCAGACCTCGAACAGGAAGTTGCTGAGGATGCGGTTCCCTTCGAGCGTGTGCTTCACCTCGGGGTGGAACTGGACCAGATATATCCGGCGCTCGTCGTTCCCGGCGGCGCCGAAATCGATCGAGTCGGTCTTCGCGATGGGGTAGAAGCCGTCGGGCAGTTGCGCCACATGGTCGCCGTGGCTCATCCAGACCTGCGTTTTGGCCGATACGCCGCGGAAGAGGGGCGATTTGGGTGCGGTCACTTCGATGGTGGCGCGGCCGTATTCGCGGGCGTGTCCGCTCCCCAGTTTGCCGCCCAGCTTGTGGGCCGTCAACTGCATGCCGTAGCAGATGCCGAGTATCGGGATGCCGAGGTCGAACAGTTCTTTCGGGATGTCGGGGGCGCCGGGGTCGGTGACCGAACTGGGGCCGCCCGAGAAGATGATACCCTGCGGGTCGAATTTCTTGATGAAGTCGATGCCGACGGAGTAGGGGTGGAGTTCGCAGTAGACATGCATCTCGCGGATGCGGCGGGCGATGAGTTGGTTGTACTGCGAGCCGAAATCGAGAATGAGGATCTTGTTCATGTTCCCTCCAATATGGGTCGCGTGCGCGAAACAATGCGGAGGGGATGCTATCACAGTCGGAAGCGTTTTTCAAATTCCTTTGTTTAGAACACCCTCAGTCCTGACGGACAGCTCCCTGCGACAGGGAGCCTGTTCGGTTTGGCCCCCTGATGCAGGGGGCTTGCGGGGGTGTTGGGAAGGGTTTTCTTGATATCCGGTGTGCGGCACGCTACAATCGGCGTGTCTCAGGGGAGGTTCGGGAATGCACACCGCCAGCACCGGCAAACTTCGGAAGATCACCGTTCCCGGCAGAGGCGACATTTCGCTCACCTATGAAACGACCGGCGGCAAGAAACTCGACACCATCACGACCCCCGAGGGCAACGGGCTGACCTACGACTACACCGGGGCGCTCCTCGCGACCGAATCGTGGAGCGGCGAAG
>CALMRE010000269.1 GCA_937871295.1 uncultured bacterium | reverse complement strand
AGTTACAACACGACCGGGAGCACGACCGAGTGCCGCTATATGTGCGACACGAACTACAACTGGAACGGGACCTCCTGCGTCGCGGCGACCCGCACCTACACCTGCGCGGCCAAACCGCAATCGAACGAGACGGTCTACAACACGGTGAGCCAGTATACGCAGACGTGGAACGGGAGCGCGTGGAGTCCGGTCGACGACCCGACGACCGAATACAATGCGACCGGCAGCACGACCGCCTGTCGCTACACCTGCAACACGAACTATAACTGGAACGGATCGTCGTGCGTCGCGGCGACCCGCACCTTCACCTGCGCCGCGAAACCGGCGAGCGGCACCGTCTGGAACACCGTATCCAGTTACGGGCAGACCTGGAATGGTTCGGCATGGAGTCCGGCCGACACCACCACCACCTACAACGCGACCGGCAGCACGACCGAATGCCGCTACACCTGCGCGACCAACTACACTTGGAATGGTGCGATCTGCGCGGCCAATACGCAGACCGGCACCTGTACCGGACTGCCCGCGAACGCCGAATGGAACACCGTTTCCACCATCACGCAGACATGGAACGGTTCGGCGTGGGCCCCGACGACCGCCGGTGCCTATAACGCTACTCCCAGTACCACCGAGTGCCGGTTCAAATGCTCGGCCGGCAGTTCATGGAACGGTTCGGCCTGCGTTGCCGCCTACTGCGGCGACGGTGTCTCCGGCAACAGCACCATCCCGGCCTTTACCGAGACCTTCGAGGCCGGCAATCCCGGTTATGAGGATATGGGCGATTGGAGTCGCGTGACCGACCGAAAACATGGTGGTTCGTATGCGATAAAATCAGACACCAATTACGATGATCAGACTGTCACGACCACCTTCATAAAGTACACCGATGGGACCATCTGTTTCTGGTATGCCGGTTACACGGAATCATTCGACAAACTTTATGTCTATGTCGACGGCTCTGAGAAATTCAGTTATGGTGGCGACCGGCAGACTTGGACCCAACAGTGTATCACGGTGACGGCCGGGTACCGGACGGTAGAATTCAGCTATACAAAAGATAGTTCTTGGTCAACAGGGTGGGATGCTTTCTATGTTGACGATATCCAGTTCTACAACGCGATGACCGAACAGTGCGACGGTGGCTCTACTACCTGCACCGGTCTTGGTTTCGATTGCGGTAGTGGGGTAAGTTGTGGCAGCGACTGCGTTTGGCGGGCAGGTGAGTCGGGTTGTCACGATGACGGTGGTTGTGGATGCTGACCTTGAAATAGTAAAACCTCCCTCGCGCGCCGGTACCCAATATAAAAAAGTGTTTGCTTTTCCCCTCGGCTCTTGTATCATTTGGGAAGTTTTGTTTTCAACGGAGGCCTCTCTATGAGATCGTTCGGCAATATCCTGCTCTTGAGCGCCGTCGTGCTCGTGCTTTTCGGCGGTTGTGAAACGAACCGGACGCCGCAGACCGGCGACGAGTGCGTCACCACCTTCGACTGTCCCGACGGATTGGTCTGCGATGACGGCTACTGCGTTGAGGAGAGCGGCGATCAGATAACGACCGGAGACGGCGAGACGCTCAAAGAGGGCGACGGGACGGCGCTCCCCGAACAGGATCTCGAGATACTGCCCGACACGACCGAAGAACTTCAGCCCGAAGAGGAGATCGTCGATGACGGTACGGTCGAGACCGAGGCCGATGAGCCGGTGACGGGCGACGATATGGTCGAAGTGGGGGACGACGCAGTTGAAGCGGCCGACGATGCGGTGGAAGCGGGCGATGATACGGTCGTGGCGACCGACGACGCGACCGAGCCGGTCGACGACATGGTCGAGATCGCCGATGACGGCGGCGAGCCGGTCGACGACATGGTGGAGATCGTCGATGATGCGGTCGAACCGGTCGATGATACCCCGCTGCCCGATCTCGACATGGTCGATGATACTCCGCCGACGGTCGTGGAGACCAGCCCGCTCGATGCGGCGATCAATGTGGCGCCCGATGCGTCGATAACGGTAACCTTCTCCGAAGCGCTCGACCCCGCGACGGTCGATGCCCTGACTTTCGTGCTGGTCGAGAACGGCGGCGGCGCGGTCGATGCCGTGGTGACTTACGATGACAAGGATCTCGTCGTCACGCTCGATCCGGCGGCCGTTCTGAACTATGGCGCCTCCTACACCGTCACGGTGCTTACGGCGGTAACCGACCTCGCCGGCAATGCGCTTGCCGAGGTCTATGAATTCTCTTTCACCGTGACCACCTGCGGCAACGGCGCTACCGACGGAACCGAGACCTGCGACGAAGGAGCGCTCAACGGGACCTACGATCACTGCAACCTTTTCTGTTCGGGGGAGGGCTCCCACTGCGGGGACGGGGTGACCGATATGGGCTACGAACTGTGCGACAGCGCCGACAGCATCGCCTGCGACCAGATAGCCGGTCGCGGATATGTCAATACCGCGCTGGCCCCCTGCAACGGGACCTGCGATTGGTGGGTGACGGCCTCCTGTACCTGTGCGTCGGGCTATACCAAGGACGGCAGCGAGTACTGCGTCGACATAGACGAATGCGTCGTGAACGACAACCCCTGCGACAATAACAGCGATACCGGCGGCGCCTGCACGAACACCGAGGGCGGCTATACCTGCACCTGCTCGGATGGTTTCCAGTTCCTCGGCGGCGGCTGCCGGAACATCAACGAATGCCTGACCCTTGCCAATCCGTGCGACGATAACGGCGATACCTCCGCCTACTGCAGCGACATGACCCCGGGCTACACCTGTGTCTGTTCGGGCGGGTTCGAGTTCGTGAACGGCTCCTGCACCGACATAGACGACTGCGTCGGCAATCCCTGCGACGAGGCGGGCGACGCGAACGCCTCCTGCAACAATCAGTTGGGCGGCTACACCTGTTCCTGCTCAAACGGGTATGAGGATAACGGCATCACCTGTGAAGAGATAGACGAATGCGACGGCGATCCGTGCAACGGCGGCGGCGATAGCGGGGCGGTCTGCACCGACCAGATCGACGGCTACCTCTGTGCCTGCTCTCTCGGCTTCGAGACGGCCGAGGGGACCTGCAAGGATATCGACGAGTGCACTACGCTGACCAACCCCTGCGACGATCAGGGCGATGCCGGAGCGACCTGTGCCAACACATCGGGCGATTACTCCTGCACCTGCACCTCCGGTTTCGCGGAGGGGGCGGGGACCTGTCAGGACATCAACGAATGCCTCGTGAACAACGGCGGTTGCGATACCGATCCGCTGACCGAATGTCACAACACCACCGGCGGCCGCACCTGCGACGACTGTCCGGCGGGCTACACCGGCAACGGCGGCGATGCGGGCGGCTGCGTCAATATCGACGAATGCACGACCCTTACCAATCCCTGCGACAACGAAGGCGACGGCGGCGCGACCTGCGCCGATACCGACGGCGGCTACACCTGCAATTGTTCGTCCGGCTGGTACGACAACGGCACCACCTGCGTCGAGATAGACGACTGCTACAATAACCCGTGCGACAATAACGGCGACGGCGGCGCGGTCTGCAATGACATCGGGGTAGGCTACACCTGCACCTGTTCCTCCGGCTGGGAATCGAACGGTACGGTCTGCAACGATATCAACGAATGTACGCTGACCAACCCCTGCAACGATCAGGGCGACACCGGCGCGGTCTGCACCAACAGCGACGGATCCTATTCCTGCGCCTGTTCGACCGGGTTCACCGCCGGGAGCGGCACCTGCCTTGACAACGACGAATGCACCGCACAGAACAACCCCTGCAACGACAACGGCGATACCCCCGCGACCTGCGCCAATACGCCGGGGACCTACACCTGCGGCTGTTCGACCGGGTTCTCCTTCACGCTCGGTTCCTGCCACGATATCAACGAGTGTCTCAGCGGCAACGGCGGCTGTGATGCGCTGACCGCCTGCACCAACACCATCGGCGGCCGCACCTGCGGCGCCTGTCCGTCGGGCTATTCGGGCGACGGCTACAGCGGCTGTGTCGATATCAACGAATGCGTCGTGAACAGCAATCCGTGCGACGACAACGGCAACGCGGCGGCGACCTGTACCAACACGGCGGGTTCCTATACCTGCACCTGTTCGTCGGGGTTCAGTTTCTCCGCCGGTTCCTGCCGCGACATCGACGAATGCGCCCTGAACACCGACAACTGCCACGCGCTGGCGACCTGCACCAACACCATCGGCTCCTTCACCTGCGCCTGCATACCGCCGGCGACCGGTAACGGGGTGACCTGTTCGACCTGCGGCGACGGGGTGATCAACGGCGGAGAGGTCTGCGACGAAGGCTCTGCGCTGAACGGTACCTACGGTCACTGCAACGCGACCTGCACGGGGCTGGGCGAACGGTGCGGCGACGGTATCACCAACGGCCCGGAACAGTGCGACGACGCCAATGCGTCGAATAACGACAACTGCAAGAACAACTGCACCAACAATATCTGCGGTGACGGCTATGTCAACACGAGCGGCACCTTCACCGAGACCTTCGAAAGCGGCGTCATGCCCTCTTACTCCAGCGGTACATGGGCGATAAACACCTCCAAAAAATATGCCGGCAGTTATGCGGCGAAGTCCGCCGCCATCGGCAACAGCGCCACCTCCTCGGTCACGATGAGCCATTATACCGACGGCACGATCTGCTTCTACTTCACCGGGTCTTCGGAAGAGGGTTACGATTATTTCCGCGTCTATGTCGACGGGACGCTGAAATTGGAGAACAGCGGCAGTTATTATCAGGGCTACTGGGGCTATGCCTGCATCTCGGCGACCGCCGGCACGCGGTCGGTCGAATTCCGCTATACGAAGGACAGTTCCACCGCCGAATACGACGATGCCTACTGGGTCGACAATATCCGCTTCTCCGGTCCCGCGGAGGAATGCGAGAGCGGCCAGACCACCAGTTGCACCAATCTCGGCGAGGATTGCGGCACCGCCGGTTGCAGTTCCTGCAAGTGGAGCACCGCGAACTGTTACGACGAGGACCAGTGGGGTGATTGCTGAATAAGAAAGGTATGTTATAGGAGGAGTCTATGTTCAAGCAATGGATGCTCGTCGCCCTGCTCGTGTTCGCGGGGATCGTCGCCTGTACGATGGAGGAGGAATTGGGCTTCATCGCCGGCGGGTACTGCGAGATGGAGGGAGTCGAGACCTGCGATGATGAGGGGCTGACGATACTCCGCTGTACTTCGGACGGTATCGATCTGATGTGGCAGCCGGTGACCGATTGCCCCGAGGGTTGCACGATGGAGAACGGCTATGCCGAATGCATCGGCGGTATGCCCGACAATGCGGCGGATAAGGATACCCAACTGCCTGATATGCCCGACACGACCGGCGGGGCCGACGACGCCACGGTCGATACGGCCGTTACCGATACCACGGTCACCGATGACCCGACGACCGACGACCCGGTGACCGACGACCCGGCGACCGACGATCCGGCGACCGATGACCCGGTAACCGATGAGCCGGTCGACGCCGACACGGTCGATACGCCGGTCGACAACGACACCTCCGTGCCGGTCGACGAATGCACCACGCAGACCAATCCCTGCAACGACAACGGCGATACCGCGGCGACCTGCACCGATACCGTCGACGGGTACACCTGCGCCTGTTCTTCGGGGTTCGGGGAGTCGGCCGGTTCCTGCGCCGATCTCGACGAATGCACCCTGAATACCGACAACTGCGACACGAACGCGACCTGCGCCAACACCGCCGGTTCGTTCACCTGCGACTGCAACGACTACTATGATGGCAACGGCACCGCCTGCGCCTTCTGCGCCGCCGACGGCCAGTGCGGGGCGACCTGCGCCGCGTGCTCCGGCGACACCCTGCATTGCAAGGACAACGGCGACGGCACCAGTCAGTGCGCCGCCTGCACGCTTGAAGAACACTGCTCCGGCGGTACGCCGCACTGTCTGCTTGCCGACGGCCTCTGCGTCCAGTGCCGCGACGCCAACGACTGCAACACCGGCGCGGGCGAGACCTGTTTCGCGCTGACCCATACCTGCGGGGTCAATTTCTGTGGCGACGGCACCCCGCTCGAGGGGGAGGAGTGCGACGACGGCAACGACCTGAACAGCGACGACTGCAAGAACGACTGCACCCTCAATGTCTGCGGCGACACCGAATTGAAGACCTCCGGGGCGACCGCCCTGTTGGAGACCTTCGAAGGGGGCGCCTTGCCTTCGTACGCGAGCGGTTCGACCAATCCGTGGCTGGTAGATACGACCTATCCATATCAGGGCACCTACGGCATCCATTCGAAGACCATCGGCAACAGCGCCACCTCCGAGATAACGCTGACCAACGTGACCGACGGTAAGATCTGTTTCTACCTGAGAGGCTCGTCCGAGGACGGCTATGACTATCTGAAGATCTATGTCGACGGCACCGAAAAACTCAGCGTCACCGGCTTCGACTACGAGGGGGGCTGGAAACAGGTCTGCTTCACCGGACTGACGCCCGGTTCCCGCGCGCTCAAGTTCGCCTTTTCGAAGGATTACGACGACTCCTACGGCGACCCCGGTCTGAACGGGTACGCCGTCGACAATATCCTGTTCTCCGGCGCTCTCGAGGAGTGCCTCGCCGGTCAGACGGTCTCCTGTTCGACCTTCGGCTGGGATCTCGGGACGGCGACCTGTTCCGATTGCCGCTGGAACACGAGCGCCTGCGAAGCCGACAGCGGCGGCTGCTGATACCACATCACCGGAGGTTCCTATGCGCATCCTCTTCGCCTTCCTTCTGCTTTCCGCCTTCGCGACCCTTGAGGCCGCCGGACCGACGCTGTGGGATGTCGCGGTCGAACGCGGCGATCCGGAACTGAAGGAGGCCTTCGGCGCGCTCGATGTCTGGTCGGTCTACCGGGGCGATGACGGCCTGTGGCACTACCGGGTCGCGGCGACCGAAGGGGAACTCTCGCAACTGCGCCTGTTCAAGGTACGGATGAACGCGGTCGGCGTCGCTGCGTTCCCGTCGATGCTTCTGCCCGCCGAAGAATACCGCGATGCCGACACGGTGCTTGCGACGCTCGAGGCGCTGGAGAAGGAATATCCGGGGCGCGCGAAACTCTATGTCGTCGGCAAGACCTTCGAGGAGCGCGATATCGTCGCGATAAAGATCAGCGCCGATCCGTCGAAGAATGTTGCCGACAAATATGAATTCCTCTTCACCGGCACCCATCATGCCCGCGAGTGGATCGGGACCGAGGTGACCCTGCGGATGGCCGAATTCCTGCTGGAACAGTACGACCACAGCGACCGCATCAAACAGATCGTCGATCAGAGCGAAATATGGATCATCCCGCTGCTCAATCAGGACGGGTTCCGCTACACGTGGACCGACGAACGGCTCTGGCGCAAGACCCGGCGGCTCAACAGCGACAACACCTACGGCGTCGACCCCAACCGCAACTACGACGCGGGGTGGGGCGGCAAAGGTTCGAGCAAGACGCCGTCGTCCGATGTCTACTGCGGCACGGCCCCTTTCTCGGAGTCCGAGACCGCGACGGTCCGCGACCTTCTCGACCCTGCGAGCGGTTTTATGGACGATCCGGCCGGTTTCATCGATTTCCACAGTTATTCCCAGTTGGTGCTCTATCCCTACGGCCACACCTACACCGCTTCGCCGCGTGAAAAGGAGATGGCGGCCATCGCCGCGCGGATATCGGAGATCATGGAGGCCGAAACGGGGTTCTACTACGAGCCGCAGAAATCGAGCGAACTCTACATCGCCACCGGCGGCTCCTCCGACTGGTTCCATCTGGCGCACGAATTCCGCAACGCGCTGACCATGGAGGTGCGGCCCAACGGCGACACGATGAACGGTTTTGTGCTGGCGACCGAACAGATAAAGGGGACCGCCCGCGAGAACGCCGTCGCGGCGATGTACTTCATCGAGGCGACCATGCAGGCGACCGACGCGGTCGATACCGATGTCAACGGCAACGGCGT
>CALMRE010000268.1 GCA_937871295.1 uncultured bacterium | reverse complement strand
ATTTTTCAAGGAGAGGGCGGCCGTGAGGCCGGGTGAGGTATTCGTCATAACCATGTCGCGATTATAGCCACGAGAGGAATGAAAGTAAAGAGCGCGATCTTCGGCGGAAACTATCAGTTGAGACCGGCGAATTTCTTTATCTCGGCGTAGGAGTGCTTGCCGTTGGTCGTTTCTTTGATCACCCCGTTCTCATCGGCGAAGGCGGTGAAGGGGAGCAGGATACCGGCGTTCTGGAGCGATTCGGGCGCCTGAATGACCTCGAAGGTGATCCCTTTCTCCTTCGCTATCTCCAGCACCTTGCCCGGCATCGGATCGACGCTGATCGAGAGCACTTTGACCGTCCCCTTGCCGTCTTCGTATTCCTTCTTTATCTTCTCGATATCGGGGAACATCTCGATGCAGGGGATGCACCAGCTCGACCAGAAATCGACGATGATCTTCTTCCCCTTGTAGTCGGCGAAGTTCAGCGTCTTGCCGGTGACCAGCGACTTCAGCACGATGCCGTGGAGGTTCTTTCCCTTCTGGAAATCGGTATCGGTGAGGTCCCGCTCCAGCGCCTTGTCGACCTGTTCGATCGCCTCGGGGAACTTCGGCTGGGTCATCGGGGTGTTTTCGGCGGTCCCCTCTTTTTTGGTGCAGGCGAACAGGAAACAGCACGAGAGTGCGAGCACTATGAACGAGCGCATGAGGCCCTCCTAGAAGTACTTTTTCTTGAAGATGACCGCGTCTTTCTCCCGTTTCACGACGGTCCCGATGATGTGGCCGCCGGTGATCTTCGCCGTTTCGGCGGCGTGCGCCTTATCGACGACGCAAACGAAGCCGATGCCGCAGTTGAAGACGGTGAACATCTCCTGTTCCGACACATTGCCCGCCTTCTTAAGCCAGTGGAAGAGCGGCAGGATGGGCCAGTCGCCGTGTATCTCGACCGCGAGGCTTTCGGGAACGACGCGCGGGATATTGTCGTAGAAGCCGCCGCCGGTGATATGAACCATCCCCTTGACCGGCACCTTTTTGAGCAGTTCTTTGATGAGCTTCGCGTAGATGATGGTGGGTTTGAGGAAGACATCGGCCACCGTCGCGTTGAGTTCGGGGATGCGGGTGTCTATCGCCAGTTTGTGCTGGGCGAAAAGGATGTGACGGACAAGCGAATAACCGTTGGAGTGGACGCCGCTCGACGGGATGCCGACGAGCACATCGCCCTCCGCGACCTTCGTCCCGTCGATGATCTTATCTTTATCGACGACCCCCACCGAGAACCCGGCGAGGTCGAATTCCCCTTCGGGGTAGAAGTCGGGCATCTCGGCCGTTTCCCCGCCGACGAGCGCACAACCGGCCTGCATACAGCCTTCGGCGATACCTTTGACCACGAGCGCCGCGGTGTCGGCCGACAGTTTGCCGGTGGCGAAGTAGTCGAGGAAGAAGAGCGGTTCGGCACCGAGCACCAACACATCGTTGGCGCACATGGCGACCAGATCGATGCCGATGGTGTCATATTTCTTCGCCATGAAGGCGAGTTTCAGTTTCGTGCCGACCCCGTCGGTGCCGCTCACGAGCACCGGGGTCCTGATCCCCTCGGGGATGGTCACCATCGCCGAGAAGCCGCCGATACCGGCGAGCACCTCGGGGCGGTGGGTCTTCTTGACCAGTTCTTTCAGCATCGGGACGAGGCGGTTACCCTCCTCGATATCGACCCCCGCTTTCCGGTAGGCATCTCCACTCATGCGGCATCTCCCTTATGCAGTTTCTTCAGTTTCTCTTCGGCGTCGTTGAAGTTCTTGACGGCGCAGAGGTCGCCGCACATTGAACAGGTCTCGGTGTCGGCCTTCGGGCCGCGCTTATCGCGGTATTTCCGCACTTTCTCCGGGTCTATCGCCAGCCGCTCCTGCGCCTCCCAGTCGAGTTTGCGCCGTGCCGTCGACATCTCGCGGTCCCATTCGGCCGCGCCGGGCCAGCCCTTCGCGATGTCGGCCGCATGGGCCGCGATCCGCGCCGCGATGACCCCCTCCTTCACATCATCGACCGTCGGGAGCGACAGATGTTCGGCCGGCGTCACATAGCAGAGGAAATCGGCGCCGCTCATCGCCGCGAGCGCTCCGCCGATGGCCGAGGTGATATGGTCGTAGCCGGGCGCCACATCGGTGACCAGCGGTCCCAGCACATAGAACGGCGCTCCTTTGCAGAGCGATTTCTGGAGCTGCATATTGGTGACGACCTGATGGAGCGGCACATGACCCGGCCCTTCGATCATCACCTGCACCCCGGCGGCGCGGGCCCGGTCGGTGAGCGCTCCGAGGGTGATGAGTTCCTCAATCTGGGCGCGGTCGGTGGCGTCGGCAAGGGCGCCGGGGCGGAGTCCGTCGCCGAGCGACAGGGTGCAATCGTAGGCGTGGGCAATATCGAGCAGGCGGTCGAACTGTTCAAAAAGCGGATTCTCGGCGTCGTGGTGCGCCATCCAGCGGGCCGTGATCGAGCCGCCGCGCGAGACGATACCCATGAGCCGGCCGTTATCGCGGAGCCCGTCGAGCAGGTGCCGGTTGACGCCGCAGTGGACCGTGATGAAGTCAACGCCGCTTTTCACCTGTCCTTCGATCGCTTCGAACATCTCGTCGGCCGTCATTTCGGCGAACGATTTTTTCCGCGCCCGGACATTGTCGACGATCGCCTGATAGATCGGCACGGTGCCGATGGTGACCTTCGCCGCATCCATGATCTTTCTGCGGGTCAGCGCGAGATCGCCGCCGGTCGAGAGGTCCATGATGGCGTCGGCTCCGTATTTCACCGCGATGCGCGCCTTTTCGAGTTCCTCCTCGAGCGAGTTGACATCCTCGGAGGTGCCGATGTTGGCGTTGGTCTTCACGCGGCACCCTTCGCCGATGGCGAGCGGCGCGATATCGTGTATCGTATTTTTGCAGATGACGATGCGTCCCGCCGCAACGCGACGAAGCATCTCGTCGGCATCCATCCGTTCGGCCGCCGCCGCCGCCTTCAACTCCGCGGTGATCTTTCCGGCGCGGGCCGCCTCAAGCTGGGTCTGGGTCTTCATGAGCAACCTCGTTCAACAAACGCGAAAGGTACTGTACATCATCGATCGCCGTTTGGCCATAAAAAAGAGATATCGCGGCAAGGTCGTAAAAACCTTTTCGTATCAGCCCCTCGGCGCGGCCGCGATCGATCCCGCCGAGAAGAAAGAGTCCGTTCCGCTTCACCGGCGCCACCGTCGGCCGGGTGTCGTCCGGTTTGGAGTAGGGGGGGAAGACCGGCGCATAAAAGGCGTAGTTCGCGCCGGAGCCGAAGGCCCGTTCGAATTCGGCCGGGGCATGGGTCGATACCGCTATGGCGAGGTCGGGGGACGCCGCGCGGGTCGCGGAGATGCGGGAAAGTTCGGAGGAACGGAGATGTATCCCGTAGGCGCCGCACCGCTTGGCAAGAGCGGGTGTTCCGGCCACGAATATCCGGAGCCGGGGACATTTCGCCGCGATGCGGACGACCGCGGCGCAAAGTTCTTTTTCGCAGAATATGCCGTCATTACGGATAGTTACTTTGCCGACGCCCGCTGCGGCGACCCTAACGATGCTGTCGACCGTCGCGGCGACCGTCGGGGTGCGGGTGATGTCGGTGATCATCCATAACATGGGGGGAATCTAGTCGTGACGAAGGGAAAAGTCAACGGAGAAAAAGAGATTTATGCGGGAATTTTTCTTAGATAAGGACCAGAGAACAGCCGTCCTGTGCGCCGTCTTCGGGCGTCGCGGTATCTTTGGAGTCGTCGGTGTTGTTGTACTCCTCGCCGCCGGTCTGCTCATCGGCCGGATCGCCCCCTACCGGGATCCCGGTTTCGTCGGCCGGGTTGGTGGTGCTCTCTTCTCCCTCTTCGGTGGTCCAGTAGCAGGTGCCGTCGGTGCATTGTCCGCCCACGCAATCGGCATCGCTGACGCACGGGGTCGCCGGCTGAGGCTCTTCGCCGCCGCCGAGGCACTCTTCGCATCCGTCGGTATCGATGCATTCCTTGAGTTCGCCCAGATCACTCTCTATCTCTTCCATCGTCGTTTCGCTGCAGCACTGGTAGACCATCAGCGACCAGTCGCCGACCCATTCGCCCGCGGCGATGGCGGCCCGCTCCTCTTCGGTAAGCGTCGTCTCGAAGCAGGTGCTCTCGACCCATTCGACCGCGTCAAGGCAGGCGCCGAACAGTTCTTCGCCGCATTCCTCTTCGATATCGGGCGCCGTCTCGCCACAGATCTCGACCAGTTTCGCCATGCATTCATCCTGCGTGGGGAGGAAGTAGGGCTGCGGCGGGACCTCGCCGTCGCCGTCCTCGATCGGATCGGTCGGATCGCCCGGCTCGACCGGCTCACCGGCGTCGGCCCAGCCCATCCCTTCGCCGGTCACGCACTGGCAGAAGCCGCTCGTGTCGCCGATCTCGCAGTAACCCGCCTCGTTCTTGCAGGCGGTCGCTTCGGTCTCCACCGGCTCATCGGTCGGTTCGCAAAAGCCCTCGAAACAGGCGTAGTTCTCGGGGCAGTCCATATCGCTCACGCAGGGCGCCGGATCGACATCGGGCGTCTCGTCGCCGCAGACCACCTGCGGCGGATACGATTCCATGATCGCGCAGTCGGCGGCGCCGCAATATTCGCACGGATCGCTGTCGGCGGGCCAGCAGACCGGCGTCTCCATATCCTCGAACTTCACGCACTGCATCTCTGCGGGACAGGGTGTCTCGGCGTCGCAGGCGACATAGGTCTGATCGGGCGGGATGGCGTAGGCCAGCGCCGCGAAACACAGGGTCATCAGGAACATCGTCGTCTTGCTCATCATATCCTCCATCTTGGATAGAACGAAATCGTCCCCTTTGGTGCCCGGAGCATACCCTATTTATTAGGGAAAAGCGACCGGAAAAATAGAACGAGAGCCGACCGGCTGTAATTATTGAGATATTCGTTCAGATCGTTACGAATTATCGGAGCCGGGGACGATGACCGTCACCAGACGCGACGAGAGATAGGAGCCGTTGCCGAGCACCGTCACCAGCGCCTGATAGGTCACCGGCTCGGGCGAGGTGTTCTTGCAGAAATCGTTGTGGAACCGGACATCGAAAGTGACCGTCGTCCCTTGCTTGACCGAGAAGAAGGTGGTAGAATCCTGCCCCGATACGCCGGTGGTCGGGTCGGCCTTGACCGGGGTCGACGACTTCACGAACTGGGCGGCCGATATGCCGTCGCACTGTTCGTCCGAGAGACTCCCGGTGGTGACATCCATGTCGATGTAGGTCATCAGCGACACGACCGCGTCGGCGATCATGCCCGAAAGACCGCTGCCGTCGGGACTGCCGGTGTGCGAGTTGAAGTTGTTGCCGTTCCCGTCGAGCGAGCCGGTCGCCTCGGCGACCATGGCGTAGTCCTGTTTGCAGAAGGTGGTCTCGCCGTCGTTATCGTCGTCGAAGCCGGTGTCGATGCCGATGAACTTGGCGCCGATGCTGTTGAGCGCCGCGATCGACTCGGTGATGTCGGGGAAATGCCCCGCTATCGTTTTGCATTCGTTGTAGTTGGTGAAATTGGCCGGGTCGGGACACTGGGTGAAGGACTCGTCGCTGATCTGGATGAAAATGTGCATCGCCTTCTCGCGGAAACAGACACCGCCGAGGGTGCCCAACTGGCCGGTACAATCCATCTTCGGGAAATCGGCAACCACATCGGGATTGGGAAGCGCGCCGAATGCGCCGGGTCCGCAGTTGCCGTTCATCGGGTTGCATGCCTGTACCGTGAACTGCGTCGGGGCGCCGGTGGCGGCGTATACCATGGCGGCCGTCGGGAGTTCGGTCCCGGTGCAGTCGGCCACGCCGGCGACCGCGTTCTTGACCGTTTCGGCATCCATGATCATGGTCTGGTAGAGGTGGTAGAAGGGATCCCATGCGTAGGTGACCAGCCCGAACGAAACATTGTCGAGCGCCTGTTTTATCGGGTCGATGATGTCGGTCTGGATGCCTTGTTTCAGATTGTAGGTTTCCTCGGACATCGAGCCTGAGTTGTCGAGGAAGATCAGCACATCGGCCGCGTCGATGTTGGTGCTGAAATCGAGTACCCGTTGCGCCGGGTTTTTGGCGTTGTAGGGGAGAACGACATAGAACATGCCGTCGGGCACCTTCTTTTCGGGGTCGGTCGCCTGCTGGCCCGGATCGAACCCGTTCTCCTCGGCATAGACGATCTCGGCCAGATCGTCGGTCCCGTCCTCGTCGGTATCCTTGTTGGTCGGGTTGGTCCCGTAGACCGCCTCGTCGGAGTCGGACAGACCGTCATCGTCGCTGTCCTTGTCGAGATAGTCGGGGGTTCCGTCGCCGTCGCTGTCGGCCGGGCTGGTCGGGTCGACGCCCGCCTCGATGCTGTCGGAAAGGCCGTCGCCGTCGCTGTCGCCGTCGAGGCAGTTGGGCATGCCGTCGGCGTCGCGGTCGCCCGCTCCTTCCACGCCGTTGGGGATGCCGTCGCCTTCCTCGTCGCCGTTCGGATCGGGACAGGCGGTGTCGACCAGATCGATGTCGGGCGCCGTATCGCCTTCACCGGCCGGGTCGTCTCCGGAGAGATCGTCGGTCGGCGTATCGTCGGCCGTCGCCGCTTCATCGGTAAGCAGCCCCTCCTCCTCGGTCGGCGTACAGCCGGGGAAAAGAGAAAGAAGACAGAGAACCACCGTTAAGCCGGTGAGATGAAAAGAGCGCCGCATGATACCCTCCCTGCGGTTATTGCGCGACGAAGAACGAACGGACGAACTAGGAATTGTCGGAGGCGGGGATGATGACCGTCACGAGCCGCGACGAGAGATAGGAACCGTTGCCGAGCACCGTCACCAGCGCCTGATACTGGACCGGCTCGGGCATGGTGTTCTTGCAGAAATCGTTGTAGAAACGGACATCGAACCAGACGATGGTCCCCTGTTTGACCGAGAAGAAGGTGGTGTCGTCGTTCCCCGACACGCCGTCGGCCGGCTCGGCCTTGACGGTGGTGGAGGACTTCACGAACTCGGCGGCCGATATACCGTCGCAACTCTCTTCCGACAGACTGCCGGTGGTCACATCCATGTCGATGTAGGTGGTCAGCGACACGACCGCCTGCGCGATCTGGTCGGACATTCCCGAACCGTCCGAATTGGCGTTGTGGTAGTAGAAGGTGTTCCCGTTCTTGTCGAGCGAGCCGGTCTGTTCGGCCATGATATTGAAACCTTCTTCCAACTCATTGGTCTCATTCCCGCTGTCGTCGAACCCGGTATCGATGCCGATGAGTTTGACGCCGATGCCGTTCATCGCGGCGATCGCTTCGGGGATGTTGATCGGATCGCCGATCTCCCAGCGGCAGGAGGTGTAGGCGGTCACCGGATCGTTGAATGCCTGACACTCCTTGACCGATTCATCGGATATGATGATGAAGATGGGCATCGACTTGGCCCGGAAGCAGGCACCGCCGCGGGTACCCAGTTTGCCGGTGCAGTCGATCTTCGGGAAGTCGTAGACCGCGTCGGCGATAATGTTCTGATTGCAGCCGCCGAAGCCGGGCACACAGGCGCCGACCGTCGCGTGGAACTCGACGCCGCTCGCGAGCAGATAGAGCGCCGGGGGCAGATATTCGTCGTCGCCGTTGGCGTCGCCCAGCCCGCTGACCGCCGAGGCCACCTGATCGGCGTCTTCGGTGATGTACTCGAGAAGTTTGTAGGGAGGGTTCGGCGTCCAGGTGAAGTAGGCGAGTCCGAAGGCGGAACTGATGGTCAGGGTGTTCCGGATGGCATCGATGATCTTGGGCTTGATCTCCGACTTCACTTTGTTTATCTCGTCGCTCATAGAGCCCGATTTGTCGACGATGACCGCCACATCGATCGCCTCGATGATGGTCGAGAACTCGAGCGTCCGCTGGACATCCTCCTTCGAGTTATAGGGAAGGACCACATAGAAAATGCCGTCGGGGATCTTCGAGGTCGGATCGAGCGGATCGGCGCCGCCCGGGTTGTTCTGTTCGTAGACTATCTCGGCCAGATCGTCCGAGCCGTCGCCGTCGGTATCCTTTTTGATCGGGTCGGTCCCGGCGATGAGTTCCTCCTTGTCGGACAGACCGTCGTTGTCCGAATCCTTGTCGAGGAAGTCGGGATCGGGGTCCTTGTCGTTATTGGCCGGGTTGGCCGGGTCGCTCCCCGCCTCGACGCTGTCGAGTATGCCGTCGCCGTCGCTGTCGTGATCCAGACAGTTGGGGGAGCCGTCGTTATCCTTGTCGCCCGCCCCTTCCACGCCGTTGGGTATGCCGTCCTCATCGTCGTCGGCGTTCGGATCGGGACAGGAGGTCTCGGCCATGTCGTTGTCGGGCACGAACCCTTCGGCCGGATCGTCGGGAAGAATGCCGTCGCTCCCCGGATCGTCGGTGGGAGTGGCGTCGTCGGGCTGGGGGTCGTTGTCGGTCGGCAGGATCTTTTCCACGCAGACCGCCGCGTCGCCCTCTTCCTTACAGTCCTTGTTCTGCGTCGCGCAGTCGAAGGTCTCGGCATACTTCCCCTCCTGACAGGAAAGTATCTTGTCGCCCGAGCAGATCGACACGGTCCCGGTGCAGTCGTCGCCCTCGCTGGAACGCTCGACGCAGGCGCCGTTCTTGCAGTCCTTGTTCAACGCCGCGCAGTCTTCGACCAGCGCGAGGAAACCCTCCTGACACTTCAGCAGGTCATCGCCGTCGGAGGAACAGATCATCCCGTCGCCCGAGCAGGGTTCGCCGGCGCCGATGTAAGGATCGCCGGTATCATCGGTCGGCGTACAGCCGACGGTGAAGAAAAGAGCCAGCGCCGGAACCGACGCCGTCAAAAGACCGGAAAAACGACTCATGGTGTCCTCCTTGATGACTATTTTCTGTTCACTTAATACGCGCACTTCGCGTTGTCGCCCGCCGCGCAACCGATGTCCTGATTGGCCTTGTCGATACAGTTCTGACTCTCGAAACCGCACGCCGTCGGATTGCCCGACTGGTCGGTCTCGCAGCAACTGAGTATCATCGTGCGCCACGCGTTGTAGTTCGCCTTGCCATCCTTCGAGCCGAGAGACTTGCAGGCCGAGACGCACTCGGAATCCTGGGACGCCTGACCGCCGCACTCCTGTTCGACGCAGTTGTAGACCTCCTGACAGGAGCAGAACCCGTAGCAGGCCAGCGTACTCCACCGCGTGCAGTTGACATTGCAGGTGGCGTCGGCCGTACCCGCCTCGTACTTGTCCGCGTCGACCTGCCCGCAGTCGAGCGTATCGCCCTTCTCGCACATCTCGTAGGTGTCTATCACGCTGTCGCCGCAGGTGGCGTGGGTCTTGCACGCGTCGGTCTGGAACTGGCAGTTCTCATCGTAACAGCCGTTATCGGTATTGGAGCACTTCTCCTCGTAACAGGTCGTCATCGTGTCGAGTTTCGTGTTGGCGTCGGCGTAACTCTTCGCCCGGCAGGCATCGACGCAGGCGGTGTCGGCGCCGCATTCCTGCACACAGGCATAGACCTCGTAGCAGGTCAGCGCGTTGATATCGATGCACTGGTAGGTGTCGAACCCGGTGCAGATCGAATTGCACAGCGCCTCCTTGCCCGCCTTATACTTCTCGGGATCGAGTTCGCCGCAGTCCTTGGTCTGCCCCTTCTCGCAGGTCTCCCCCTCGTCTATCGTCCCGTTGCCGCACAGTTCCGACGGAAAACAGAGATAATAATCGGCGGAACAGTACTCCTCGGTGCACTCCTTCACATCGGCGCCGCTCGCGCAGTTGGCGTCGAAACAGGTCATGAGCGTCGCATACCGCTGCTGCCCCTCTTCCGAACCTTCGGCGATGCACGCCTCCTTGCAGGCCGCGTCGCCGCACAGGAGAACGCATTCATATATCTGCTTGCAGGTGTCGGTCCCCGCCAGCGCGCAGGAATAGGTATCGAACTTCTTGCAGTCGTCGGCGCAGGTGGCCAGATCGCCCTCCACGAAGTTGGGATTGATGTCGGTGCAAGGCTTCGTGTCGCCGATCTCGCATATCTCGTAGAACTCCTGCTCCACCACGCCGTTGCCGCAACGGTCGCCCGGATCGCGCTCGTCGCACTTCGCGGTGTCGTACCCCGAACAGTCGGCCAGACACGATATCTGTTCTATGTGGTAACGGCCCAGCGTCGAACAGTCGATCTTGTCGCCGTCGCATGCCTCGTTCTTGTTCTTCACCCCGTCGCCGCATTCGCCGGCCGCCACCACATCGGTGTCGGTAGTGCCGTCGCCGGTGTTGATGATGTTGTTGTCGGTCTCCTTCTTGCAGGCCGCGAACACGAGGCACAGAGCGATACAAACGATGATCGGCACACCGAAATTCTTCATAGGTCCATTCCTCCAGAGCTGTTCTTTTTCCAAAACTCGCAAGGGGAAGTGTATCAATCAAAAATAAAATGTCAATACACCAAATGAAAGGAAAAAAGAGCGCGGCAGCAGCCTCCTTCCGGCGGAACGATTCTCTGATGAAAAAATCTCCCAACGATACTGGGGAGTAATCATTTCTTAACAGAAATCGCGCCGGATTTGTTTGACAACGGAAAAGACCGTAGGATAGAAAAGGCGCGTGGATGAGGGGAAGTTCCTTGCAAGACCGCCAAAAACAGATATCTCGCCGGGGAGGGTATTTATGAGAACGCGCCTGTTGCTGCTTGTATTGTCGATGTTGCTGATTTCCTGTCAGGTCCAGATCAACCGTTTCGAAGTGGTCAACAACGAAGGGCCTTACAACTGCACCTCGACCGGTGTCTGCGACATGCGGGTATTGGTTCTGAAAGACGGCCGCCCGCTCACCGGCTATACCATGACCGACGCGGCGAACTACATATTCGAGTACGAGGTGGTCGGCGATAACGGTTATGTCCACCACTACCATTCGTATCTGGACGATGCGATACTGAACGGGTCGGTGGTGGTATATCCTTCCGGCTATATGGTGTTCAAACATACTTTTCCGAGATCGGGGAACTATCAGGTCTTCATACATTTCTATGATTTCCGGTACAACGGCCTGTGGGACAAGATCGATATCCCGATCATCATCAATCCCTGCGTGAGCGAAAGAGGCATTTGCGCCAACGGTACCTGCCTGCCGCAAGGACTGTTCGACTATCGATGTGACTGTTCCAGCGGCTATCGTAATCCCGACGACGATCCGCACCGGTGCGTCGTCGATCTTTGCGCGGGAGCGACCTGCGACGGCAACGGCATCTGCCGTTTGGACGAGAACGGGAACCCCTTCTGCGATTGCTTCCTCGGCTATGGTCACGGAGACCGGGGCTACCGCTTGGCGGCGGCTTCCATTTCTACGGAGCCCGATCCTTTGAGTTGCCGTCCCATTGCTTGCGATGAGGACGGCCGCACCACCGGTGTGGCAAAATATCTGGTAAAGCCGCTCACGGTCTCGTTGGCAAAGAACGAACAGGACCAAACGATCATAGAACTCGATCAGATATTGCTCCCCGAAGTGGGACAGGGATGTGAGAACATCGGACTGGACGATATGGTGCAGGGGGCCGCGTTCGGAAAAAACAGTTTCACCGAAAGCATGAAAGCCGACCGGGCACAGTTGGCTCAATTCAGATATGTGGATCACTCCCTATACATCCCCCTCACGATGTACCGGCAACATATTTTTACCCGCTATCTGCTCGGGGATTCGAAAGGAATATCGCTGTTTGAAACTTTCAAAGGAGACCCCTCTTTTTCGACCAGATACAAATGGGTGGATGTCAAAGAGATCGATTCCTGCGAGAACTACATCTATAAAAAGTACTTCATGTACAATATATGGCTCGATGTGGTCGCCGAGTCATCCGATGATCCCTACCTTGTGGTCGAGTTCTCGGCAACGCCCGGAAAATCCTGTGATGTCGCCGTTGCGGATATGGGGGGAGATCGTTGTCTGAACGCTCTTCAAGAGCAGAACTTCCATCGTGAATACGGCGGTCGTCTTCTCTACTTCGGCGCGCGCCATGTCATCGGGAACACCTACCCGGTGTCGGGCTTCGATGTCGATAAATTCTCGTTAAGCCGCAGTCGATATGTTCCCAACAACCCATTCCTCCTGACACTACGCAAAAAGAATGGATATATCAACGAGCAGAACGACCGGTACCAGGGGCATTTTCTGGATTTCGATTGGCACCGGAAGATGTTCGAACTGTCGAAAAACGATTACTGGGAAAGTTCTTTCGGCGAAAAAATAGCCGATCGCCATTTTGACCGCTACCGGCTCGGTCGCGAATTGCTGTTCGAACTGTTGACCAACTACATTCTGTTCCGCGATCTGGGGAATACCGAGCTGACCCCCGTCAGTGAGAATGCCGGCGCAGAGATATGGGAGACCTCCGTAAAAGAGAACTTGCAAAAAGTCGCCGATATGGGGGGATGGTTACAGTCGATATTGCAACAACGCGAACGGGACGGCCGCTGGCCCGGCCTCATACAGGAGGCGCTCGATGCCGGTTTGCCGGTCGACGAGCAAATGAAGAGATGCTATGATGAACGATATTACAAAAAGACAATAGAATGCAAGGAATTGAAGCCGCCAGAGTGGGTCCGAGTGAGCGATGTGTATCCGGAAAATGTCATCATCGAGGCGTGGAGTATCCTCACCAGAAGCGAAAAAGACCGTATCCGGGCGATACTCGACAAAAAGATAGATACGCTGACCGGCGTGGCGCAGTATGGTATGCAATTGGCGGATCGTCTGGCCAATGGAACGGATAATCCCTATGAGGAGGATATCTCCGGCGCCTATACCAATCTCAACAAATCGATCTCCTTATTGAATGAGGTGAAACGTTCCGGGACGCTTGCCCGGACCGAGCAGCAGATAGCCGACCTTCTTGCCACCGCTGACGCCGCTCATTGTCTCAAGCCCAATTCTACGGAAATGTCCCAGTACGATCCTTTACAGAAAATATGCGGTTGGCTTCCGGAACTGTTCGTAGAAAGCGTCAAGGAAGACATAGAGCACGAACAACTGGTCAGCGAAGAGGAACAGACCGCTTTCTGCGACGATCCGAACGCCACGATCCCGCAGATAGTGAATCTGCCCGGGGGCTCATCGCAGGAAAGGGTATGCAGAATGTTGCGGATGTATGAAGACAAAACGATCTACGATATCATGCAGACCGATTACAAGGAGTGCATCACGAAAATTCCTCTGCCGACCGCCGCCGAAAGTTCCTTTGATAAACTCGGCGACTATCAGGATTTCGCATGCAAAGGAGATGTGGGACGGGTAGTGACGCTGAAATATATTTGTTCTTACACATTGGATCCCAAGGACGAAACATGGGGAGATGGGACAAGAAAAAAAGGTAGTTACCCTGTAGAACTCAAGAATGTACTTAAGGTAAACCCCAACACCTATGACTTTAGATTCGTCGACATTGTGGGGGCGGAAGATGTCTGCGAACAGGGACTGAATCACGACGAAGCAGCCCAGAATTTCTTGGAAAAGTACCATGTGTTGGCTTTGACCTTACCCCCTGCTAAATTCGAAAACGAAAAAAAGAATATCTGCAAAAAGACCTGCGGAGACCCGGGAGTTGACTGTTCAGTACTTGAAGAACATTATTGTTATCCTGCGAACGGGGACGATTTTGAGTACACGCAACTTCCCGAAGACGCTCCCGACAAGTATTTCTCCTGCAAAGGTAGCGGGGATCGACGATATGTTTTTGAAGAGGAGGTTTCAAGAGAGTATTGTACCACCACCACGGATGCTTATGACGACACGCAGTTGATCTGTGAAACCATTTCTCTTGAACCGGGGGATACGGCCGCCATAAGAAAAATGTATTTCCAAGAACGAGAACCCTCGACTGTCTTTTTGCGCTGGTTTACAAAGCACGCTATTTCTCAAAGCACGATTCCTGCCTACGGGAATTACTTTGAAACGGCAGAACCTGATGTAAAACACATTTTCGAGGAAGGAGAGCCGGTTACCTACCATTATTTTTATCATGACCCAGACCAGGAAGTTAATCCGGGAGAGCGGGTTGTGGCAGATCTTTCAGTGTCTTTGGTGGATCCCGGTCGTCGGGCCTATTTTGAAGAAAGCGACATCCTTTACGGCGGCAAGCTTGATTATGTGCAGGACATGTCGCACTTCTCGAAATATCTTGAACACTTCGATCAATACAGAGAGTACGAGACAGCGCTGCTGCAACTGAAACTGATGGCCAACGGCATCAACGGATCGTCCGGCTTTGATCGGAACGGCAAAAAGGCGGGCTACAGCGATAAACGCTACGGCTATTATCAGTTCGGCAACAAGGAATTCAATGTCCACTTCGGCTACGCCTATGGGTGGGGCGTGGATGGCATGGATCGTTTTGAGGAATTCAATGAATTCATGGATTCTTTAGGCGGCTGGCCCGAAAAAGTCGGCATACATGAGGCGGCCAATCTGGCCCGCTCCTTGGATGGATTTTATCAGGCAGAAGGCACCGATGGTGATGCGTTTCTTGACTCGCTTGTTAAAGATTTCTGCGAGCGGGAGATAAGAGGAGGAAAATACAATTTGCTGGAAGATTCCTTCCGCAACAAGGTGGAGGCATTATTTGGAACTGTCGATGAGGATTTATGTGACGGCGAATTGCGCAAGAAGATAAAGAATGCGGTTTGCAGCAGCAACAATTGTGATTACAGCAATGCAAATACGCTGAAAAACATCCGTGAATTTATGAGAGCCGAACTCGACTATTTCATGCCGTCGGTCGAAGACATTGCCGAAACGACATCCAATGGAGTGCGCGATGCGGTCAATAAATTGGCGCTTAACCCCTATCTGTATGGTTATTTCGGCGCCGGCGCCGTCATTTTCGGCAAGCCGCTGAACGCCGAGGCGGCGAACGCGGCGATGGGCATGGCGACGGGGGAAGTAAGCGACAATAATTCCTCAGAAACTAACAACCACACCGATGTCTCGGAATATGTCAATTCAAAATGGCAGGAGAATCAGACCGAATTATTGGAACTGGTCGGCTATCTTCAACTCAACCCCAACGACAACGGCATCCCGGTCCCCGACAGCAAACAGGTCAAGGGAGACAATGTCAAAAAATTCTTCACTACGATGAAAGAGGACTCAAAGAACAAACTCTACCACATGCATCTTTATGTGGCGGGCAAGTATCTTTTGTATAAGGAATCCGACAGTTCGGGCATCGGAACATTGGGCGAGAACTTCCAGAAGAAGTGGTTCCTTCCTGCGGAGGGGCCGCAGATGCTCATGGCTTCGGTTGATCAGTCGGAGAAAGACAATCAGAAGTGGGAAGGTGAGGGATGGGAGGATCCCAACTACGATTGGTATTTCTCAAAACGGGTGGCCGAATACGATCTGTTCGGCGTCACGCTGACCCTCGATGCCGGTATTTTCATCAACTACGGAGCGCGGATGGAGGTGCAGTTGGGCGATACGGGGGCGTTCACGGAGATAAAGATAAAGGATGCATCATATCGGTTACCGTTAGGCCAATATGCACGCGGCAGGTTCGAACTGCGTCCCTATGTCGATGTGTCGGCGTTTGTCGAGGGAAGCGTTAGCGCCAGCGCCTTCATCCTTTCGGCCAGCGGGACGCTCGGCATGGAGATAGACATCCTTTCGGCGTCGTTGCCTCTGCGGGCGCGGTATGAGGTCGGGATGAGTAACGCCCCGAAGGCAAAAGGACCGGACGGATTGGAGATTTCCTGTACATTTTTTGAAAAAGATTGCTGGGAAGGGAAACTTCTCGATATGGGGAAGGCAACATTGGTCAAACCCTATCTTGACATGAACGCCTCGATGTCGATAGCGCTTGACATTCTCAAACATTCGGAGATATATGCGCAGGCCGATCTTTCGGTTTTCGGCTTCACGGTGGTGGATACGGGCAGGAGGACACTCTTCAAAGACTTCATCCCGGGGCAGGCACACTATGAATACACGATCCTCGAGATGCCGGAAGAGTATCGCCATATTGAACTTGAGGATATCGCACAGTTCATTAAACAGTAGAGGTACGCGATGAGAAAAATACCTTTTTGCCTGTTGCTCTCGGCGCTACTATGCTCCTGCGATAACGGGATAACATTCGACGATCCGGCGTTGGATGCCTGTGTCAGGAATGCCACCCCGATAACGGACGAGAGCCATCTGGATCAAAGCGATCTGGACAAGATAGAGACCCTCATTTGCGGAGAAGAAGACCCGGATCACGAGGAGAATGGTATTCGGAATTTGTCGGGGATCGAGCGATTGCATAATTTGCGATACCTCAACCTCTACAAGGCAAAGGTTGCCGACATTTCCTTGCTGGCTAAGTTGAGCAAACTTAACTTCTTGAATATCACCTCCGACCAAAGAATAAACTCGTATGCACCGCTGACACAATTGCCGTTGGAATTCCTCGGCATACACGATACCGGATTGGAAGACATCGGTTTTCTGACATACATTTCGACACTGGAGGAGATAAACCTCGAGAGAAACAGCATCGTCGATCTTTCACCGATCACGCAGTTGGAGAAATTAAGAAAGATCGATGTAAGTTACAATCGGATAACCACGCTACGACCCATTGCGGAGCATCCCAATCTTGCCAAGATGCAGGATGTCCGTGTTTATTACAACTGCATCGATTGCATGGAAGAGATTGAATACCTGAATGCGATAGCGGAACAAAACCCTGATTTCAAATATATCTGCAATCCGGACGATCAGCTTCTCCCCGAGAACTGCGGAGAATGAAGTTCCTTTCCTCGACAAGGGTGACTTCCCGCAGAGGGCTATTGGTTCTTTTTACGGTCGCTCTGGCCACGCTAATCGCTATTTTGTTCTTCCGGTATCAACAGGGACCGAAGTTCTACATGGAGCCGGGGAAGGAATACCGCTATCGCTTTTCGCTACAGAGCGAAGAACTCATCGTCGCGGAGCAGGGAAGTATGCTGGCCAAGATCGGCATGGGCGATATCGGCACGACGACCTCTTTCGAAGCGCAATTGACACTTCGCTGTCTCAGTCATACGAACGAAGGCTATCTGGTCGCCGCGTCGTTGAGCGAACCGGAGGCGCATCTCATAAAGATCAACGATCGCGAATTGATACCGGATCGCCTTTCCTTCGATGCTATATTCGAAAAGCAGTCGCTCTTCATGCAGGTCGCGGAGGATGGAACGGTCGGCGCACTTTTCTTCGCTCCGGCGGCGACCGGCGTTTTCAAGCGGCTGATGCGGAACATACTGGGAGAGATGCAACTGTCTTTGCGGCAGACCGGCGAATGGAGTGCGCGGGAACAGAACCGTCGCGGACCCTACACGGCCCATTACCGGAAGAGCGGCGGCCTCTTTTTTTCGGAAGCGGTCATAGAGAAAAGGTGGGAACAATATCATGAACTGCTTCCGGCAAAAACAGGGTCGGGCGATGTCGAAGTGTCGGCTCTTTTTAGTCTGGTCCCGGCGCCGGACGGTTACTGCCGGTCGTTGAAGGGCGAGGAGCGCACGGTCGCCTACTCCGCCGATGGTCGTGAAGTTTACCGTTACACCGGCGAACTGGAATTGATTTTTCTTCGAGAGGGATCGTTTTCTCCGCAACCCCTATCGTTCGACGAACTCCGCACGAAATACGAAAAAGCCGCCTTTTCGGCGCCGCTACCGGACCGGGAGGCGGAGCGGGAGAATTTCAGGAAAATGGCGGCGATGCTTTCCATCGAAGAGTTGGAGTCTCTGCTGGCTCAAGTGAACAGCGGAGAGATGCTTTCTCAAGAGGCGATAACCGATCTGCTCAGACGGGCTCACGGCCTGTTGGGTCTTCATCCCGAGTTGAGCGACCGGCTGGCCGCCATCTTTGAAAAAGAACAGATGCACAGCATGCCCCGCAAACTGATACTTACTATTCTCACCAGCCACAGTTTTCCCGAAACGCAGGCGGCGGTGCGGAAAATACTGACCGGCGAAGCGGCGAAGAACGATCCGTCGTTCATCATGATGCTGCAATCGGCGAGTGCGATCGCCTCGCCGGAGAAGGAGACGATAGAACTGGTAACGGGGTGTCTGGAGAAAGAACAAGGGGAAAAACGACATGCGGCGGCTTACACGCTCGGCGCCATGGTGCAGAATCTCAAGGGAGACGGACGACTCGACGAGGCGCGGCAGTACAACGCAAAACTGACGGAGGAATTGTCGAAGGCTCAAAGCGACGAGGATCGACAGCGGCTGCTGGTAAGCATGGCCAATGCCGGCATGGAAGAGAACATTCCGGCGATACTCGAATATGCGCAGGATAAAAATCCCGAAACGCGGACGACCGTTGCGATGGCGCTCAGGAAGACACAGAGCGAAGAGTCGGAACGGGCGCTCCTTGATCTGGCGGGGGACGGCGACCGCAATGTGCAGAATACCTCCCTGCTGATGCTTTCAAAATACCGGACCCGGGCCGAGCACCTCGAAGAGATACGGACCAAGATCGAAAACGGCACCATAACCGAGAACAGTTATCAGATGATTCTTACGCTCTTGGTGACCAAACTTTCGACCGATCAGGAACTGGTCCGCGACATCTGCCGGACGATGCTCGAAAAAGGGGTGCATGACAATAACCTTGCCCAGCAGATACGGGAGTTGATGGAGAGATAAGACGGAGATCGTTGATATGACAAAGAAGAACGCAAATTGATATGGGGAGGGCTCGAATGAGCATCACAAAAAAAAGCTTTTTTCTGTCGTGCGGCATGATTGCTCTGCTTTTCATTAGTTGCAACAATGATTCCTACGGACATATCCCTGTAGATCAGGATACGGCGGCGGCAGTGCATGAATGCGGCAACCATCGAAAGGAAAAAGGCGAAATCTGCGAAAAGGGAGAGAAGATATATTGCACCGAAATACGCGCCGATTATGGCATCACCGACGAGGCGTACTGCAAAGATGATTGTTCTGCGTGGGATCTGTCGACCTGTACCTATTGCAATAACGGACGGCTGGACGAGGGAGAATTGTGCGATACGCCGGGAGAAACGATCCTTTGCAAGGATATAGAGGCGTTCGACTTCCTCACCGGCGAGGCGTATTGCAAGTCTTGCGATATCATGAGCTTGCGCGATTGTTCCGCATGTAATAACGGGATATTGGAAGAGTGGGAGGTCTGTGAATACGGCGATACCAAGCCCTGTAGCGATTGGCCCGATTTCCCGGACAAGGGGGTCGCATACTGTAATGCGTACTGTACCGATTGGAATGCGTATGACTGTTATCCCAAATGCGGCGACGGCGTGCTGGATATGGGAGAGGAGTGCGATGATGAGAATGCCACGATGGAGTGTTCTCTTTTGAACGAGGAATATGTCCCAGCCTATTTTGCGGCCTGCAATATACGCACCTGTCGTTGGAATACAAAAACTTGCGTTTTGCGATGTGGAAACGGCGTGGTCGACGATGGAGAGTTCTGCGATGAGGGTCTCTCGTATACCTGTGGAGATGTGCCGGACAAGGAATATATCCCGGAGACCGTCATGAAATGCAAAAACGACTGTTCCGGGTATGACGAAAGCGTCTGCCATTATTGCGGCAACGGAAAAATAGACGCGGGAGAGGTCTGCGAACTCGGCGATACGAAGGCGTGTAACGAGATATCGCCGGAATATGACCCCGCCTATTCGGCACCCTGTAGCAGTCAGTGTCTTGGCTACTTGGAACTGGGGAATTGCGTGAACATCTGCGGCAATTCGAAGATCGACGAAGGGGAGGTCTGCGATATCGCGCTTTCCTATTCCTGCGCCGATCTCGGACTCGGTTTTAAGGGCGGTATGGCGGTATGCGACGCCTGTGAGCGGAAGATCGTTGATACGTGTTATTACGAATCGGTTTCAGCGGAAGACATCGAAGGGACTTGGCGGCACAACGCTCCTGCGATATCGGACACCGTGAACTGCACCCAAGAGCAAAAGAACAACGCTCTTTCGGCATATAACTATTCCCGCATCACCAAGTCGACCGCGGGCAAGGTCGTGGTGGAGATGTGTCCCGATGCCGCCTGCGCTCAAGAAGACAAGAACATAGAAGGGACTTACACTCTTTCGGAGAATGCGATAACGGGAAGCATGAGCGACACACAGACCATACTCGGGAACAAGATATCCATTTCGGAAAACAAGAACCTTATGTTTCTTGACAGCGACAGCGGCCACGGCCGGTCGCGGATAGACCTCTATGTCAATGACGCGCAGGAGTGCTCTTTCACCTTGACCTACGATCTGGAACGGAACTGATGCTCCTCTCGTCGCTCGGGTGATATTCCTTTCCTTCCTTTGACTTCTTAACGCTCGCCGCTACAATGGCGGCATGAGTGCGCAGTTGCTCCACATCCCCGATCTGACGCCGCGGCCGGTGTTCCCCGAAGCGGCGGGCGATCCCTACATCCGCATGATGATGGCCCTGCGTGAGGTGGACGGCGATCCGTCGAGATTGCCCGAACCGCTGTCGGTGCGCTATCAGCACAATCTCGCCGCCAATCTGATGAAGGAAAAGGTCTTCTTCGCGGTGGCGGAGAAACTGGTGGCGGGCGGTGTCTCGGCGGTCTATCCGATCAAGGGGATGCATCTCCTCCACACGCTGTACCGCGACATATCGGGTGTCCGGACGATGGTCGATATCGATCTCATGGTGCGTCGCAGTGACTTCGGCAAACTGCCCGGCATCGTGCGGGCGAACAGCGCGTGGCAGCCCGACATGGCGCGGACGCTCGGCCTGCGGCCCTATTTCGCCGCCGATATATCGTTCATGACCGACCACACATCGGTCGAGGTGAAGCGCGATCTTGTCCTCATGCCGATCATTGACTTTCAGCCCTTCTTCGACGCGGCCTCGGTGGTCACCGTCGCCGGGAAAGAGGTGAAATTACTCCGGCCCGACCACGCGGCGATCCTCTACATCGTCCATCATATCGGCGATCACCTCCTGCATTACCGGCGCATCGATCACCGTCACCTCGCCGAATTCAGCGTCATCCTCTCGCACCTCAGCGACCGCCCCGCGTTCCGCGAACTCTGCCGCAAGAACGGTATCGGGCGGTGGTACGACCTCATCCTATTCCTCATCTATACGCTGTTCGAACATCCGGTGGTGACCCCGGCCGACTTCACCATCCACCCCGCCTTCGCCTGCATCGTCAAGCGGCGCGACGGGATGCTCGGGCCGACCGGCGCCCTGCGGCTCACGGCGCTCCTCTACGGGAAATGGGCGGTGCCGCTATTCGCCCGCAACGCCCTGCTGTGGCTGCCGAAGAAGGTGGTCCGGCGGAAATGAAATCCCGTCAAGCTCCCTTTGACAAGGGAGCGGATGGTTTTCTTGCTTTGAAATACAGGGAACATATACTCGACACGGTTGACGGGGATTTCTTGAGGAGACGACGCATGAAAGGCATTATTCTGGCGGGCGGCAGCGGGACGCGGCTCTACCCGATCACCCGGACCGTGTGCAAACAACTGCTCCCGGTGTACGACAAACCGATGATCTACTATCCGCTCTCGACGCTGATGCTGGCGGGGATCCGCGATATCCTGATCATCTCGACGCCGCAGGATCTGCCGCGCTTTCAGGAACTGTTCGGCGACGGCGCGCAACTGGGGCTGTCGTTCAGTTACGCCGTGCAGACCGCGCCGCGCGGGCTTGCCGATGCGTTCATCGTCGGCGAAAAATTCGTCGGCAACGACCGCGTATCGCTGATACTGGGCGACAATATCTTCATCGGCCACGGCCTGCGCGACTATCTCGACCGCGCCGTCGCCCGGCCCGACGGGGCGACCGTCTACGGCTACCGGGTGACCGACCCGGAGCGCTACGGCGTGGTCTCGTTCGACAAGAACGGCAAGGCCGAGACGCTGGAGGAAAAACCGCAGAATCCCCGTTCGCACTACGCGGTGGTGGGGCTCTATTTTTATGACAATACCGTGGTCGAGGTGGCGAAACAGGTCAAACCGTCGCATCGCGGCGAGATCGAGATCACCGATGTCAACCGCCACTATCTTGCGCAGGGGAAACTGAACGTCGAGTTGTTCCAGCGCGGGTTCGCGTGGCTCGACACCGGCACCTTCGAGAGCCTCGCCGACGCCGCGATGTTCGTCAAAGCGATCGAGGAGCGGCAGGGGCTCAAGATCGGCTGTATCGAAGAGGTCGCCTACCGCATGGGCTTCATCGACGCCGGGCAACTGGAAAAACTGGCCGAACCGGTCCGCAAGTCGGGCTACGGCGAATACCTGCTCGATATCCTGAAACAGAAACGCCCATGAGAAATCCTCACAACATCCTCGTCACCGGCGGGTGCGGCTTCATCGGGAGCAACTTCATCCGCCATCTGCTGGCGCGCCCCGATTTTTCGGGCCGCATCGTCAATGTCGACGCGCTGACCTACGCCGGCAATCCGCTGAGCCTCGAGGATATCGCCGCGGCCCATCCCGACCGCTACCGTTTCCTCCACGCCGATATCTGCGACGCCCCGAAAATGACCGCCCTCATCGCCCAAGAGCAGCCCGACACCGTCGTCCATTTCGCCGCCGAATCGCACGTCGACCGCTCCATCAGCGGGCCGGCCGCCTTCATCCGGACCAATCTCGTCGGCACCTTCACCCTGCTCGAAGCGGCCCGCGCGGCGTGGAAAGATCGCACCGATGTCCTGTTCCACCACATATCGACCGACGAGGTCTACGGCTCGCTGGGCAGTACCGGCCGGTTCCTCGAAACGACCGCCTACGATCCGCGCAGTCCCTATTCGGCCTCGAAAGCGGGCTCCGACCACCTCGTGTCGGCCTACCATCACACCTACGGCCTGCCGGTGACCATATCCAACTGCTCCAACAACTACGGCCCCTATCAGTTCCCCGAAAAACTGATCCCGCTCATGATCCTCAACCTGCGCGAAGGGAAACCGCTCCCGGTCTACGGCGACGGCGGCAATATCCGCGACTGGCTCCATGTCGCCGACCACTGCGCCGCGATAGGGGAGATCATCGCCCGTGGCCGCGTCGGTGAGACCTACAACATCGGCGGCGACAACGAATGGAAGAATATCGACATCGTCCATCTCCTCTGCGACATCATGGCCGAAATAACGGGGAAAGCCCGCGCCGAATACACCCGGCTCATCACCTTCGTCGCCGACCGGCCGGGCCACGACCGCCGCTACGCGATAGACTGCGAAAAGATCAAGGGTGAACTCGGCTGGCGGCCGACCCCCGATTTCCGCGCGCTTCTCACCGCGACGGTCCGCTGGTATCTCGACAACCCCGCGTGGATCGAGTCGGTCCGCACCGGCGAATACCGCCGCTGGATCGATACCCACTACGGCGGACGGTGAGCCGATGACCGGCGAACGGGTTGCCCGCCTCCGCTTCCTCCACCTCGTACTCGACAGCCCCCTGATGGACGGCGTGATGGCGCGGTTCGACGAAATGGTCGCCCATAACCGCTATCTGTTCCGCACCGAAAAACCGCGCTACACCTTCAACAACATCAAACGCCGCGACCGGGTCGAGCTATTCGCCGCGGCCGACCGCGAACTGGCGCGCGTTCTGACCGACGGGCAATCCTACGACGTGCTGGTGCTCCATTCGCTCTACGCCGTCGACATCGAACTGCTCCCCGCCATTCCCGCCGGGATCCGGATCTGGTGGATATCGTGGGGCTACGATCTTTACAACCGGCACCTCATCGACATCGAACTGTTCGGCGAACGGACCGCCGCCCTCCGCCGCGAACTCGACCGCGAAAGGAAGGGAGGCTTTTTCAAAAAAGGGGATCTGCGCGACCTCGGCGATATCCTCTTTTTCCATCCCCGCCCCTTTGCGCTGATCGGCGAACGGCTGCGGAAACGGCTCGCCCGCCGGCGCGAGACCGCCGCCGAACGGGATGCGCGGGAACGGGCCGCCACCGAACGGGCCGTCGGCCGGATAACCTACTGTTCCACCACCCTTCCCGACGAATACGAACTCCTCGCGCGGAAAGAGTTCTTCACCCCCCGCGAGATACCCTTCAACTATGTCACCCACGACCTTTTCGACGCCGCGACCATACCGGCCGCCCCGCTCTGCGAAGGGAACGGCATACTCATCGGCAACTCGGCCACCTTCGAGAACAACCACGCCGATATTCTGGACCTCCTGCGGCGCACCCCGCCGCCCGGCGGAGAGATCGTCGTGCCGCTCAGTTACGGCGACCCGACCTATGGCGAGCGGATCGCCCGTCTGGGCAACGACCTGTTCGGCGCCCGCTTCCGGCCGGTGACCGAATTCCTCCCCTTCCCGCAGTACGCGGCACTCCTGCGCACCTGCCCCGTAGCGCTCTTCGGCCACGAACGCCAGCAGGCGCTCGGCGCGGTCCTCATCGCCCTCTGGAACGGCGCAAAGGTCTTCCTCTCGCCCACCTCGATCATCCACCGCCACCTGAAAAACCTCGGCGCGACCGTTTTTTCGATGACCGACGACCTGAACGGAGAGACGCTCGCGACCCCGCTTCCCCGCGACATGATCATCGCCAACCGCGCCATCGTCTCCCGCGAATATTCCTCCGAAACGCGGATCGCCCGGATGCGCGCCGCCATCGACCGGATCGAACGGGAAAGGGCCTGAACGCGGAACGACCGATCAACACCCCCACCGCGTCGCGGAGCCAATCCGTAAAATTTTATGTCTCCTCCCGTCGGCATTTGACAAACCACTGTCTCTCAAGTATCCTTGCGCCTGACTAAGGATGGGAGGCTATCGTGGAGACAAGAACTGCACAGGAACGAACGATGTTGAATGAATTGCGCGGTTTTCCGCCGATCATGCGGGACAAGATACTTCGCCTGATCCGCATCGTTCGTGAAGAATTCGTCGCGGTCACCGTCCCTCCCAACCGCACCGAGGCGCTACTGGCGCTGTGCGGCTGCTGGCGGGACGATCGGAACGCTGATGAACAGATCGCCGCGATAACGGGGACACGCAAGAGCCGTAGCCGGAAAATGGCCGCTCTTAAATGAAATATCTCCTCGACACGAACATCTGCATCTACTTCCTGAACGGCGACCATGCCATCGCGGAACGGATCCGGGCGGTCGGCGCCGATGCGCTCTGCATCACCGGTCCGGTGTTGAGCGAACTTTTCTTCGGCGCATACAACTCGGCACGGCCCCGCGAGAATATCGAACGGGTCAAGCAGTTCTCCCGGCTGGTCGATTTTCTGTCCGATACGCCGGAGAGCGCCGCGCAGTTCGGCAAGATAAAGGCGGAGTTGCGGCGGAAAGGAAAGCCGGTGGACGATATCGATATTTTCATTGCGGCGGCGGCGCTGGACCACGGCGCCGTCCTCGTCACGAATAATGTCTCTCATTTCTCCCGCATCGGCGGACTCGCCATCGAGAACTGGAAAAAACGCTAATCCTTCCAACGACGCTGCAGGCACGCCCGGTATTTATTGGTATCCAATTTATTCAGGGCGTCCCGTTGGGATCGCCCCTACAATTCGGTTTTGCTGCTCAACCATCAACCCTCAACTCCCGCTCAACGGGCGAACACAAGATTCGCCCCTACAATTCGGTTTTCTTGCTTTGCATTTCCTCCCCTTTATAATCGCGCGGTACCGGAGAGGAATTGAAATGATGCGACCGGAACAGAAAAAAAGCCCGTCCGACCGCAAGCCCATCCCGGTCACCCGGCCGTTCCTGCCGCCGCTCGCCGAGTTCATTCCCTACCTCGAACGGATATGGGAGAGCCGCTGGGTCACCAACGGCGGTCCTCAGCATCAGGAACTGGAACGGGCGCTCTGCCGCTATCTCAATGTCCCCTTCATCTCTCTTTTCAACAACGGCACCAACGCCCTCCTCACCGCGCTTCAGGCGCTCGACCTGCCGGAGGGGAGCGAAGTCGTCACCACCCCCTTCAGTTTCGTGGCGACCGCCCACGCCATCAAATGGAACCGCCTCACGCCGGTATTCAGCGATGTCGAACCGACCCACGGCAACCTCGACCCCGCCACGATAGAGGCGGCGATCACCCCCCGGACCCGCGCCATTCTGCCGGTCCATGTGTACGGCAACCCGTGCGACACCGCCGCCATCGCCGACATCGCCGAACGGCACGATCTCAAAGTGCTCTACGATGCGGCCCACCTCTTCGGCGTAACGCGGCCCGCCCGTCCGCCGCTCCGCGACGGCGATCTATCGGTCCTCAGTTTCCATGCGACGAAAGTTTTTGGCACCTTCGAGGGGGGCGCAATAGTCTGTTCTTCCGAGGCGATGAAAAAGAGGATCGACTCGCTCAAAAATTTCGGTTTTACCGGCGAAACGACCGTCGCCGAGGTCGGCATGAACGGCAAGATGAACGAGGTGCAGGCCGCCTTCGGCCTCCTCGCCCTTACCCATATCGACGAAGCGCTGGCGCGCCGCCGCGCCGTCGCGGAGCGCTACACCGCCGCCCTTGCGGGGATCCCCGGCATCGGCATCGTCCGGCCCTCCGTCGGGGTGACACCGGCGTGGCCCTACTTCCCGATAACGGTGGAGGCGGCGCACCTCGGCAAGAGCCGCGACGACCTGTTCGAAGAATTCAAGCGGCACGATATCCTGCCGCGGCGCTACTTCTACCCGCTCATCAGTTCCTTCGCGCCGTACCGCGATCTGCCGTCGGCCGCACCGGAGAAACTGCCGGTCGCCGCACGGTTCGCCGAGCAGGTCCTCTGTCTGCCGATCTTCCCCGACATCACCGGGGAGGAGATAGAAAGAACGATCACGGTGATAAAAGCAACATAATAAAGGAGTAAGAGATGAGCGGTTTCGCGCTAGGGCGTTATCTGGAAGATTTCACCGAAGGGGAGGTGATCGAGCACGCCCTCTCCAAAACGATCTTTGAATCGGACAACAATCTTTTTTCCCTGCTCACCATGAATCACCATCCGCTCCACACCAACGCCGACTTCGCCGCGCGGTCGCAACACGGCCGGGTGCTGGTGGTCGGGACGCTCGTTCTCAGTCTGGTGGTCGGCATGACGGTCCCCGACATCAGCGGCAAGGCAATTGCCAACCTTGAGTATGAGAAGATCGTTCATCTGGCTCCCGTGTTCGTCAACGACACCCTCTATGCGCACACCAAAGTGCTGTCGGTGACCCGTTCGGCGAAAAAGCCCGACCGCGGCGTGGTCTATGTCGAAACGACCGCCTTCAATCAGGATAAGATACCGGTCCTCTCGTTACGCAGGAAAGTATTGATACCGACACGGGGAGGTGAAAAATGAAGTACCTGATGCGTAGTCTCATGTTCGTGCCGGGCCACAACGAACGGCTGATGCAGAGCGCCGCCCGTTCCACGGCCGATGTTCTGCTCCTTGACATCGAAGACTCGGCACAGCCGGCGCAGAACAAGCAGGTCGCCCGCGATCTTATCAAAAAAATGGTCGGCGACGGCGCGTTCGCCGGACGGGTGGTCTTCCCGCGCGTGAACGACCGGGAGAGCGGCCATCTTCTGCGGGACATCCACCAACTCACCCTCCCCGGCATCACCGGCTTCATGTATCCCAAATCGCAGAAAGGGGAGGATGTCTATTTCTTCGACAAACTGCTCGAAACCATCGAGTACGAAAAGGGGATCCCGACCGGCACCTACAAGATCATACCGCTGATAGAAACGACCGGCGCGGTACTCAACGCGCAGGATATCTGTCAGGCGTCCAAACGGGTGGTGGCCATCGCGTTCGGCTGTGAGGATTTCGTCAGCGACCTCGGCGGGATACATGACGCAGAGGGAAAAAGTATTTTCAGCGCACGCGCGCTCATCGCCATGGCGGCGAAAGCGAACGGCGTCATCCCGATAGACACGGTCCACATCCATGTGCACGATCTGGTCGATCTGGAGAAAAATATCACGCTGGCCAAAGAATTGGGCTTCGAGGGGATGTTGGTGCTTAACCCCAAGGAGATACCGCTCGTGCATCAATACTACAGCCCCTCCGCGGAAGAGATCGCCGACGCGAAGGAGATGCTGCGCCTGTTCGAGGAGGCGCAGAAGGAGGGGAAAGGGGTCGCCATCATGAAGAACAAATTCATCGGCCCGCCGATGGTGATCGCGGCCAACAAGACCTTGAAAAAGCACGAACTCATTCAACAGCGGGGGGCGAAATGAAAAAACTGGTCATTCTCGGCGGCAGCGGCATCGGCATGATCGCCGCATCGGTCGCCGATTCATTGGGGTACTATGAGGTCGCCGGCTTTCTCAACGACGCGCTCCCGGTCGGCTCCGAGGTAGGGAAATACAAAAAGATACCGGTCATCGGAACGACCGAAGATGTCGAGAAATATGTACGGGAGAACTGCTATTTCTTCATCGCCTATGTGGGCCTGCAGAACGAAAAGGCGACCTTCCATAAGGTTGAGACCCTCCCCATTCCCCCCGACCGTTTCGCGACGCTGATACACCATACCGCCATCATTCCCAAGGGCTACGCGAAGATCGGGAACGGGTGTCTCTTCTCGCCGCTGTGCCAGTTGTCGCCCGACACCACCATAGCCGACAACTGCATCCTGCTCCCCAACTCGTTCGTGGGTCACGACAGCACGCTCGAACGGTTCGCCCATGTGGCGACCAACGGCGTCATCGGGGCCAATGTGCTGGTCGGGAAGGCGGTACATATCGGCAGTAACGCCACCATCCGGGAAAAGGTGAAGATCGGCGATTTCAGTCTGATCGGCGCCGGATCGGTGGTGCTCAACGATGTGCCGGAGAACAGCATCGTTGTCGGCAATCCCGCGAAACTTCTGAAACAAAGGTAACCGTTCTCAACGGAGGTCCCCATGACCCACGCACCCATCGCCATCATCGGGCTCGGCTATGTCGGCCTGCCGCTCGCGGTCGAATTCGGGAAGGTTCGTCCCGTGGTCGGCTTCGACATAAAAAAAGAGCGCATCGCCGAACTGAAAAGCGGCCACGACCGCACCCGCGAGGTGTCGCCCGACGGCCTCAAAGCGGCCACGCATCTCACCTATACCGCCGAACTCGACGATATCCGCCCCTGCGCCATCTACATCGTCACCGTCCCGACCCCCATTGACATCTACAAACGGCCCGATCTCACCCCGGTGGTGAAGGCGACCGAAACGGTCTCGAAGGTGCTCAAGAAAGGAGACATCGTCGTTTACGAATCGACCGTCTACCCCGGCTGTACCGAAGAGGACTGCGTCCCGATACTTGAGAAGGGCAGCGGACTCAAATTCAACAAAGATTTCTTCTGCGGCTACTCCCCCGAACGGATAAATCCCGGCGACAAGGTCCATACCGTCACCACCATAAAGAAAGTGACCAGCGGCTCGACGCCGGAGGCGGCCGAGAAGGTCGACGCGCTCTACCGCTCCATCGTCACCGCCGGCACCTACAAAGCCTCATCGATAAAAGTGGCGGAAGCGGCCAAAGTCATCGAGAACTCCCAGCGCGACATCAACATCGCCTTCGTCAACGAACTGGCGCTCATCTTTGAACGGATGGGCATCGACACCGTCGAAGTGCTCGAAGCGGCGGGGACCAAATGGAACTTCCTCCCGTTCCGCCCCGGACTCGTCGGCGGCCACTGCATCGGCGTCGATCCCTACTACCTGACCCATAAAGCCGAATCGCTCGGCTACCACCCCGAAGTGATACTCGCCGGTCGCCGCATCAACGACAACATGGGGAACTTCGTCGCGCAGAAAGTGGTGAAACTCATGAGCCGCAACGGCGCCAAGATACTCGGCGCGAAAGTGCTCGTCCTCGGCATGACCTTCAAAGAGAACTGCCCCGACATCCGCAACTCGCGCGTCATCGACATCATCCGCGAACTCGCCGATTTCGGCTGCGCCATTGATGTCTACGACCCGGTGGCGGAACCCGAAGAAATAGTGGAAGAGTACGACATCCACCCCGTCAAAAAGCCCGCCGGACCCTACGACGCCGTGGTCCTCGCCGTTTCCCACAATGAATTCAAAGACCTCGACATCCCCGCGCTCCTCAAGAAAGATGCCGTCCTCTTCGATGTGAAATCGATCCTCGATAAAAAACAGGTCACGGCACGGCTGTAGAAAAATCGACTTTTATTGTACATAAAAAGTCAAGAATTCGACTTTTTGTTGACTTGGCCCCTCTTTTTATATAAAAAATGGTGTAATCATCATTTCTCGACGGAGGGAAGATGAAACGGAAATTCATGGAAAAACTGATCGCATGGAAAACGCAGGAAAAAGCGCCGCCGCTTCTCCTCATGGGTGCGCGGCAGACCGGAAAAACCTACATCCTTAAAGAATTCTGCAAGGATCACTTTGCAAAGCACCTCTATATCAATCTGGAGGAGAGCCGTGACCATGTAAGTTTTTTCGAAAACTCTCTGAATCCGGAAGAGATCATCCGGAACATAGAGACATATCGCGGAGAAAAGATATCAATAGAAGATACGGTCATTTTCTTTGACGAGATACAGGTAAGCGAACGGGCCATCGCCGCGCTCAAATACTTCAACGAATCGGAGAAACCCTATCGCATCGTCTGCGCCGGCAGTCTCCTCGGCGTTCAATTGAACCGGATGTCCGCTTCATTCCCGGTCGGCAAGGTGGCGATCGAACAGCTCTACCCGATGGACTTTGAGGAATTCCTGCTGGCGGTCGGTGAAGAGTTGCTCGCCGCAGAGATCCGTACCGCCTACGGAAAACTGAAGCCGCTCAACGAAGCGCTGCACCGGAAGGCGCTCCAGCTCTACCGCACCTACCTCTGCATCGGCGGCATGCCGCAGGCCATCATGGAGTATATCGCGAAGAAGGGCGACATGGTCGCATACGACCGGAACATTCACCACAACATCATCTTCGCGTACCTGGCCGATATGGCCAAATACACCACCGGCACACAGGCGGTAAAAACCGCTCAGGCGTACAACAGCATCCCCGCTCAGTTGGCGAAAGAGAACAAAAAATTCATGTATAAACTGGTTCACGAGAAGGCAAAGAAGGAGAGTTATGAAGGAGCGCTGGAATGGTTGCTTCAGAGCGGACTGCTCCTCAAGGCGGTGCGGATCGACCTGCCGCAGGCGCCGCTGTCGGCATACCAGAAACCCAATTTCTTCAAACTGTATCTGTCGGATGTCGGCCTGCTCACGGCGCTCTCGAAATTTCACTTCGGCGAGATACTGCTGGAAACATCGCTGATGTACCGCGGCGTTCTTACCGAGAACTTCGTCGCACAGACCTTCCGGTGCGCCGGACTCGATCTGTGGTACTGGGAATCAAACGCCGAGGCGGAGGTCGATTTTCTTCTTAATGTAGAAGGGAACATCATCCCCGTCGAAGTGAAAGCCGCCGACAATACCGCCTCAAAAAGCCTGAGTTCCTACCGCGACCGGTATAAACCCGATCATGCCCTGCGGATATCGACCAAGCATTTCGGCTATACCGGCGGCGTCAAAGCCATACCACTCTATGCCGTCCATTGCATCGGCGGATAACCCGCCGAGCGTCCTGTTCCGTGATGTAGGGGCGCGCCAACGGCACGCCCGGTATTCGTGCGTTGATCCCGTAGGGGCGGACCGGTGTGTCCGCCCGGTATTCGGGGGTGTCCGCGTTTCAGGGTGCACACATCGGTGCACCCCTACGGATCATAAACAAAGTGGGGCGCCCCGCCTCCGTGTTTCACGTCTCACGACTCACGATTCACGGATCCAGAGCGCCCCTATCGGGTTGGGAGGGGGTTTCGGTTCAGGATCGGGCGTCCCGTTGGGAAGCCCCTACGATTCGGTATTTCCCTTCACCCATCAACCTTCAACTCCTGCTCAACTCCTGCTCAACAGGGCGTACCCGCCCGCTCAACTCCCGCTCAACAGCGCAGCATTCACCTAAAAAAACTTCTGATCCTCGACAGAACGGTCGCCGCCGCCGGTACATTCACCGTCACGCCGTCACCGTGACTCCAGTCGCTGTAGTAGCCCTTGGCATCGTAGCCGCGCACCTCGGCATAGTAGGTCTGTCCGCTGACGATATCGGCATCGGTGATGATCGCTTGGAACCCATTGGTCACCGTGACCACATCCGTTATGGCCGCGCCCGACGAATTGACGATACGGACATCGTACCCCTTCGCCTTGAAGACCGGACTCCACGCCACGCCGATCTGCCCGGCGTAGGACTGCGCGTCAATGTCGGTGTTGGGATTCTGTATCTTACCGTTCTTTATCACTGCTTCGCGGGCCGGAATGGGGGCGGTGTACTTCTTCTGATCGATCGCATAGAGATAGCCGTCGGCGACGCCGACCACCACCTCTATCTTCCCGTCGTTGTCCACATCGGCGAGTATCGGATTGCCCACCGCGTAGTCGAAAAGATACGACCACGCGAGGCTTCCATCCTCGGTGTTGACCACATACAGATAGCCGTCGGGACTGCCCACCACGAACTCCTCGAGCCCGTCACCGTCGATATCGCCCGAGGCGATGTTGGAGAGTTTCGATCCGGGACAATCGGTGCGGGTCAGGAACGAATCGACCGGCAGATCTATCGCCATCCCGAGATAGAGACAGCGCTTCCACAGCGCCGTCCCGTCCAGCCCCGAATAGGCCGACAGATCGCCGTACTGACCGCCCAGCGCCACATCGAGCCCCGGATTGGTGTCAATGTCGGCAAGTCCGGCATGATTCATGTAGTAATTATAGTAGGAAGAGCCGGCACTGAAAGGAAATTCCCACAACACCGAGTTGTCAGGACGCAAGATGCGCTTCTGATCGAATGACTGATTGCCGAACAAATCATAAACCCCATTGCCATCAAGGTCTGCGGAAAATCCGTTACGGTTCAACCTGCCCAGCGTAAGCGTAGTAAGACGGGTAGAAGTTGCGGGATCGAGAACCTCTCCAGTTCCTTCGCTAATAACGAATAGAGTATCCAATCCCACGGCATTTGGTACTGTCACAAGAGTCGCTTTTTGATAACGGCTGGTATCGGGATTTTCGAAATTCATAAGAGAATTTCCGTTGGTTGCCTCAAAGGCAAGAACGGTCGGATGGTTCCCACCAAAATCTATGAATGCCGCGATATCCCGGGATGTGCCCCCGCCGAAATTGCCGCTGACGAAACTGTTTGGTTGAATAACCGCACCGGGGAAATCTTTTCCCCACACAAGGGCGCCGGTAGCAGATCGAAACTCAATACGAGGGGCACCCAGAGAGGTAAGTGTATTCCTCAATATATTGTAACTGCCCCCCGCCGTTGGTTGAACAGAGAACAACTCCTGATTAACCGTGTTTGAAAGAGACCAGAGCATGGTAGGAGCGGTTAAGGGGTTGGCCGCCGATGGATTCCAAAGAGACAGCCGCTTTCGCGCATCGGTGGTGAGGAGACGGGCAGATCCCTTATGAGGAAAAACCACCGCGCTTCCCGTGTGGTTATTAGCAGGAATAGAGACTATGACAGTGGGACTTGATCCAGACAGATCAACGCATTGTACCACACCGCTATTTCGGGAAAGACAGACGGCCCCTGTTTCGACTTTTACTACAAGAGCCTCTTCATCATTGCTTAGCGCGGTGATCCGAGAAACAAAGGGAATATCGGTTGCCGCCGACAGAGCAACAACCTCCTCGGGCTTGCCATCGTTGTTGTTGTCGCGTACCGCTATAAGATCCGAACTGCCGTTACCGTCCATATCTTTTAGGCAACTTTGTTTGTGGGCGCGATAGTCGTCGATCGATGATTTGGTTTCCCTCGAACATTCAAGTAATGAAAGGTTCGATGCGGACCACACTTGAGTCAAAGCTCCATCAGGCATTAAACGATAGGCCATTATTTCCCCATAAACGGGAATCGTACTGTTCCCCGCCACCGTCCGCTTTACCACCAACTCGGGGATGCCGTCTCCCGTCAGGTCGGCTACGGTCTGAATGTAGGCATCGGTGATGTATCCTTTAAGAATACCGTCAGCGGCGCGATACACGGCGGTCACCCACCGATTCGGCTCATTGATACCGTCCTTTTCCGCAGGTACCTGTTTGTTGTTGACCCGTGTCAGTTCAAGCGTGTTGTTATAGACAGAGATCGCCACTTCGGGCAGACCATCGCCATCCAGGTCGGCTACCGCTTCGGGGATGAACTCTACTTTTACATCGCCGGTGTTCTGACCGTATTCGTATTGCCATTTGAAACTGTCGGTCACATAATCATAGACCGATATGCCCAGAGATCCACGGTTCCCATAGGTGGCAACCATTCCCGAGAAAATAAATTCGGCCGGAGCAACGCCATCCACATCCACGATGAGGTTGGGACCATAACTGAACTTGCCGAATACCGAAGGGGTCGTACGCGCTCGACGAACTTCACCGGTTTTTGCATCAAGCACCGTTATTTTCGCATAGTCGTTGATGTCGATGGCCAACTCGGTAGTTAACGCGTCGCCGTCCAGATCGCCAAAGGCAAGTTCGAACCCGTTGTTGGTCAGATTCTCAGCGGTCGTCCATGCCACCTTGGGATTTGAGAGGCCATCGGTGAAATCGTAAGCCCGCACCCCGACTACCGACCAAAGATTTCGAGTGACTATTTCCAACGTTCCATTGTTGTCAATGTCAATTGTTTTCAAAGGAACGCCGCAGGGAAGAAGTTCCGAAAAAAGTTCACCAGTAGAGGCAGATACTATGTAGCATTGGTAGTTGTTTCCAAATACTACGAGTTCTTCTTGACCATCTCCATTTAAATCCCATCGTCCGGCAAGAGAGGTGGCCCCGATGTTCCCGGCATCCCAAAGAAGATGACCGCTTCCGTTTTTTTTGAATATATGGCCCCCTTGTACAAAGACAAATGCCGGTGAAGAATAAACACTTCCTTCCATCAAGAGAGTGCGATCATTAAAACCTCCTCCCATCGGCAGTTTCCAGGCCACCTCGGGCACAGCGATATTTCCATCGCCTGTTGAACGACCACTTCTTGCGCCGTTATAAACCCGTTCGGGCCAGTAGTCCACGGCGTACAAGGCCGTCAGCCCGAAGAGCACACTCAAAATAACAAGTACATTTCTCATCGTATCCTCCCTCTCAATCCGTCAATGAACATAGCTTCATAATAAACAGAATTAAGAGTCTGTCAACTTAATTTATGTAAAATATATTCGGATACTTGTTGTCCGGTATCGAGGCCCTCGCAACATTTGAAACCATTCGATTGTCAAACCGACATGACGCGTGCCGCGCGTTTGTGAATGATCTCCCTCTTTCTTTGACAACCGCACCGTTTTTGCTAGAGTTAAGCGCTCGTATGGAGGGGCACATGAAGACAGTTTCGGTACAACGGTCCCGACTCACCGGCACGGTCGATGTCTCCGGCGCGAAGAATAGTTCGCTTCGTCTTCTGGTGGCCTCGCTTCTTACCGAAGAACCGGTTATCCTTCGTAACATTCCAAATATCCTTGATGTTCGGACTCAGATCGAGATGTTGGAAAAGGTAGGCAAGAAGATAGCCGTGCAGGGAAATACCCTTACCGTCACCGACCAAAAACCAAAAACAGAACTTTCATGGGATGGCCGCACCATTCGCAACACCCTGCTTATGCTTGGCTCACTCCTCGCCCGTCACGGTGAGGGGCGGGTACCGCTACCGGGCGGCTGCGATCTCGGCGAGCGGAAATATGACCTGCACGAAATGGCCATGCGAACGCTCGGGGCGGAGGTATGGGAAGAGGCGGGCTATCTCTGTGCAAAGTCAAAAGGACGGTTGACAGGAGCCGACATACGGCTATCCATCCGCTCCACCGGCGCTACCGAGAACGGCATACTCATGGGAACCTTGGCAAAGGGAACCACCACCATCTGGAATCCCCATGTGCGTCCCGAGATACTCGACCTTATCGCCATGCTCCGCGCGATGGGGGCCAAGATTACGGTTAACGGACAGGAATCCATAGTAGTGGAAGGGGTCGAAAAACTGCACGGATGCGCCTACACCTGCATTCCCGACAATATGGAGGCGATCACTTTTCTCATCGCGGCGGCGGTGACCGGCGGTGAGGTGGAGATACGGAATTTTCCCTTCGATCATTTGGAAGTGCCGCTTATCCATCTGCGTGAATCGGGGCTGAGATACTTCATCGCGCAGGACCGCAACAGCATCATCGTCCGTCCCTCGGCGATCTATCCGGTGGATATCGCGACCGGTCCCTATCCGGCGATAAATTCCGATATGCAGCCGCTCTTCGCGGTGTACGGGCTGATGGCAAAGGGCGAAAGCCGCATCGTCGATCTGCGCTTTTCGGGGCGGTTCCAGTATGTCGAAGAGTTAAAGAAGATGGGGGCGGAGAGTTCGGTGCAGGGCGATATGCTGAAACTGACGGGTGGCAAGAAGCTGAAAGGGACGGCCGTGACCGCGCTCGACTTGCGCGCTGGTGCCGCGCTGGTGCTTGCCGGGCTGTGCGCCGATGGCAAAACGACCATCACCAATTTCGAGCAGGTCGAACGGGGATATGAGAGCATAGTGGAAAAAATCACTTATTTGCAAGGGAACATCCATGAGCTTTAGGGAAGCCGTCCTATCAGATATCCGCTTTTACCGGATGCAGGAGAGCCTTTGGTCTTCGATCATTACTTTCTTTTTTGATCCGAGATTCCAATTCGTGTTTCTTTACCGACTCGGGTGTCTTTTAAGAAGGATTCCCTTGCTCAGACTGTTTACCATTTTTATCAAGTATCATTACCTCATATTTTTCAGTAGCGAGGTTTCCCTCAAGGCACAGATAGGAAAAAACTTTAAAGTTGCACACCCCATAGGCATAGTGATCGGCGACAGAACCGTCATCGGCGACAATTGCACCGTATTTCAGCATGTTACCTTCGGTTCGTCGGGAAGAAAGGATCGTCCCAAAGAGTATCCGGTCATTGAGGATGGGGTTACTATTTATTCCGGTGTCACCCTAATCGGCAATGTTCGTGTGGGAAGAAATTCGGTGATCGGTGCCCACGCACTGGTAACAAAAGATATACCGCCTGACTGTATCGCCGCCGGCGCTCCGGCAAAACCGCTACAGAAATAATATGAAAAGAGATTTTATCCGTTCCTTGCTTATAAAGGCGTTTCATCTGGGATTGTCATTCGTGATGGGCGTCATCGTCGCACGTTGTTTAGGTGCCGAAGGGCGCGGTCTCATCGCCGTCTATTTTGTTTCTTTGCAACTAATCCTTTCCCTAACAAATTGGGGCGCCACCAGTTCTTTTTCTTATTTCATGTCTAAAAAAGGCTATTCCATTCAAGATATTTCCAGTATTCAATCCATACTCTACCTGTTGACCTCGTTCATTTCCGTGATAGCCCTAGTCATCATCTATTATGAACAGGATATCCTTTCTAACTGGATCATCACACTGCTGGTCCTTGCCTCTATTTTTCCCCAACGTTACATTGGCTCGACCAATGCGTTTGCACTATCTCAACGAAATATCGCCAAACTCAATTACGCAGAGATCATCCCGGTCATCGTCGAATTCGTGTTGGTAGTGGTCTTTGTGCTGTTTCTTAATGGCGGCCTTGTGACCTATTTCTTGATAGTTCTAATTTCTAACCTCGCCAATGCGCTACACGCTTATTTGTGGGTGCGGAATATTGAAGGTTACCGTTTTTTTGTTTTTGACTTCAAATTATTTAAAGAAAAAGGGTGGCCTGTTGTCCGCAAGGGCTTCGAATTTGCATTGCCTCTTTTTGTAATGAGTCTCAACTATCGGGCGAATGTCTTGATTATCAATCACTTCATGGACAAAAAGGATGTTGGTATCTTTTCGGTGGCAATGTCATTATCGCTTCTTTTATGGACCATTCCTGATGTCCTGAAATCGATAATTTTTTCTTACAGTGTGTCATCTAAAGACCCTGTGGTTTTTTCTCACAAGTTGTGGCAGAACACATTAAAACTCATGATTGCTACCCTTCCACTCATTGTTTTTATTGGTGTTGCCGCCCCTTATTTTATTCCTTTCTTCTATGGAAGCGAATTTGTCTCTGCATCTACCGCGCTGATAATTCTGCTCCCCGGCACCTATCTTATGGTATTTTTTAAACTATTGAACGGCGACCTCGCCGCGCGTGGATTTCCGCTTGTCGCGATGAAGGTCTTTTCCGTTTCGGCTCTAGCCAATATCGCCGCCAACATCATCATGATCCCTCGGCTTGGTATTATCGGAGCGGCGATAGCCTCCAGCGTCTGTTATGCCTTTGCCGCACTTTATTATACTTGGGACTACTACCGCTTAACCTTTAGGACACCGCAGACGGCATGATATATCGCGAGAACCTTGACCTGACCAACTACAACACATACCGGATACCGGCAACCGTTCACCGTGCCTATTTTCCTCAGAACGCGGCCGATCTCGTCGCCCTCTGCGCCCAACATCGCGGCGACCCGATACTCTTTTTCGGTAATGGCAGCAATCTCATCTTCTCTAAACCGCGCTATGAAAAAGAGATATTTGTATTCATCCGCGAGGAGATGAGCACCATCACGGTGACCGATGACCGGATAACGGCACAGGCGGGGGCAACGCTCGAACAGCTCAGTGAAACGGCACGCGACGCGGGACTCGCGGGAATGGAGATATTCTGGGATATTCCGGGGACGGTCGGCGGCGGTGTCTATATGAACGCCGGTGCCTACGATGGCGATCTGTGGTCGCTCCTCGAATCGGTCGAATGGGTCGATACCGCGACCGGCACCCTACGGACCGCGAGAAAAGAGGAACTTGCTTACGGCTACCGGCAGAGCGCCTTTCAGAAGATGTCGGCGGTCATCACCCGCGCGGTGTTCCGTCTTTCGCGGGGAGATAACGCGGCGATAACAGAGAAAATGAATTGCATCCGTGAAGAGCGGCACTGCAAACAGCCGTGGGATATGCCCAGTGCCGGTAGTGTTTTCAAGCGACCTCAGGGGCGATTCGTTGGTCAGATGATAGAGGAATTGAATTTGAAGGGATATCGCATCGGCGGGGCCGAAGTGTCGCCAAAACATGCTGGATTCGTTGTGAATTCCGGTGGCGCAACCGGCGCCGATATCCTTGCGCTCGTGGCCCATATTCAGCAAAAGGTGCGGGAAAGATACGGCGTGGAACTCGAACTGGAACAGCAAGTAGTTTAGATGAAAATTCTTTATTTAATAACTAGCACAAGGGGACATGGACAAGGCGGACATGCGATGAGCTTGAAGACTATATCCGAAACCATGGTAGCCATAGGAGATGTTTGTATTCTCTGCATAGGCGTACTGCCGCTGGCAATTTTTCGTCAATCAAATGTAAAAACAGAATATATTTTTTACAACGGGAAGAAAACAATTAATGTAATCAGGGATATTTTGCATAAAATCAATGAGGTCAAGCCCGACATAATTCATTCCTTCGATACTCGAGCCCTTTTCTTTGCACGAATTGCCGCACTGCGCTATCGTTTGCCGCTTGTTCACACCAAAGCAGGGGGACCCAACCCGACCCGGTGGTATCCGTTCGCAAAAACACTGATCTGTTTCAGCAAAGAGAATTACGACTATTTCCGCGCCCAGCCGAAATTTAGAAAAACGGCGCTTCACTTGATACCAAATAGAGCGGTTGAACCACCGGAAGACCCCGCCCGCGTCGCGGAGGTTCGCGCCCTTGCGAAAGGTGCGCCCGTACTCATGCGTATCGCGCGGATCGGCAATACATATGCCGAATCATTCCGCCAAACCATCCGTCTTTCTAATGAGTTGACGAATCGTGGCGCGCGTCACGCACTCGTTCTGGTGGGTGTTGTCGAAGATCAACCGGTACTTGAAGAATTAAAAAAGATGGCGCAAGGATTGGAGGTCCATTTCCTGACAGATTCTCACTTTACCCTGAACGCGGCAGAACTCGTTCCTGCCGCCGATCTGGTCGTGGGGACAGGGCGTTCGATACAGGAAGCGGCATCAAAGGGAAAGGTTCTTTTGACGCCTCTTGCGGGTTCTGCGATGCCGGTGCTGGTGAACAAGGAAAATGTTGAGGCGCTCATGGTTACCAACTTCTCCCCGCGCAATGTGTTAATAGATTATAGCGAACAACAGACTATCGCGATGATCGCTGAACTGACAAACGATTCCTTAAAACGAAAAGAATACAGTCATTTTTCCAAGAAATTTTTTATTGATCATTTTGATATTCGTTCGGCGTTACCCCGTTATGAGGCCATATATCGTGTGGCTTCTTTCTCAATGGGGTGCTGGATCGGAGACCTGTTGCATGGATTGATAACTACCGTTCGCGCTTTTGATTATGACAGAAGACAGCGAGATACAACAAGTTGATGGCAATGCTATTTACAATTGGATGGAGACGGCGTTGCGAGTATTGATAGTGATTGATGGCAGTAAAGACAAGAAAGAGGTTGCTTCTTTTAACAGAAAATTCCTAGAACTTCTTGCAATTAATGATATACCTCATAACATTCTTCCGCTGTTACCCTCCGAAATGTGGTCGATCACAAAAGAAGATACGGTGATCTTTCGCAGAAATCTCACGGATGATCATTACCTTTTAGCGCCGATCCTTACACAGATATGGGAGCGCGAAATAGGGGTCAGAGTCTTCCCGGATTGGAGTACATCTTGGCACTACGATGATAAAATCAGCCAATATCTTCTTTGCAAAGCACACGATCTTCCCTACACCGAATCATGGATTTTCTGGAATAAACAGGAGGCCCTTCATTGGGCCGAGACTGAAGCTCGCTATCCTGTTGTGTTCAAACTCAAAGGGGGGGCAGGCTCGTCTAACGTGGTGCTGGTAAGGAAAAGAGCCGAGGCGATAAAGTTGATAAAGGCCATGTTCGGGAAGGGGATTCGACAATGGCATGTGCCCAGTGCCGACAATGTATGGTTCCATCCCTCCAGTTTCATTAAGACCATCAAATGGCATCTTCTTAATATAATGAGAAGTTTCCGTGGCGAAGACCCTATGGAAGGCTATCTCCCCCATAAGAACTATGCTCTTTTCCAAAAGTTCCTTCCGGGCAATGCCTTCGACACCCGCATTACGGTCATTGGCGATCGCGCCTTTGCCTTTCGCAGAATGAATCGAAAAAATGACTTTCGCTCATCGGGCAGCGGCAAGATAGACTACGATCAAAACAAAATCGACAAACGCTGTCTGGAGGTTGCCTTTAAGGTTTCCGCTGAATTGAAATTCCAGTCGATGGCCTATGACTTTCTGAAGAATGAGAGCGGCGGTATCGAGTTCTGCGAGATGAGTTATTCGTATAATGATACCGCAATATATAATTGCCCGGGCCACTGGGATAGAGCGGGGAATTTTATAGAGGGCCATTTTTGGCCTCAGACCTGTATTTTGGAAGAGCTGCTTCATATAAACATAAGACAGCCGTAGGATCATGATGGAATCATTGCCGAGAGCCAAATGGCAAGTAGCAACAGGTTTTTTGTTGCTTGTCTATATGGCGGGACAAATCATTTTCCAGCAGGAGAGCAATGTTCAATACCGCAATGCTCTTAACTTGTTGTTGGTTTTTGTTTTTTTGGCAGACAGCATTCTCAACAGAAACTACAAAATACCATTCAACGGCTATTTGTTGTCGTACGGGGTGTTTGTCTTTTTTTCTTTTCTTAGCTTTTTCTGGTCGTCATTGCCGGAGGTTTCTTATAATACCAATATCACACTAGTACAAGTGTGTTTGAATAACTTTTTAATATATGCTTTGCTTAAACGGTATCGAATTTCTCATTGGATGTTGAGCGGCGTAGTTGTTGGTGCTTTTTTCAACTATCTGATTGCCTTGGGTGTGTACACGCCGAGTTACGAAATTTATAGGAGTTTAAGATTCGGAGGCACCTTTCCTAATTCGAATCAATTAGGTATTGCCATGATGTTCAGTATTTTTGCAAGTTTGGTTTTCCTTCGTTTGTATAATAACAGGTACATACAGGTAGTTGCCGTAATTAATATAATATTTGCCCTGTATGTTTCGTTTCTTACCGGTAGTCGAAAAGGTATTTTCTTTTCTGTTATCTTGGCCGCGATATTTCTGATAACGCAATTTGCCAAACCTCGCCGAATACTATTATTTTCATTGGTTATTCTAAGTATTTTCTATGTTTTCTACGATACCTTTTTCTCAGAAGGTCAGATGGAAGTAATAGAATACTCCATTGATAGGGCCGATAGAATGATGGATGGATTTAGCGGTGAAGAAGAGGAGATGGAAGCAAGCACGGAAGGCAGAATATTGTTGGCGCAAAAAGCAGGAGCGGTATTTCTGGACAATCCTTTTATCGGCGTGGGGGTCAATGCTTTTCGCTATTTTACCGGGGGAGCTTATGCGCATAATAATATAATGGAATTGCTTGCATGCCTTGGTCTTATAGGTTTCACACTATATTACTTGGGTTATTTCTTGATTTTGCGCACCTATATGATGAATAAAGTAGCGGGGAATGTACTTTATTTTGTTTTGTTATTGCTGATTTTGGCCCTCGATGTGGGGATGGTGAGTTATTATGAGAAGGGTAATTTATTGATGGTCGTTTGGTTATCGGCTAAACTAGAAGAAAGGACTGAGCAAGAGGGATTGGCTTGAAAAAAATAGTTTGTCTTATCGATTCGCTTGGTTCCGGTGGCGCCCAACGACAGATGGTCTATCTTTGCAATGTGCTGGACAAGGCAGGGTATGAGGTGACATTGATAACCTACTTCAAGGTCGATGAATTCTTCAACAATGATCTTGCCGATGTCGGCATTCGACATGTCTCTGTATATGGAAAATCTAAAGTTCTTCGCTTCTGTCGAATCTGTCGGGAGATCATAAAAATAGCCCCAATCGCCGTAATCTCTTACCTTAACTTTCCAAATATCGTCAATGAAATATGCGGTATCTGGGGAAACTGGCGTGTTATCGTGTCCGAAAGAGTGGGTATTCCGACACTCTCCATGCGATATAGAGTCAGCTTCCACCTGCATCGTCTTGCCGATGTCGTGGTCTGCAATTCTTGGGACTTTTCTGATAAACTGAAGAAAATGGCTCCGCGACTAGAGAGTAAAGTGAATACCATCATCAACACAGTCGATCTAACCAAGTTTTCGACGGTCGTTACCTCGAAGCCGATAAGAAAAGATGATGTTGAGATAATAATAGTGGCTAGTTTCCAGAAAAAAAAGAATCCCGCCAATGTAGTCGCGGCTCTTCACCATCTTCTTCATAAGAACTTGTTGGCGAAAGTACATATCTCGTGGTATGGCAACAATCTTTTTGAGAATGGCTATCCGACACCGAGGTCCCAATGTTATCTTGATACTTTGTCGGCTATAAAGGACCGCAACTTGGAGGCCGTGTTTTTGCTCCACGAACCGGTGCGAGAAATCATTAGAGTTTATCATTCTGCCGATGCTGTGATGCTTCCTTCTTTTATAGAAGGATTTCCCAATGTAATCTGTGAGGCGATGGCGTGCGGTAAGCCGATCTTGGCAAGCAATGTCTGCGACCATGCGCGATTGGTGAAAGAAGGAAAGAACGGTTTTCTTTTCGATCCGCAAGATCCCACTTCCATTGCAGAAGCAATTAATAAATTCATAGTATTGTCTCCGGAAGAGAGAGAGGCAATGGGACAAGAATCGCGTAGAATGGCAGAAGAATTATTCGGTGGCGACCATTTTCTGAAAAGTTATGTTGCCGTGATAGAGGGGAGAAAATCATGAACATTATTTCATCGCCGATCCGCGTGACCTTGAAGGCGGCAGGCTTTCTAAAAAAGGTCATCGAATATCTGCTTTGTCGGCTCTACTCCACATGTTTTCGCTCCTGCGGCAGGAATGTGCGCTTTTTCCCGATATCTTCTTCTTTCAACTATTCTTGCATCTCGATAGGCAACGATGTCTATATCGGTCCGGGTGCGATGTTCGGTGGATCGACACAGGCGGGGATTTTTATCGGGAACAAGGTGATGTTCGGCCCGAAGGTAACGATCATAACGGGGAGGCACAACACGCCTCTTGATGGGCGTTATATGTTTGATATAAAAGAAAAGATGTCGGGCGACGATCTGCCGGTCCACCTTGAGGATGATACTTGGTTTGGGGCACGGTCGATAATTCTAAGAGGCGTTCGTGTCGGTCGTGGCGCTATCGTGGCGGCTGGCGCATTGGTCACGAAAGATGTTCCGCCATATGCGATAGTAGCGGGGTTCCCTGCAGGGATTATAAAATATCGTGGTGTCATGGAAGAGATCGCGCAACACGAACAAAAGCTCTATGGAAAAGTTATCACATCTGGAGATGAGAGGTGATGAGTCCGACAAAAAAGAAAAAGGTTCTGTTCGTTGGTTCTTTTGCGAAAAGCTCAAAAGATGGCAGTACCGGAGGCCTAAATTTTGCCAGTCGCTCTTTGATAGAATCTTCATTATCTGAACATGTCGAATGGCGCTTAATAGACTCGACGACCCCCACTGTCCCTTCGCCCAACATGAGGATTCGCTTCTTGCTCGCAGTGATCAGAGTTTTTCTTTTTCTTTTTTACACGGTATTTCATCGCCCTGATTATACTCTGATATTCGTCGGGAATGGGTACAGTTTCCTTGAAAAAGGGCTGATGTGTATCTGGGCAAAAGCGTTGAGGATCCCGATACTCTTAGCTCCTCGATCTGGATATATTGTAAAAGATTTAAAAAGTTCCCGACGAATGCGATGGTATGTTCACACCGTGTTTTCCATTTCTGACAAAGTAATCTGTCAGGGTGAGAAATGGCGCGACCTGTTTGTTTCCTTTCCCGGAGTGAAGGAAAAACAGTTGGTCGTGATAAAAAATTGGCTAGATACCTCGCGTTACGAGAAAAATGTTTTTTCCTTGGATCGGGTTCCGATAAACATCCTTTTTATGGGATGGATTGAGGAGGCGAAGGGGGTGTTCGATCTCGTTGATGCGGTACGCCCGCTTTGTTCGGGAAAAACGAGACCTTTTATCGTTCATTTTGCAGGCGATGGAAGAGTAACCGCAAGATTACGGGAGAAAATAGTAAAGGAGAATCTCACCCGGGTGTGTTTATTGGAAGGTTGGGTCACGGGTGAAAAAAAGTCGACGCTGTTGTCGCAAACCGATATTTTTGTTCTGCCCACAAAATTCGAAGGATTTCCCAATGCTCTTCTTGAAGCGATGGCGTGTGGCATTCCGTCGATATCGACGAGGGTCGGCGGTATTCCCGACTTGATCGTTGATGGGGACAACGGTTTGTTGATAGAGGCGGGCGATGTTGCCGCATTGTCGGAGAAACTCGCGCTCTTGCTTTCCGATGCCGATCTCAGAAAGAAATTGGGAGATAGCGCCTATGCGACGGTTCAAAAAAACCATACAGTAGAGAGTGCGGCAGAAAAGATGAAAAAGATATTGGAAATAGAGGCGTAGGATGAAGATCGGCATCATCACCTTCCACTACGCCGATAACTACGGTGCGGTATTCCAGACATACGCGCTTCAGACCTATCTCCGGTCGCTGGGGCACGAGGTCGGGATCATTGATTACCGATCGGACGATATCCTGTACGGCGGTCGTCTGCGCCTGTCGCTGTCGCGCCGCGCGATCAAGGCCAACATCTATGCACTGTATATCAGATTGCTGAACATGCGTCGGGGTTCGGCGCAGGGGAGCGAAGGAACCGGATTCGACAGTTTCCGTAAAGTATTCCTTGCCGTATCGCCTCGCCGTTATACCTCGTTCGCCGAACTCCGGGACGACCCGCCGCGGTGCGATGCCTACATCTGCGGCAGTGACCAGATATGGAACCCGCCTATCCATGTCGGCGTCGACCCTGCCTACTATCTCGATTTCGCCCCGGCTGGCCGCAGACGGATAGCCTATGCCGCCAGTTTCGGCCGCAACGACATCGAGCCGGAGTACCGCGCCGAAATGACGCGCCTGCTAAAGAAGATGGATGCGCTGTCGGTGCGCGAGAAGAACGGCGCCGATCTGGTCGAAAGATTCACCGGCCGGTCGGCGGCGTGGCATCCCGATCCGACCCTGCTGTTGGATGACTACGACGCCATAACGACCGCGCCCGCCGAGAGCGGCTATCTCTTCACCTACATCCTGCGCGAAAAGGAATGGGTCGAAAAGGCGAACCGGCTGGTCGCCGATAAGTTACAGGCGCCGGTGATAGATCCTCATCGGAAAAAGATGTCGCCTACCGAATGGATAGGATATATCAGGAACGCGAAGTTCGTGGTGACCAATTCGTTCCACGGCACCGTCTTCAGCATAATCTTCGGCAAACCGTTCGTGACGGTCGGTCTGACCGGTAAGAAGGCGTCGCTGAACGACCGGATGCTCTCCTTGCTGGGGCGGATAGGGCTGGACGGGCGTTTTCTTGCGGCGTACGATGAAACAACCTTGCTTCGGCTGGTGGAAACGCCGGTCGATTGGGAGGCGGCTCATTCCCGTTTGAAGGAATGGCGCGCCGAGGCACAACGGTACTTGACCGGGGCATTGGGGGGTTAGATGTATCTGTTCACCGGAGAGAAAAAAGATTGTTGCGGGTGCATGGCCTGTGTGCCGGTCTGTCCCGTGAACTGTATCGCCGTGACGGTGGATGAGGAAGGATTCGAGTATCCGGTGCGCGATGCTGCCCGCTGTACTGACTGCGGCAAGTGTACCGCCGTCTGTCCGGTGATGAATAAGCCGGCGCCGACACCGGCCGAAGGCTTTCCGGCGGCCTATGCCGCATGGAGCCGCGATGAACATACGCGCCGGGAAAGTTCGTCGGGCGGGGTGTTCCCCGAATTGGCAAAACAGTTCCTGCGGGAGGGCGGCGTGGTCTTCGGCGCGGCGTTCCGCGACGACTTTCATGCGGTCCATCATATAAGAATTGATTCTCCGGACGCTCTGCCGCAGCTTCAAGGGTCGAAGTATGTCCAGAGTTCGACGGTCGGGGTGTTCCCGCAGGTAAAGGAATTGCTGGGCTCGGGGCGAAAGGTGTTCTTTTCCGGGACGCCGTGCCAAGTGGCGGGTCTGCGCAATTTCATCGGCGGCGATACGCAGGGCTTGACCACCTGTGATCTCGTGTGTCACGGTGTTCCCTCACCGGGAGTGTTCGAGAAATACATGAACGAACAGGAGGAAAAATACGGAGCGAAAACGACAGAGTATTCGTTCCGGCACAAGAGGACGGGGTGGAATTTCATGGAGGTTCATCAGGAGTTCTCGAATGAACGAACATATCATTCTATGGATTGGGCCGATAATTTCATGCATGGCTTTCTAAAAAATGTTCTCCTGCGTCCGGTCTGCTACCGATGTCCTTTTTACACCCTGCCGCGTATCGCTGATATCACACTGGCCGACTATTGGGGCGTGGCGACGAAGTACCCGCGATATGATGATGACAAGGGGACCTCGCTGGTGTTGACCCACTCGAAAAAAGGCAACGAACTTCTTCATGTCGGGAACGCACTGATCATCCATCAGACCGATATCGCACACGGCATTGCCAACAATGCCCACCTGAATCATTCTGCCACGGAACCGGCGTGCCGATCAGCATTTTTTGACGCGTTCCGACACGGTTCTTTTCGTGCGGCAGCAAGCATCTATATGAAAAATAGCGATGTTATGAAACGGAAGATCCGTCGAATGGTGAAACGGGCGGTATGGCGACTGAAGGCACTCATCAAATAAGGGGGAGGCAATGATCACCGCTATCATCCTGACCTTCAACGAAGAGCGGCATATCGAGCGGTGCGTCAAGAACGCGCAGACGGTGGCGTCAAAGGTGTTCCTCGTCGACTGCTCATCGACCGACCGGACCCGGGCGATCGCCGAAGGGCTCGGCGCGACGGTCGTTGACCACGCATGGCCGGGGAACCACGCGGCGCAGCTCAACTGGGCGTTGGAGAATCTGCCGATAACGACGCCGTGGGTCATGCGGCTCGATGCCGACGAGTATCTGACCGAAGAGCTGGCGGCCGAGATAAACAGAGTTCTGCCGGCAATGCCGGAAGGGACGAGCGGCGTCTATTTCAAACGGCGCGTCTATTTCCTTGGGCGGTGGATCCGCCACGGCGGTTACTACCCGACCTTCCTTCTGCGGTTATGG
>CALMRE010000267.1 GCA_937871295.1 uncultured bacterium | reverse complement strand
GCTGCGGGCGACGGCGGTGTATATTTTCGTCCCGCCCAGATCGATACCGGCGACATATCCTTTCATGCGCTCCTCCGTGGTCGTTCCCGAGTACGCCCCACGCTATCACAATCGCCCCGCTTTTTCCAGCGGGCGAGAGAAAAATGTTGACAAGAGGCGAAAAACCGCTATATATCGCGGGTGTTTTATGAACCCCGTTGGGGAGCGCAAATGTTCACGGTATTCTCGGTATTACAGGTTATCATTTCGGTACTTATGATAACGGTCATCCTTCTGCAGGAAGGCAAAAAGGGTATGGGCGCGATATTCGGCGGTTCGTCGAGTTCCATTTTCGGCGCCCGCGGCGCGGCCAATATCCTTGCGCGGGTCACCACGGTGCTCGCGATCCTCTTCTTCCTGAACTCGATATGGCTGGCCCATCTGTCGAGCAGCAAGAAGTCGGTCGTCGACAAGACCACGACCGAGATGACCAGCGCCAAGACCGAAGAGCCCGCTCCGGCACCCGCTCCCGCTCCGGTGGAAGCGCCGGCCCCGGCCCCGGCCCCGGCCCCGGCGCCCGCTCCGGCTCCTGCGGAAGCCCCGGCCCAACAGTAAGCTTTTAACGGTTCCCGGTTCTTTTACAGGTGATCATATCACCGAAAGGTGCAGAAGTGGTGGAATTGGCAGACACGCAAGACTAAGGATCTTGTGCCGAGAGGTATGGGGGTTCGACTCCCCCCTTCTGCACCATCTTTTTTTATCTAGGATACATTGTTGCTTCCTCGCCCTCTCAAACCTCACCCCAACCCTCTCCAGTGTGGAGAGGGCGATGCATTTACCTCGCCATTCTGGAGAGGTCGACGCGAAGCGGCGGGTGAGGTGTTGTTGTAGGGGCCGCGATTTATCGCGCCCTCTTTTCTTGATATCCCGCCGTCTTTCTTTTAAAATCACCCGAATCTTTCTTTCAACCGGGGTGCCGTCATGCGTAAGTTCACGCTCTTCGTTCTTGTCGCCGTCGTTACCGTGTTCCTCGGGGCGCAGGAGCGCCAGACGAAACTGGCGGTCATGGAGATAGACGACCAATCGGGCAAACTCTCCAAGAAACTCCTCGAAACGGCGGCCGAGGCGCTCCGCACCGAACTGGTCGCCTCCAACAAGTTCATCGTTATCTCGAAGGATCGCCAGAGAAAGGCGATGATAAAGGGGGAAAAGAAGGAAAGTTGGAAGGAATGCTACGACCAGTCGTGCCGCATCCAACTCGGGCAGGCGCTCACCGCCGACAATATCATGACCGGCATCGTGACCTACTTCGGGAAGAAATACACGCTGACGGTGGAGATCATCGACCTTGCCAAAGAGGCGACGGTGAAAGGGGCGAAGGCCGAATTCGACGGCACCGAAGAAGGACTTGCCGATGCGATCAAGAGCATCGCCGCGCAAGTGACCGGAGTGAAAAGAGCGGGCGGCGGTTCCTCGTTCAAGGAAGGGAAGATAGGCGAACAGGTTGAAGACTGGGAGATAGGGCAGGGGGAAGAGACCATCGTCAAGTTCGAGTCGAAGCCGGACGGCGCGGTGGTAATGGTTGACGGCAAAATACTGTGTCAGGCGACGCCGTGCTCGAAGATGCTGACGCAAGGGAAGCATGAGATAACGATACAAAAGGAGAACTATCTGCCCAAGACGAAGGTGTTCGACATCGTGAAGGGGCGCAAGCCGGTTTCTGCCGAGTTGGAACCCGACTTCGGTTATCTGTCGGTCGAGTCTGAACCGGCGGGCATTGAGGTTTTGCTTGACGGCAAGAGCATCGGCAAGACGCCGGTCGAGAAGGTTTCATTGTCGCCGGGAGCGCATCAGGTCGAAACGAGCGACGCTTGCTACTACCAGACCGGCGAGAAGTTCACGACGAAACGGGGCGAGTCGAAGAACCTCCGCTTGGAGGCCAAGCCGAAAGAGGCGGGCATCAAGGTATCGGCGCAAGATAAGGACGGCAACGACATTGAAGCTGATGTCATTGTGGACGACCAAAAAATTGGAACAACGCCCGGAAAATATAAAATTCCATTGTGTTCTAAAGAACTCAAAGTGGAAACAGGAAAATCCACTTACAAAGAAAATCTTTCCCTTAAAGAGAAAAAGTTGTTTGAAGTAGTTGCGATTCTCAAGTCGAAAGAGCGTTTTGAAGCAAAAGACGAAATAGTCGTAGATTCGGAATCTCGGCTGATGTGGCAACGAGGTAATCAAGCGGGGTTAGATCGAGAAGGTGCGCAGAAGTATTGTGCCGAGCTAGAAATAGGTAAATATTCCGACTGGCGACTTCCCACTATTTCTGAGTTGCGCACTTTGATAGTTGGATGTGCTGGCAGTGCAAAGGGAGGCGCCTGTAAGGTAACGGACACTTGCGCCAACTATCCATCCATTTATTCTGAAAAGAATTGTTGGAGTAAGGACTGTTACTGCAAGTCAGGTGAAGGTCCCGGAGAAAACGGATTCTATTGGCAGCCGGGGGTTTGGAATTTTGACTATAATCAAGATGATCCAGAGCGGGCGAAGTGGGGGCACCACGGCGACCCTGAAGGTTGGTTTTGGTCATCGACTAAAAGAGCAGACGATACCTCTTGGTCATGGCTCATTAGTTTTGGGTCTTCCCCTAATATTTTTGTCCAGTATAAAGAGAATCGTGCCGAAGGAGTAGCTTATATTAATAAGGATGTAAATGGTGGAGCGTTTATTTATTTTGGTTACTTCGGGGATGGATACGGCGGTTTCTCCGGGAAGGCAAGCGCCCGCTGTGTTAGGACTCGTTAAAAAGATTTAATAATAAGGATGACTATGATTAACCAAGAAGAATTAAAAAAGTCTGTGGCAGATTACAAGAAGTGCTTTATGTCAGGAAATACTAAAACAGCCTCAATTTTGTTGGATGATTCCTGCTGTGATGACGAAAAGGGACTACTGTTTTATAGACAAAGATCATTTGATGAAGCAATTCAGAATTGGGCAAAACGAAAAGATGGGAAAAGACATGGCCACCAAGTAAGACTTAAAGAGACGGCAATACAGGAGATGATAAGAAAAGCAAAAAATCGAAAAGACGAGCTTCGGAAGTGCAATAGCTTCTCAGAATTATTTGCCATATCCCATTCCTTGAGAAAAGAAATACCCGGAATTGGCGACCTTGCTGAATATGATTTTGCATTCAGGGTAGGATTGAGTTGTAAACTTGAGCCAGAAAAGGTTTATCTTCATGCTGGGACAAAAAAGGGCGCTATGTTACTTCTCAGGAAAGAAGATATTCGAGGTAGAAGATGTGTGGAAGCCGCCGTTTTTCCATCTCCGTTAAACAGTTTGCCACCTTATCATATAGAGATTTTTCTTTGTATAATGAACCACCAAAAACAAGAATATTAAATTTCTCAGTCTGCTATTTTAGCAGAGGTTAGGATTATCAACTCTCGTAAAGGTCATCGCGCAGGTCGGCGATGAAGCGGCTGGGCAGGTGCAGTACGCCGCCCCAGAACGCTATCTGTGCGGGGAGCGTCAGGTAGAGCCGCCGCTTCGCCCGTGAACAGGCGACATAGAACAGTCGCCGCTCTTCTTCAATATCCTCTATCCGTTTAAGCGACCGGTCGGCCGGGAAGAGGCCGTCGAGCAGATGCGGCACGAAGACGGTATGCCATTCGAGCCCCTTTGCCGAGTGGACGGTCGAGAGGACGAGCGGTTCCTCCTCGTTCTCATCGGGCGGCCGGTCATTGGTGGATAAGCGGCGCGACGGAGGTTCGAGCGCGAAGTCGGCGAGGAACTTTTCGAGTTCTTCGTAGCCGCCCGCTATCTGTTCGAGCACCTCGAGGTCGCGCAGGCGCTCCTCCCAGTCGGCCTCTATCTCTTTGAGGAGCGGCAGGTAGTGGCTCTTGACCACCTCAAGCTGCTGCAGGGGCGAGAGGCGTCCGTCGCGCGCCGTTTCCAGCACCGTCGCGAGCGTTTCGAGATAGGGGTGGAACTTGCGTCCCTTGAACTGTTTGAATTCCAGCCGTCCTTCGTGTTCCATCACGCAGGCGATCACCTGTCCCGCCGTCATCCCGCCGATCCCCGGCAGGAGCGTCAGGACGCGATTCCACGCGACGGCGTCGAAGCGGTTCACGACGATGCGCAGATAAGAAAGGATATCTTTAATATGGCGCCGCTCGACGAACTTGAGCCCGCCGTAGACGACGAACGGGATGCCACGCCGCATCAGTTCGGCCTGTATGAAGTTGCCGTGGAAACTGGCGCGGTAGAGGACCGCGATATCGGAGAGCGGCACCTGTGACGAAAGCGCTACGATCTCCGAAACGATGAAACCCGCCTCGGATTCCTGATCGGCGAAGGTCTTGATGAGCGGGCGGCCCGGCGCGGTGTCGTCGGAGTAGAGCCGCTTGGGATAGCCGATGAGCGCCCCGTCGATGACGGCGTTGGCGAGGTCGAGTATCTCCTGCGTACTGCGGTAGTTCCGTTCGAGCCGGATGATGCGACAGTCGGGGTAGGTCTCGGGGAAACGGAGGATGTTCTCGAAGTTCGCGCCGCGGAAGGCGTAGATGCTCTGCGCGTCGTCGCCGACCACCATGATGTTGCGGTCGCGCGCCGCGATGAGGTCGACTATCCGTTTCTGGACGATGTTGGTGTCCTGAAATTCGTCCACCATGATGTGCCGCCAGCGGTCCTGTACCAAGGCGAGGAATTCAGGCTGTTGCTGCAGCGCCCGGTAGAGATAATCGAGCAGATCGTCGTAGTCGAGTATCCGGTGGGCCGTCTTGAATTTGACATACATCTCGGCGATGAGGGCGATGTCGCCGGTGAATTCACGCAGGGCGGGAGAAAAGCGGTCTATCGTTTCGGCGAGCGGCAGGTCGAGGTTCCGCGACCGCGAGAGCGTCTCGGAGATCGGTCCTTTGCGCGGGAATTTGCGGTCCTTCTTGTCGAGTTTCAGTTCGCGCCGGATGAGATCGACGATATCCTCCGCATCGGACTGGTCGGCGATGGTGAAGGCGGGCGGCGCGCCGGTGAGCGTGCCGTAGCGGCGGAGCAGAAAGCTCGCGAAACTGTGAAAGGTCCCGGCGGTGATGCGGCTCCCTTCGCCGCGGCCGACGAGCCCCACGGCGCGGCGCGACATCTCCTGCGCCGCCTTGCGGGTGAAGGTGAGGAGCAGTATCGATTCGGGTTCCACGCCGTTCTCGATGAGCCACGCGGTGCGGTGGACCAGCGTCCGGGTCTTGCCGCTTCCTGCCCCGGCGATGACCAGCACCGGGCCGCCGGTATAGGTCGCGGCGAGGAACTGCGCCGGGTTGAGAAGATCGCGGTAGCGCCGCATGATCTCGGTATCGGCCGCCGGTGCGTCGGCGTCGGTGAGGATGCGCGTCCCGATGGAGGCGGCCAGTTCCTGTAGGCGGCGTATCCGTTCCTCGGTATCGGGCGGCATGGGCGGCGTTGCATACCGGCGCGGCGCCGCGGGGGTGTGGCGCCGTTCGGCAGGCGCGATGAAAGCGCTCTCGAAATCGACCGCGAGGTCGGCTTCATACTCGGCAGGCAACTCGGCGTGTTTGCTTTTTTTACGCGGCGGTTCCTCGGGAGAGAGATCGTCGTCCAGCGGGACATACCGGCGGACCATGGGTCAACCGCTCTTCGCGGCGGAGCGCTTGAATTCGCTCGGGGTGACGCCGGTCTGTTTGCGGAAGTAGGTGTTGAAGGCCGACTTCGAGTTGAAGCCCGACTCGTAGGCGACGGCGAGGATATTTTCGGCCGCCGGGCCCCCCTGCGCGAGTATCTGTTTGGCGTACTCGATACGGTAGCCGTTGACGAAGGCGTAGAAGTTCTGCCCCACCAGCCCGTTGATGACCTGCGAGAGGTGGTGGGCCGGCGCGTTCAGCCGTTTGGCGAGTTGCGGCAGGGTGAGGAGCGGGTCCTTGTAGGGGCGCTCGGCATCCATGTAGGCCAGCAGCCGCTTTTTGTACTGCTCGGCGAGCGCCGGGTCGATGCGCGTCTTCTGGTATTTCGCGTCGCCGTCGTCCGTCTGGTCGACCGGCGGCGGGTCGAACAGCGTCTCGATGTCGACCGCCGAGCGCCAGAGCCCCGGCGTCCGGATGATCTGTATCCCGGCGGTAACGATGAAGAGAATCAGCGCGACGAAGTAGCCGTCGGGCATCTCGACGCGGACGAAGCCGGGCTGGAAGAATCCGTAGGTGACGATGGTTGCCAGCAGGATGACGATCTGCGCCGCCGGGACGAGGAGCAGGAGGCGGAACCACGACAGCTCGTAGCGCTCTATCGCCGAGAAGAATTCGCGTATCAGCCGTTCGTGGCGGCCGACCGCGACGAAGGCGGCGATGAGGTAGCAGAGGAGCACAAGCAGTTTGACGATGAAAAGCGGCGCCGGGTGGGGTTCGATGCTCGCGACCCCCGGGATGAACTGTTCCTGCAGAAATATCTTGGTCGCGGGACTCTTTATGTGGAAGGGGAGCATGAGAAGGAAATGCAGCGAGAAGGGTAGCAGGTGCACGAGTTGCGCCGGGCGCAGACGGCGGATCGTGCCGGTCGCCGCACCGGCCAACAGGTAGAGCGCCGGGCCGTAGAGGAGCGGGAGCGACCGGTCGAACCCCAGCAGATAGGGGAAGGTGCGGTACAGCCCCGTCCGCAGGTAGCACTGAAGCGCCAGTTCGATCGCCAGCGTGAGCAGCGTCAGCGCCAGCAGCGTCTCGCCGACGCCCCGTTCCCGCTTGAAGAGGAACGCAAAGGCGAGGAACAGCCCTATCGCCGCGCCGAAAAGCAGTGTCACGGTCAACGCCCCGGTCATCGCATCTCCCCAAAGAAGGAACGGACGATTATAGCGCGGCGGCGCAGGGAGTCAACAGCAGCGGCGGTTCGAGCCTCCTTTTGAAATTGACAACCCCGCAACACCGGTTACACTGCTTCGGGTCCTATCGGAGGAGAACATGCAGGAAGGCTACATCATCCGCGATTACCGTACCGGCGACTGGGGGGCGGTCGAGGCGCTCTGGGTGGCGACCGGGATGGGGGGCAGTTACCGCGGCGACACCGCCGAAGTGGTGCAGAAGACACTCGACGGCGGGGCGCGCCTGCTGGTGATGGAACGGCGCGACACCGGCGAGGTGGTCGGTTCCGCGTGGCTTACCCACGATAACCGGCGCAGTTATCTCCATCACTTCGGGATACTCCCCGGCTATCAGGGGAAGAAACTCGCCAACGATCTCATGGCGGCGACGCTCATCGCGGCGCGCGAGATGGGCTATCAGTGCAAACTCGAGGTGCACCGCGAGAATGTGCGGGCGACGACGCTCTACAAGAAGAACGGGTTCGCCTATCTGGGCGATTACGACGTTTATATCATCAGGGAACTGTAGGGTTATCCCGCTTTCCGCAGGAACGCGGCCGCCTCTTCCGGCAGGGTCGGATTAAGGTAGCCGCCGCCGCCCAGCGCGATGGCGTTCATCCCCGCTATCCGGGGAATGATCTCGATATGCCAGTGGAAGAACTGCAGCGGATTTTTCGTGAAGTCGTCGTAGTTCGACGGTCCGTTGTAGACGGTAAGGTTATAGGCCGGCGCGCCGAGCGCCGTGCGGATGCGGCCCATGACGCTGCGGTAGAGCCGCGAGAGGCCCGGCAGGAGATCATACGGGGTGTCGCTGAAGTAGAGCAGGTGGCGTTTGGGCATGATCCAGACCTCGAAGGGGAAACGGCCGGCATAGGGACAGAAGGCGACGAAATCCTCGTTCTCTTCGACGATGCGGGCCTTTTCCTGAAGTTCCTGCGCGAGGATATCGCAGAACACGCAGCGGCGGCGGAACGAATAATAGTCCGACGCGTGATGGCAGCGCGCCTCGACGAAGGAGGGGAGGAAGGGGAAGGCCACCAGTTCGGAATAGTGATGGTTCACCGTGCCGCCCGCCTCTTTGCCGCGATTCTTGAACAGCATGATGTATTTGAAACGGCGGTCTCCCTGCAGATCGGCGCAGCGGTCGCGCCATGCACGGAAGATGTCCCGTATCTCCTCGGGGGTCAGTTCGTCGAGATAGCCGCCGTGACGCGGTGTTTCGACTACCACTTCATGCGCGCCGAGCCGCGACATGGTGTCGTACATCCCGTGACCGCCCGGCGTCGGATCCTCTTCGATGCGCAGGAGCGGATTGCGGGCCGGGAATACGCGCAGCGACCAGCCGTTGTTGAGATGGGGAAAACTGTTGTAGCGCAGGATCTCCTTCTCGGTGGCGTGTTCGCCGCCGGGACAGAAGGGGCACGCCCCCGGCGTTTCGGGGAGGAGCGGTTCGGTCTCCGAAGAGTCGCGTATGATGACCTGCGCCTTTTCGGGGGCGAAGATGGTCCACCGGTGCGATACCGGATCGCGTCGGATCGTTCCCTGCATGTCTATATCTCCCGTTCCGTTTCAGACATCCCAGAAAGCGGCCGCGGCGCGGTCGTCGGGCACGGTGATGCTCAGCGTGCCGACCTCCGGGATCCGTTCCAGTTCGATCCCCTCCTGCGATACCACTTTGAGATGGAAGGAAAGTTTGCGTCCTTTCCTGATCCCCGCCTTTTCGAGCGCCAGTTTCACCTCGAGCACATCGGCGAAGGCGGCGACGCCGGCGTCCATCACCTCTCCCACCTTGCCCGTTTCGTTGCTGAGCGTTATCGGGAAGGGGGTCGCCGCGAAACGGGCGACCGGCAGTTGAAGATCTATCCCCGCGCCGTCAACGAGATAGAACCGTATCGAGGCCCGTTTATATTCGTGGATGGCGAGCGGATCGATAAGGTCGACGCGGAAGTAGAGATTCTTGAGGTCGAACCCGTACCGCAGGCGGCTGACGATGCGGACGCTGTTATACATCGCCCCGCCGGGACGCTTGGTGTTGTCGAAAATGCCCGCCCCCGCCCAATCGTAAAAGGCGTCGGCCCGGCCCGTCATGCGCGGCGCGACCAGCGCGGCGGGCAGCGTGCCGGTCTCGACGGCGGCCGATGCCTTTATCGGCAGGTCCAGCGCCGTGGGATGCGGCGCCCCCAGCACGGCGTAGACGCGGCGCAGATGCCGGCGGAAAAGACGATCGAACAGATAATCGTTCTCGGTCTGGAACTGCGGGCCGTACCACCAGAACCAGTCGCTCCCCTCGGCGCGGTAGATGGCGCGGAGCGCCTCGCGGCGGGTCTCGTCGGGGGTGTCGGGGTGGCGGCGCAGATGGTCGTCGAGAAAGGCGCGGGCCCGGCGGAGGTGTTCCCACGCCGTATTGTCCTCGTCGTTCCCTATCCAGATCATATAGTCGCTCTGTATCCACGAACCGCTGTGGAGCGCGGGGAGCAGCGGGTAACGCTCCGGCGGGTTCTTCTCGAGATAGCCCGAAAAGGTGTCGGTGCGCAGATCGGTCGCCTCGGAAAGCGACTTGCACAGGCCGTTGAGAAAATCGCGGCCGTTGTCGGGATAGTTCTCCCACGCATTCTCGCCGTCGAGGATGATGGAGAGGGCCGGTGCCTCTTCGGAGCCGGGGATGGCGTACCTCACGGCGCGGACATGGTTCAGAAAACTTTCGACCGCCTTATCGGTATCCATCTTGGCGAACGAGAAGCCGATAAGGTCGGAGAGATATTTGTCGCGAAAAAAAAGCGCGCATTCTTTCCCTTCCTGTCCGGCGCGCCACGGATGGTAGAGTATCTGCTTCTTGTCGGCCGAATTGAGCGACCGGAACAGTATCCCCTCGTCGGTCGCGAGCCACGTGACCCCGCTCGATGCGGCCACCGGTATCAGTTCGGGCGAGACGGCCCCTTCGGCGGGCCACATGCCGGTCAGTTCGCGGTCCCAGATGCCTTCGGCGTAGCGTTTACCTTCGCAGAGTTGCCACTGCGCGTCGTCGGGACGGGAGAAACGGGGCGGCATCGGCGCGGAGGGGGCCGACCGTTTCGATATATCGGTATCGTGGACCAGCGGGAATATCGGGTGGTAGAAGGGGGTGAAGGAAAGTTCGATGGCTCCCGCGTCGGCCAGCCGCCGGTACATCGGTATCAGTTCGCGCACGATCTCATCCTGTATCCGCATCATCTCCATCTTTTCTTCATGGGTGAAGCGGCGGTCCTTGAGGTCGAGTTTTTTCAGGAACGGGTAGCGGTCGCGCGCCGTGAAGCCGAACCACTTGAGGTTGAAAAGCACCTGCAGATCGAGTATCTCGTCGGGGGTGAAGAAGCGCGTCATCTCGGTCCACGAGAGTTTCCCGACGAACCGTTCGCGCTTCGAAAGTATCTCCCAGTAACGCGGCGAGGTCTTCACCAGCCGGTCCCAGCAGAGCATGAAGAAATTCCGGATGACGAAGGCCTTCTCCTCCTCGTCCATCTCTTCGGGCCGTTTGAGAGTGAGCGTCTTCCAGCGGTCGGTGACGGCGTTCTTCACATGGTCCTCGATCTGTTCGAGAAGCGACGGCACCACGTTGATGCACCCCTTCACGCCCCACCGCTCCATCACCTGCGGCACATCGTAGTACCCTTTGGTCGCGTGGAGGCGTACCCACGGCATGATGTAGGTGCCGCTCTGCGAGTCTTTGTAGAACGGCTGATGCATATGCCAGAGAAAAAGAATGGAGAGCGGTCGATCGGTCATATCCGTTTCTCGTCGGTCGATTTCTGTTTCTCGATCTTCTTGAGGATGTTGCGCAGACGGTCGCGGATGGTGGGGCCGAAGCGCGAATACTTGTTGTCCTGTATCACCTGCCGGTAGAAATTGACGGCGCGGTCGTACTGTTTCATCCGCTCGTAGCAGACACCCAGCAGCAGTTCCGCCTTGTCCTTGGTAAGCCCCTTCTCGGTGTTGATGAACAGATACCGCTCGAAGGCGATGGAGGCCTTCTCGATCTCGCCCGCGCGGTAGTAGGCCATCGACATGTAGTAGAACAGCGACGATACATGCTTGCCGACGCCCGATATCTTGAGACTCTCGTCGAACTTCTCGACCGCCGCGAGGTAACTCTTGCGGTCGAACAGCGTCATCCCCTCGTCGTACTTCTTGAGCGCCGCCTTCTGCTTTATCTGGTTCACCTCGGTCTCGATGACGAACCGCTCGAGCCGCGACAGCGCCGACAGATTGAATTCGCCGTACTTTTTGATCGCCTGATCGGGGTCCCCCTCCTTGAAGGCGAGATAGAGGTTGAACGCCTTGATGTCGGTGTTCTCGGTCGCCGCTATCTTGTCCTTGAGTTCCTTTATCTCCTTCTGGATGTACTCGTTCTGCTTCTGAGAGGTTCCCAGTTTCTCCTTGAAGTGGGTCACCTCGGCGCGGAAGTAGAAGAAAAAGGCGAGCACCACCACCACCGACAGCAGGACCAGCAGGAAGAACGACTTGTTGAGTTCCGATTTATCCTTCTGGTTGACCTTCGCGGCGACGTTGCGCAGGCCCGAATCGACCGCGTTGATGGTATTGAGCGACTGGATGACGAGTTTGCGCAGTTCCTTGATGTCACTGGCTGTTTTGCCCTGTTCGGGCGTTTCTCGAAGGTCGCGCGGGTCGGTCATGCGGGCTCAACTCCCCGTTAGAACGCGCAATACTATACGGATTCCGTCGGTTTTGCAATTAAATAGCCGGGGATGCGCGGCGTCCCTTTCCTTATATATAATGTAGGGTGCGGACCGATGTGTCCGCCCGTTTGCCTTTTCCCCCGCTTTTTTTGACGCGGGATTTGAAAAGGGGTAGGATGGGGCGTCTTTAAGTTACGAGAGGTCTTCTTTATGGCGCAAGAGCAGTTAAGCTGGATCGTTAATTTCATCTGGGGCATCGCCGACGATGTGCTCCGCGACCTTTATGTGCGGGGCAAGTATCGTGATGTCATCCTGCCGATGGCGGTGCTTCGCCGCTTCGATGCGGTGTTGGAGCCGACCAAAAAGGCGGTTCTGGATCAAAAGGCGATGCTTGATAAGGCGGGTATCACCAATCAGGATGCGGTACTCCGGCAGGCGGCCCAGCAGTCGTTCTACAACACCTCGCCGTTCACCCTCCGCGATCTCAAGAACCGCGCAAGCCAGCAGCAACTCAAGGCCGACTTCGAGGCATATCTTGATGGCTTCTCGCCCAATGTTCAGGAAATACTCGACAACTTCGAGTTTCGTAACCAGATACCGCGTCTTTCCAAGGCCGATGCGCTTGGTACCCTCATCGAAAAACTGCTCGACCCGGCGATCAACATAAGCCCCGAGCCCGTGCTCAATGGCGATGGTTCGGTCAAATATCCGGGTCTCGACAACCACGCGATGGGAACGGTATTCGAAGAGCTGGTCCGCCGGTTCAACGAAGAGAACAACGAAGAAGCGGGGGAACACTGGACCCCGCGCGATGCGGTTAAGTTGATGGCGCGGCTTATCTTCGACCCGATAGCCGACAAGATCAACGACGGCACCTACCTGCTCTATGACGGAGCGTGCGGCACCGGCGGCATGTTGACCGTTGCCGAGGATACGCTGAAAGAACTTGCCGCGAAACAGAAGAAAAAGGTGTCGGTTCATCTGTTCGGTCAGGAGATAAATGCCGAAACCTATGCCATCTGCAAGGCGGACCTGCTGCTCAAAGGTGAAGGCGACGCGGCCGACAACATCATCGGCGGTCCGGAACACTCGACGCTTGCCAACGATGCCTTCCCCTCGCGCGAGTTCGACTTCATGCTCAGCAACCCGCCCTACGGCAAAAGCTGGAAAAGCGACCTTGAACGGATGGGCGGCAAAGGGTCCATCAAAGACCCGCGCTTTCTCATCAATCATGCCGACGACCCCGAATATTCGCTGATCACCCGGTCGAGCGACGGGCAGATGCTCTTCCTCGCCAACATGCTTTCCAAGATGAAACGCAACACGAAACTCGGCAGCCGCATCGCCGAAGTCCATAACGGATCTTCGCTTTTCACCGGTGACGCCGGGCAGGGCGAAAGCAATATCCGCCGCTGGATCATCGAGAACGACTGGCTCGACGCCATCGTGGCGCTGCCGCTCAATATGTTCTACAACACCGGCATCGCGACCTACATCTGGGTACTCTCCAACCGCAAGGCGGAACACCGCAAAGGCAAAGTCCAACTCATTGATGCCACGCAATGGTTCAAGCCGCTCCGCAAGAATCTCGGCAAGAAGAACTGCGAACTCTCCGATGATGATATTCAGCGTATCTGTGATGTTTTCCTGAAGTTCGAGGAGACCGAACAGTCGAAGATATTCCCCAATGAAGCGCTCGGCTATTGGAAGGTCACGGTCGAACGGCCGCTCCGACTGGCAGGCATCGACCCGAACCGCGCCTATGCCGCGAAAGAGATAAAGGCGCTCAAGGATACGGCGGAACGGGCCGAGGATGCGCCGGCGGTCATCAAGAAGATACACAAGAAAGGCGCGGTTGCCGATCCGGTGCGCGGACTTTTCGAGGCAGTGGTGGATGGAAAGAAGTGCGTCGTGGAGTATGAGCCCGACAGCGATCTGCGCGACACGGAGCAGGTGCCGCTGTTGGAAGAGGGCGGCATTGAGGCGTTCATCAGGCGCGAGGTGTTGCCGTATGCGGGCGATGCGTGGTATGTGCCGGAGAGCGTGAAGACCGGCTACGAAATAAGTTTTACCCGCTACTTCTACAAGCCGCAACCGCTCCGGACGCTTGAAGAGATACGCGCCGACATACTGGCGTTGGAGAAGGAGACGGAAGGGTTATTGGGAGAAATTATTGGCGGTGCCGCGAAATGAGTAGTGTGCCATCATTTCCAGAAGGCCAGATAGAATCAATTGCCAGAGTGCTTGGTGAATGTGGTTCGGGTTCAGATATTTCTCGTGTCCTACACGATCGCGGACTCAATGACAATTCTGGCGAAGCTACAAAATGGCGACGGCTTTACAGAATCTTCTTAACTTCTCAGAGTCAACATGGGTGCGCCAATCAGGTACTCGACTTTATACAGTCTTTCCTTGCGCCGGCTCGATTCGTTGGTAGGGGTGAAGAGTTTGAGAAGCGTCGCCAAGAACTCAATACCATTCTAGCTTTTTCCGGACTCGAATATGGTGCCGATGGCCGGTTCCGGCAATGTACGGCGGCTCAAACAATAGATGAGGCCGAGAAGAGGTCACGCACGATTCGGGCAAAGTTCCAAGGCAGGCGCATTCACTCTGAAGTGCTGAAGTACTGTCGCACGGAATTACTTCAAGATAATTACTTCCACGCCGTCTTTGAGGCAGCCAAAGGACTTGCGCAACGAATACGCGAATTGTCCGGGGTTGAAGCTGACGGCGCAGCCCTTGTGGACCAAGTATTCTCTATTGAAAAGCCGCTTCTTGCCATCAATACTCTGCGAACCGAAACAGAAAAGAGTGAACATAAAGGATTTGCGACATTGTTGAAAGGTTGTTTTGCGGCTGTCAGGAATCCTTTGGCGCATGAACCGAAAATCCTTTGGGATGGTGAGGATGATGCAGCAGACTACCTTTCCCTCATTTCCTTACTGCATCGCAAACTAGACGATTGCGTCCCGACGCGACTTGGGAGACAATGATGATCGCCAACCTTAAACCCTACTCCACATGCAAAGACTCCGGTTTGCCGTGGCTAGGGAAGGTGCCGGAGCATTGGAGCCTTCGGCGCACAAAGACCTTGCTGCGCGAACGGGTTGAAAAGGGGTTCCCTGATGAACCCTTGCTTGCGGCAACGCAAATGAAAGGAGTTGTGCGGAAGGAACAGTTTGAGAACAGGACGGTGCTTGCACAAAAGGATTTGCATCTACTTAAATTGGTGAGAATGGGCGACTTCGTGATAAGTCTGCGTTCATTTCAGGGTGGCATCGAGTACGCACGCGAGCAAGGCATCATCAGTCCCGCCTACACGATCTTGTATCCATCTGATACGAGAATCCATGGTTTCTTGGCGAGGCTATTTAAGTCGAAACCGTATATTGAAAACCTGACACTTTATGTTACAGGAATCAGGCAGGGACAGAACATAGACTACGAGAAACTTGGTCGATCAGCGCTACCTTTTCCCCCCCTTCTTGAACAATCCGCCATCGTCAAGTTCCTCGACCACTATGACCGCAAGATCAAGAAGTACATCAAGGCCAAGCTGAAACTCATAAAACTGCTGGAAGAACAGAAGCAGTCCATCATCCATCGCGCCGTCACCGGCCAGATCGATGTCCGCACCGGCAACCCCTATCCCGCCTACAAACCCTCCGGTGTGGAATGGCTCGGAGAGGTGCCGGAGCATTGGGCCAATAATAGATTAAAGTCTGTTTTATCCAGACCCATTCGTAATGGCTTGTTCAAAAAGAAGGAGTCATTTGGCAGTGGAGTCTCGTTGATCAATGTTGCCGACATTTATCGTGAAAACTTCCAAGTCGAGACCACCACGCTTGATCGAGTTCAAGCCACCCCGGAAGAGATACGGACCTATCAAGTTCAGCCCGGAGATGTGTTTTTTGTCAGGTCTTCTCTGAAATTAGAGGGCACAGGACGCTCAGCGGTCATTATCGATTGTGAACCAGAGACGGTTTTTGAATGTCACCTTGTGCAGGGGCGTCCTAACCCCCGTAGGGTTGATCCTCGTTTTCTGGCTATTCAACTCAACTCATTTGGTTTGAGACACCATCTTATATCACGAGCAAATATCGTGACAATGGCTACCATTGCTCAAGATGTTATTTCGTCATGCCCGCTATTTTTACCATCGTTGACCGAACAATCTGCGATTCTTGATTTCATTGGCGATAGTATTGCAAAGTTGGAGGCTACTATCGACCGCGCTCACCGCGAAATCTCTCTCCTCCGCGAATACCGCATCCGCCTGATTGCCGATGTCGTCACCGGCAAACTCGATGTCCGCGAAGCGGCTAAGAACCTCCCCGACGAACCAATCGAGCCGGAAGAAACCGAAGCGCCCGAAGAGGGCACCGACGAACTTGCTATTGAAGACGAAATCGTGGATAATGCCGAAGTCGACGAGGGAACCGAGTAACACCATGGCCGTACCGGAAAACCCGAAAATCTACCACATAACCCATGTGGACAATCTCCCTTCCATCATGCAAACCGGCCATCTGTCGTCTGATGCCAAAGTGATCGCAAACGCCACGCCACACACAACTATCGGCATGAGCGAAATCAAGCAACGCCGCTTAAATAGAATCGGGGTCACCTGTCATCCCGGCACGATGGTCGGCGAATATGTGCCTTTTTATTTCTGCCCTCGCTCCATAATGCTTTATATGATGTACAAAGGTAATCATCCCGATATTACATACAAAGGAGGACAGGGGCCCATAGTACACTTGCAAGCTGATTTGCGGGCGGTTGTGGCATGGGCCGATGCCGATGAAAAGAAATGGGCTTTTTCGGATAGAAATGCCGGAGCATTCTATACTAATTTCTACAATGACTTCAGGATGCTTGATAAGGTCAATTGGGACGCGGTTGTTTCTCATGATTTTTCCTTGTCAACGATTCTTGAAAAGAAGCAGGCCGAGTTCCTTCTGTACGATTCCTTTCCGTGGCACTTAGTGGAACACATCGGCGTTCATAACGCAGGCATCGAGACGCAGGTGCGGCAGGCGTTGAACGGCGCAGCGCGGCCGACAATCCGCGTGGAACCGACTTGGTATTATTAAGGGAGGACGATATGATCGAGGTAAAAAAAGGCAACATCCTTGCGACCGACGCCGAGGCGCTCGTCAATACCGTCAACTGCGTCGGCATCATGGGGCGCGGAATCGCCCTGCAATTCAAGAAGACATTCCCCGACATGTTCAACAAGTATCAGTCTGCCTGCGCCCTTGGCGAGATAACAGTGGGGAAGGTTCAAGTGTATGAAACACATTGGCCGAAAAACCCGAAATATCTCATCAACTTCCCTACAAAGAAACACTGGAAAGAAAAAAGCCGCATGGAGTACATAGAGACGGGGCTTGTCTCTCTGGTGCGGGAACTGCGGGAGCGCGGCATTAGGTCGGTCGCCGTTCCGCCGCTCGGTTGTGGGTCAGGAGGGCTGGAATGGAAAAAGGTCCGCCCGGTCATAGAGATGGTGTTGAACGAGTTGCCCGAGGTGACGGTGTTCCTGTTCGAGCCCGATGAAACGGCCCCGCTCGAAAGCTTGGTCAAACCGACGAAAATCCCGTCACTAACCCCCGGTCGCTCCGTACTCCTGTGCCTGATGCGCAAGTATCTCGCGGCGGTCATGGACCCCTTCGTGACGCTGTTGGAGGTGCACAAGCTCATGTACTTCATGCAGGAAGCGGGAGAACCGTTACGGCTTGAGTATAAGAAAGCGTTGTATGGTCCCTACGCCGAAAACCTGCGGCATGTGCTCAACGCGATAAATGGCCATTTCATCAAGGGATACGAAGATGCGGTCGATAAACCCGGCAAGCATATCGAGATAATTCCGGATATGCTCGAAAAGGCATCTGAATATCTTGAACAAACGGTTGACACTAAAAAAAGATTTAACCGGGTGGTCGATCTGATCGGCGGGTTTGAGTCGTCTTATGGAATGGAGTTGCTTTCCACGGTGCATTGGGTGGCGAAGAACGAAGGCGCCGCCACGCCGGAAGCGGCGATCCGCAAGACCTACGATTGGAACGACCGCAAGAGGATGTTCCCTGAAGAACATATCCGCGTCGCGTGGGATGTACTCAAACAGAAAGCGTGGATATAGCTGCTCATGCCGACCGATACCAGCGAAAAAGGGCTTGAAAGTCTCATCGTAACGGCGATGACCGGAGAACCCGGGAGAGCGCTGCCGCTAGGCGAAGATGGTTCAAGCGGCCCCGCAAGACTCTACGGCGGAACCGGTTGGATTCTCGGTCAATGGGAAACCTACAACCGCGAATATGCCGTCGACCTGTTACAACTCACCGAATTTCTCAAGGCAACGCAGCCGCAGGTGGCCGATGCGGTCGACATTCTCCACGATTCGCCGGTGCGGCATAAGTTCCTTGCCCGCCTGCAAGGCGAAATAACGAGTAGCGGCATCATCGAAGTTCTCCGAAACGGCATCAAACATGGCCCGCTGGCCCTATCGCTTTTCTACGGAACGCCGACACCCGGCAACGAAAAGGCGGCCGAGCTCTACGCAAAGAACCGGTTCAGCGTCACGCGGCAACTGCGCTATGCCCGGGACGGATCGGCGTTGGCGCTGGATCTCGGTCTGTTCATCAACGGTTTGCCGGTGGCGACCTTTGAACTCAAGAACAGCCTGACCAAGCAGACGGTAGCCGATGCGGTGGAACAGTACAAGCGCGACCGCGATCAGCGTGAGCTCATCTTTCAGTTCGGCCGGTGCATGGTCCACTTCGCGATGGACGACGGTGAGGTTTCTTTCTGCACCCACCTGAAAGGAAAGGCTTCATGGTTCCTGCCGTTCAACAAAGGATGGGACGACGGCGCGGGGAATCCGCCCAATCCGCAGGGAGTGAAGACCGACTATCTCTGGAAGGAGGTGCTGACACCACGCGGTCTCACCGATATTATCGAGAACTACGCCCAGCTCATAGAAGAAAAGGATGAGAAGACCGGCAGAAAGAAACGGGTTCAGATATTTCCGCGATACCATCAGCTCGATGTCGTGCGGAAACTGTTGGCCGATGCAAAGGAACATGGATGCGGGAAGCGTTACCTCATCCAGCATTCGGCGGGGAGCGGCAAGTCGAATTCCATTGCATGGCTGGCCCACCAACTGATCACCCTCACGCGCCGCGACAAGATGGTCTTTGACTCAATTATCGTGGTGACCGACCGGCGCATTCTCGACCAACAGATACGCAACACCATAAAGAAGTTCGCGCAGGTCGCATCAACGATAGGGCACGCGGAACATTCGGGCGACCTCAAGAAATTCATCGAAGAAGGCAAAAAGATCATCATTACCACGGTCCAGAAATTCCCCTATATCCTTGCGGAGATCGGCAAAGAATCGCGCTCCCGCAAGTTCGCCATTATCATCGACGAGGCTCATTCGAGTCAGGGAGGCAAGGCGACCGCCGCGATGTCCATGGCCCTTTCGGAAAAGGGAGCCGCCGGAGAAGATGAATCGGTCGAGGACATCATCAATCGTCTCATGGAAGCGCATAAGATGCTGTCGAACGCCAGTTACTTTGCCTTTACCGCCACGCCGAAGAATAAGACGCTGGAACTCTTCGGTGACCCGGTCGAGATCGACGGTGAGATAAAGCGGCGTCCGTTCCACAGCTACACCATGAAACAGGCGATACAGGAAGGATTCATCCTCGATGTCTTGAAACACTATACGCCCGTTAAGAGCTATTATAAGCTGGTAAAAAAGGTGGAGGACGATCCGTACTTCGATACCAAGAAAGCGAATAAGAAGCTCCGGCGCTATATCGAATCGCAGGATCACGCCATCCGTCTCAAGGCCGAGATCATGGTCGATCATTTCCACGAACAGGTTCTCGGGTATAACAAGATCGGCGGACAGGCTCGGGCGATGGTAGTGACCTCCGGCATAGAGCGTGCCATACAGTATTACCATGCGATCAGCGATTATCTCGTCGAACGGAAAAGTCCCTATCGCGCCATAGTCGCCTTTTCCGGTGAACATACCTATAACGGAGCCAAAGTAAGCGAAGCGTCGCTTAATGGATTTCCCAGCAACCAGATCGCCGATAAGATACAGGGTGACCCGTACCGTTTTCTGGTCTGTGCCGATAAATTCCAGACCGGATACGACGAACCGCTTCTGCACACCATGTATGTCGACAAGATGCTCGCCGGGATTCAGGCGGTACAGACGCTCTCGCGACTTAACCGTGCTCATCCGGCCAAACATGATGTCTTTGTCCTCGACTTTATGAATGATGTCGAAGTGATCAAGGAATCGTTCGCCGATTACTACCGCACGACCATTCTCAGCGAAGAGACCGATCCGAATAAGCTACATGATCTCAAGTCGAAGTTGGACGCATATCAAGTGTATGCTCCGGCAGTGATAGAATCTTTTGTGGAACGCTATCTCAAGGGGGAGAGCCGTGAAACGCTCGACCCGATACTTGATGCCTGCGTGGCGACCTACAAGGAACAGCTCGACGAGGACGGTCAAGTCGATTTCAAGGGAAAGGCCAAGACCTTTGTCCGCGCCTACGGATTTCTTTCCTCGTTGTTGCCCTACAACTCGGTTGAATGGGAAAAGCTGTCGATATTCCTTAATTTCCTGCTGCCCAAGCTCCCTGCTCCCAAGGAAGAGGACCTCGCAAAAGGGATACTCGAAACTATCGACATGGACAGCTATCGAGTAGAAAAAAAGAGTACTATGAAGATCATGTTGCCCGATGAGGATGCTGAGATCAGTCCGATCTCAACGGTTAGCGGTGGCAGGAAGCCGGAAGTGGAACTGGACCGGCTCAGTAATATCCTGAAGACCTTCAACGAACAATTCGGCAACATAGAATGGGGCGACGCCGACCGTATCCGTCGTATAGTGACCGAAGAGATTCCGGCAAAGGTGTCGGCCGATATCGCCTACCAGAACGCCATGAAGAACTCCGACCGGCAGAATGCCCGCATCGAACACGACAAGGCGATACTGCGCGTCATGCTTTCGCTCATGAAAGACGACACCGAACTCTACAAGCAGTTCAGCGAGAACGAGTCGTTCGGCCGCTGGCTGAAAGACACGGTCTTCGCGATGACCTACGAAACGACCAAGTAAGAGAGCCGGATAGTCGCCGCTATCTATTGATATTGACACCCGCCCGCCGATAAAGTATTATGCCTTTGTTCGTTAGGGAGGAGGAGCTTGCACATGAAACGCATCCCGCGCGTGTACCTCGACACATCGGTTGTTTCGGCGCTCTTTGACGAAAGGAACCCCGAACGACAAAAGTTGACCGAAGAGTTCTTTGCCGCAAGCGACAAGTATGAAGTGTCCGTTTCTTCCATCACCATCTTGGAAGTGCAAAACACGCCGGATGCCTCGTTGAGAAAGAAAATGGCCGCCTTCATCGAGCCCTTCCAGATATTGGAGATCGACACCGAGGTCGAAGCCTTGGTGAATGAGTATATCCGTTATCAAGCCGTCCCCGAGGACTACCGCGAAGACGCTTATCACATAGCGGTGGCGTCGGTCAATCGTATCGAGTATGTGGTGAGTTGGAATTTCCGGCATATCGTCCGCAAGAAGACAAAAGATATCGTAAAGATCGTCAACTCCATGCGCGGGTTGGCCCAAACCGACATCGTGTCGCCGGGAGAGTTGCTATGATGAACAAGAAAGAACTGGACAGGATCAAGAAAGAGGTCGCTCTTGAATTTCCCGAAGATGACGCGCTTCAACAGGTGCATATTGCGCGGAAACTCATCGCGGAAAAAGCGAAAACGCTAGGACTTACCTACTTACAATATGTTGTTCTGGCCTTCAAAGCGGCCAAAGCCGGCCCTCAAGGGAGGGCGGCCCAACCCTCGATGGTGGCCGAGAAGAAAGCCTCTTACGGAAAAAGATAGGAATCGTGATGGAACAGCGGGTGAAAGAGTTCAGGCCGGTGAGTTTCCGGGGGAAGATACAGGTCGTCGCGACCTCCGGTCCCTTCGACAAACAACTGTTCAACGCCGGGCTATCCTTCCTCAAACAGAATAAACTGCGCCCGTGGTACGACACCGCCGCCTACGCCCGCACCGGTTATCTCGCCGGCGCCGCCGACCACCGCGCCGCGCAACTGCTCAAAGCCTTCGCCGACCCCGAGGTCGAGGCGATCTGGGCCGCCCGCGGCGGCTACGGCGCGCTCCAGCTCCTGCCGTTGCTCGACAAGCACATCGCGGAACTCAAGAAAACGCCCAAGACGCTCATCGGCTTTTCCGATGTGACGATACTGCACAGTTTCCTCATAGAGAAGTGCGGCATGGTGGCGATCCACGGCCCCAATATCACGACGCTGGAGCAACTGGACCACCATTCGAAGAACCAGATAACGCGGCTGGTGCAGGGGAAGAACGAGGCGTTCCGCATCGGCGACCGCCACATCCGGCCGCTCCAACCGGGGACGGCGAAGGGGGTGGTCAAGGGGGGCAACCTCGCGACGATCGCGTCACTGCTCGGGACGCCGTGGGAACCGGACTTCGACGGCTGTATCGTCGTCATCGAGGAGGTGGGGGAGGTGCCGTACCGCGTCGACCGGCTCGTGACGCAGCTCAAACTCGCCGGAAAGTTCGCGAAGATACAAGGGCTCATCATCGGCGATTGTTCTTACAAGGAGAACCATCCGCCGGTCGAGAAGCAGGTCGATGCGCGGATGATCGTGGAGCGCAGCGGCATCGACGCGAAGATACCGGTCATGAGCGAGTTCCCCGTCGGTCACGGCACGAAGAATATGGCGTTCCTGCTCGGTGTGTCAGCGACGATGGACGCCGAGGCAAAGACACTCAGTTACCAAGTAGGATAAAAGACAAAACCCCCTCAATCCCCCTTGACAGGGGGACGACCGCTATCCCGCCCTGTCAAGGGAGGGTAGGGCGGGTTTAGAACACGAAGCCCATATAGGTGTGGATGTCGAAGAGGATGGTGGTGTTGCGTGCCGCGGTGTTGAGGCCGTCGAACGGCACCGCCAACTGGAAGGTGAGACCGGCGCGCAGGCCGCTGTCGCCGGAGTAGTAGGCGCCGACGAAGGGTTCGAGCGCGATGGGGGTCCCTTTGCCGCCGGGGGTCTGCTTGGCGAACCACGCGCCCGAATAGGTCAGACCGCCGCGCATCGAGATATCGTCGCGGAAGAAATACTGGGTGTCGAAACTCGCGTAGTAGCCCGAAGTGAAGCGGCCGAGCACTTCGCGCCAGATGAAGGAATTGATGTTGTAGTCGCGGTGAAAACGGAAGTTCTCGACCTTCATGTCGAGCCCGAGCGCGGTGTCTATCGCCCGGCCGGGGATGGTCATCGAATCGCCCTGTACGCCATTGCCCTTGTCGCCCGTGGCCATACCGCCCAGCAGGGTGAAGTGGAGTTTGCGCGGGATATATTTCCACTGCATTTCAAGAGCGGCGCCGAACATCTGCGCCGATACGCGGCTGGAGATGTCGTCGTTCCGGAAGCGGCCCAGTTTGCCGTCCATGAAGGCGAGTTCCGCCTTGATCGAGAAGTTTTTGTAGTAGATGTTGCCCCACAGATCGAGGGTGAGCATCCGGGCGTCCTGTTCCGAGAGGGTGTAGGTTTTGGCCGGGTCGATGATGTTGCCGTCGATCGGCGTGTCGGCGTAGGGAGTGGTCACTTCCGTCGCTTTGTCGCTTTTCCAGCTGTAGGAGCCGAAGAAACCGAATTCATAGACGGTGTTCTCCTTGAGCAGTTTCTCCTCGAGCACCGCCGGGTCCTCCTCCTGCATGGTGAACATGAGGGCGACCTGCCAGCCGTCGTCGCGCGACGAGGCGTCGATGAAATGATCGTTGTAGCGGAGCATCGCTCCTTCGCTGATATAATCGAACGCCGGTATGATCTTGAAGCCCATGACCGGCACGATGAACATCACGCGATCGAGATGGTCGCCCGTCGTATTGGAGTCGACGGTGTTGGCGTCGTTGTAGAGCATGCCGAGTCCCCAGTGGAACGGCATCCGGCCGACCCGCAGTTCGCCGATGGGGGTATCGAGCGTGCCCCAAAGCCCCTCGACCCGTATCGACGGATCGACCTCCAGTTGAGTGCCGGGGAGCAGACCGTTCTCCTTCGTGTCGGGCAGGACATTATCGGTGCCGACCAGCCGGCTGGCCATCAGGGTGAGTTTCGAATGGATCTCCATCGTCTCGGCGACATTGATGATCGGTTCGAGATGAAGTTTCACGCCGCCCCACGAGAGTATCTTTTCTCCGCGTTCCTTTGCGTTGGCGAGCGGGGTGGCGGGCAGGTAGGGGTTGTTGCCGTCCATGAAGAGGTTGTAGGTGAAGTAATGGTTGACGGCGAAGAAACCGTAGAGTTCGAAGAATTTCACCGGGCGGCCGCTGACATTGATCCCGGTGCTCTGCGCGGGTGCGGCGGGCTTCTCTGCGGCCGGTTCTTCCTGCGGCGCGGCGGTCTTATCCTCCGGCTTCAACTCGTGCGCCGTCGCCTCGACGGGGGCCGCCGGTCCCGGTTCTGCCGCCGGGGCGGGAGCCGTCTCCGGCGCGGCGGACTCTTCGGTATCCTCTTCTTCCGCCTCTTCCGCGGCGGTGTCCGCGACTGCGGCGGGCGTTTCGGCCGGCGCCTGCTCCTCCGCGGCCTGATCCTGAGCGAACGCCGTCAGGAGCGGCAGAAGCAACATGAGCGCTACGAGAAAAAATGAACGCATATGACCTCCGGTGGGGATATTCAAATAACGATCAGAGACCGAACTTGTCAAGGTCGACCATCTCAAGGTGGTTCTCTCCCAGTATCTTCTCGGTCTCGGCCATGTTCCAGGTCTTAACGGCGATGAGGGCGCCCTTGTCTATCGACGCAAGGGTGTAGATGTAGTCGATGTTGATGTCGTTCTTGCTCATCAGGTGGGCGATCTTCAGCAGTTCGCCCGGCTTGTTCTCCAGTTTCACCACAATGATCTTCACGACATTGTAGGAGACCGCCATCTCTTTGAGGATATCTTTGGCCAGCGCGCATTTGTCCACGACGATGCGCAGTTCGCCGAAGTTGGCCGTCTCGTTGATGGTGAGGCCGAGGATGTTGACATTCGCGCGATCGAAGTTCTCGAGAATGCGGCTCAGGACGCCCGGTTCGTTCCGTAGCAGGATCGAGATCTGCTCTACTCTCATGATAGCCTCCCTAAAGTACGGGACACCATAGCATTATAAGGAAAGGGTGTCAAAAAATTTCAAGCGAGTTCGCGGTGGGTCAGGATGCGCGGCGCGGGAAGGGTGACGCCGAGTATCTTTTCAAGGCTGTAACTGTTCTCCCGCAGGAGTTCGAGATAGCGCCGTTCGCGGTCGGCGGCGCCGGGAGCGGCGCTCTTGGGCAGGGTCGCCGGATCGGTGTCGCGCAGGCCGGGGCAGTTGCGGCGGACCGCGGCGTTCCACTCATCGTCGCTGAAGAATTCTTCGACGAAAGGGGTCTCGCGGCACTGCGCCGGTTTGGCGGCGTGCACCGAACAGAGCTCGCCCTTGAGGAACACACAACGCTCCTTCGCCTCCTTTCTGAGGGTCAGGTAGGGGAGGTAGAGCCAGCCGTTCACCCCGTCGGGCAGTTCGAGGATGAGATAGTCGGTATGGCGGTCGATCAGCGTCTGCAGGGTAATGCCGAGGTGCGCGGCGAGCGCAGGCAGGTCGTCGGGATAGAGGAAGACCGAGCCGTCGCCGGTACAGCAGGCGCCGCAGCGGCGGCAGGCGTAGGGTTTACCGGCCATCGGCGGCCGCCTCCGGCCCGGGGACGATCTCCCGCATCGCCCCTTTTTCTTCGCGGAAACGGACGGTCGCGAAGATCGTGACGGCGGCGTTGTCCTTTTTATACTCGTCTTTGTCCAGCCCGTACTGTGAGCCCTTCGCCATGAGGCGGCGCAGGGGATTTTTGCCGTATTCCCACGGCAGGAGGCGTATCTTGGGACCGCGTGAGGCGATCATCAGGCCGTCGCGGCCCGGTGCGGCGAGCGTCGCGACCGACGGTTCGTCGGGCTGTGCGAGAAGCGCGTAGTGACGGTGAAAGGCGGTTTCCAGCGTGAGCGCCGCCGGATCGATCTTTTTCACGGTGCTCATTTCGTTGAGAAGCCCGGGCATCTTGGCAAGTATGTCGCCGAGCGCTTCGTCGTAAAACGAAAGATTCACCGGCCGTCGGCCCGCGGCATCGACCAGCGAAAGGGTAACGGACCGGTTCGCAAGGCCCGTATCGCCGGCGGCGCAGGCCCGGTCGCGCAGGCAGGAGCGCAGAAGTTCCGCTTCGGCGGCGAAGGTCCGCTCATCGCGGATCAGAAGCGCGCCGCGCGGGCCGAGGTAGAGATGGTCCCAGCCCGACACCGGCGTCCGCTTGAACAAAGCCTGTGTCAGCGGGGTGGCGTCGCGCGCGGAGGCGTCGAAAAACAGACAGGCGGCGCCGTTCCCGGTCAACTCCTCGGGGGTCGCCGGCGCGCGCGGCAGGAACTGTGCGCCGGGAGGGGCGTCGCTTCCGAACGCGGCGAGCGTCAGGCAGTGTTCCGAAACGAGGCGGTTGAGCGGGTCGCGCGACCGCATAAGTTCGCGTATCGTGACGATAAGGGAGAAAAGGATGAAGGCGCCGAGCAGCGCGCCGCTCACGAACTTGAGAAGCCGGTCCGCGGTGAGCATCGGCCGATACCGCGGCTTACTGGTCGCCGCCGTTCTGCCGGAAAGCGGAAAGCCAGTATTCGTTGGTGTCCAGAGCCGCCTTTGCGCGGAGTTGTTTGGTATGGGCGTCGATCACCGCCCGCGACTTCTCGGACTGCAGGCTGCGGCGGATCTTGTCTTTTTCAAGTTCGAATCTGGCCATGTCGGCGGGGGTGTGTTTCACCACCTGCGCCACGACCGCCTTGTCGTCCACCATCACCGGTCCCTCAAGGTAGCCGGGGATCTCCTTCTGCGCGAAAAGACGGGCGATCAAGTCGGGCGTTATGCCGATATCGGGCAGATAGGTCGCGTTCTTGCGGATGCCGTTCTGTTCCTTTATCGCCGGCTCCCAGTCGGGGAGATCTTTTTTCAGGTTCTCCTCCTTGTAGGCCGGGTCGGCCAGAAGCGACCGGGCCTTGGCGGCGTCGGCCTTTATCAGCGCGGCGAGCCGCTCCTTATCGATCGTATCGCCGCTTTTGAGTTTTTCGCGCGCTTCGGGTTTCATCTGCGCCTCGCCGAAAACGAGGAGCCGCGCGTCGACCGTTTCGTTGCTCTTGATGAACTCTTCCTTCAGTTCCACTTCGGAGATATCGGCCGAATCGGTGAGAAAGCGGTGCAGTTTCTGGGCCAGCAGGTCGCGGCGCACTTTTTCTTCGTAACTCGATACCGTCATCCCCATCTGGAACTGCACGAAGCGGTTGTACTGATCGCGGTCGAACGCGCCGTTCTGTTGGAAGTAGGGGGTGTCGGTTATCTCTTTGCGGACCTCGTCGTCGGTCGCGACGAACCCGAGTTTGTCGGCGTCCTGCGCCATCAGCATGACCTCGATGAGGCTGTCGAGCGCCTTCTGGGAAAGGTTCATCTCCTTGGCGGTCTTGGCGTTGAATTCCTGATTCATCATCGCCGCGATGCGCTGATGGTAGTCGTAGTAATTATTATAGGTGAAGCGGAACTCGGCCTGCGTGATGGTGTCGCCGTTGACCGTGACCACCCAGTTCGGCTGAGCCTGACAGCCTTGATCGCCGGGACCGAAACTGATGACGAAAGTGACGATGATGGCGGCGAACATAAGGTAAATGATAAGCGAACCGCTTTTCTTCCGCAAGTCGGTGAACATGGCTAACCTCTTGACTTTTCTAAACAACCAATCAAGCCGGGGGCATTCTAGTGAAAACAGGTGAAAAAGCAAATTTTTGAAAATTCGAAAAAGTTGACAACACCCGGTGCGGCCATACAATCGGGAGCCCGTTGGTGCCGGAGTGGTGAAATTGGTAGACGCGCCGGACTCAAAATCCGGTGGTGGTGACACCATGTCGGTTCGAGTCCGACCCCCGGCACCATTTCTTTTTTACTAGAGGTGACACCATGGCCATCATCGCGGTCATCATGGCGGGCGGCAGCGGCAAACGGTTCTGGCCGCTTTCACGCGAGGATCGGGCGAAGCAGTCACTGGCGCTCTTTTCGGAAAAGACCCTTCTGGCCGAGACGATAGAACGGATAATGCCGGTGACGCGCGATATCCTCATCGTATCGTCGGTCAAACAGCGCGCACACATCCTCGCCGACGCGCGGCGTTATGAGGGTGTCCGGACGCTTTTCGAGCCGGTCGGCCGCAACACCGCCCCCTGTATCGCACTCGCTCTGCGGGCCATCGAGAAACATTGGGGTACGGATAATCGGGTCATCGTCCTGCCCGCCGATCATCACATCGCGCGGCCCGACGATTTCCGCGCCGCGATACGGACGGCGCTCGCGACGCTCGATGCGGTCGACGGCATCGGCACCATCGGGATCCGTCCCGATCGCCCCGAGACCGGGTACGGCTACATCAACACCGGTGAGCCGCTGAGCCCGGGCGTTCTATCGGTGAAACGGTTCGAGGAAAAGCCCGACCGGGCGCGCGCCGAGAACTTCGTGAAGAGCGGGAACTATCTGTGGAACGGCGGCATCTTCCTGTTCCGTCAGGCGACCATGGCGCGCGAGTTGACGACGCTGGTTCCCGACATCGTCACCGGCGTGGATGCGATAACCGATCTGGATGATATCGCGGCGGCGCAGTACGGCGCGGTCCGCTCCATCTCGATAGACTATGCGGTCATGGAGCATACCGCGGCGCCGATATTCTCGGTGGCGGGTGATTTCGGCTGGAACGACATCGGCAGTTGGGCCGGCTACTATGATCTGCTTCCCAAGGACGCGCTGGATAATGCTACGCGCGGCCCGGTCCATTTCATTGAAAGTAGCGGCAACCTCGTGGTCAATCTGACCGACCGGCCGGTCTATATATTACGGAAGAAAGGACAACTGGTCGTTGTCACCGACGATGTCTTCTTCACCGCCGATCTGGCCGATCATCAGGAGGTGCGGCGGGTGACCGAATATCTCGAAAAGAACGGCCTTAAAAAGTTATTATGACATGATCCGCGAAAGGAAAGGGGCGGCCGAAGCCGTCGCGGTGTTCTTCGTTTCGCTGATCGCCTACGGCGCCGTTGCGTGGTGGACCTACCGTTTTCCCGTCATCAGTTACGACGAAGTGGCCTACGCGGCGACGGCCCGGCGTCTTGCGGAACAGGGCGGTTGGCTGGACCTCTACGGCAGCGGCGATCTGTTCTTCTTTCCGCCGCTGTTCAATTATCTTGCCGGCGCGCTCATCGCGCTCGGAGCGGAGCGTCTGGCCGCGGTGCGCCTTATCGCGGTGGTGGCCGGCGCCGGGGTCAATACGCTGTTCTTCCTGCTGATGCGGCGTCATATCGGCAGGCGCGCGGCGTGGATAGCCGTCCCGTGGGCCCTTCTCATGCCGGTGAAAGCCTCCTATTCCGCGGTGGGGCAGGTGGAACTGCCGATGCTCTGTGCGGTGCTGGCCGCCGGTTATGTCGCTTTTTCCGGCGCCGATGAGCGTTGGCGGGCGGGGGGAAGCGCGCTGCTTCTGGCCGCGGCGGTATGGATCAAGGAGACGGCCCTCGGGTTCATTCCCCTGTTCCTCGTGCTCTGGTTCTTCCGGGGCGAACGGCGGCTCGCCTTCCGCGCGGGCGTGCTGTTGCTGCTGCTGCTGCTCCCTCTTTTCGTGCAGACCCTTCTGCCGCATACCTACGATCTTTTCTATGAGGTGACCACGCCGGTCATACTTTTCACCGGCCTGTTCCCCGACGCCCTGCTCCTGAATCTGCTCAAACAGTTCGCCATAGAGCCGGCGCGCCTGTTCGGGTTCGGCTACGCGATCGCCGTCGCCTTCGCGCTGCTGGTCGCGGCCTCCTTCCGTTCGCTCGACCGGAAAACGGTGACGGCCGATCCTTTTCTCGCCTTCTCGCTCCTCTCGGTCGCGGTCTGGAGCCTCTTTTTCCTCTATTTCCCCCGCAAGTTCGATTATTATCTGATACCGTTGTCGCTTTTTCTGCTGGTGTTCGTTGCCCGCTTTCTGGCGGAGCGGCCGCGGACGGCGATCGCGGCGACCGCCGTGATGCTGCTCCTTTCGCTCTGGGCCATGCAGGGGTTCGCCTCCTTCCGGGAGGACACCATCGCGCTGCGCGAGATACTCGCGCAGGCGGCCCGGGAGAAGCCGGGGGCGCGTGTGGCGATGACGCTGCCCCGGAGCGGCGAATATCTGGCGGAACGCGACGGGATGCCGATCCACATCGTCGAATTGCAGCGCTATTCCTGTCACGGGTCGGCGCGGGGCTGTTTCCACGGCAGCGATTATTTCGTCGAACACGAGGACTGGCTCAAGATACTGTTCTGCACCGCATGGCCGCTCATCGATGAACGGTGCGATCACGAAACCTTTCTGCGCGTTCTGGGGTCCATGGATATGGTAGATGAAAGACGCGGTCTCCGGCTTTACCGGCTCGGGCCGCGGGCAGACGAATTCCGCTGACCGTTATCGGAGGTGACACCGCATGCGTCGCGAACTGACCGCCTTTTTCCTGTTCTCCACGGCGATACTTTCGGTGGAACTCTCCTTCACCAAGGTGTTTTCCGTGATCCTCTGGTATCATTTCGGCTTTCTTATCATCAGCACCGCGATGCTCGGTTTCGCGGTGGCGGGCGTCTATCTGGCGTTGCGCGGCGACCGGCCCATCGCCGCCCCCCCCGTGCTCATGCTCCTCGCGGGAGGCGCGACGGGGTGCGCTTATATGCTCATGACCCGCGTCGCGGCGGCGAGCGAACTGCTCTTCCCGTCGCGTCTGCTCAACGCCGTGAAGATAATGGAAATGGCGGTCATCGTCCTGCTGCTGTTCCTTCCCTTCTTCTTCCTCGGGCTGGTGGTCGCCCGCGTCATCACGCTCAAACGGAGCGAGGCGGGCCTCTACTACGGCGCCAATCTCATCGGTTCGGCGCTCGGGGCCTTTCTGTTCCTGTTCCTCTTCGATAATTTTCCCGGACAGCTCGCGGTGCCGATCAATGTCCTGTTGATGTTCGCCGCCGCGCTCATCGGCGCCGGGCGGCCGCAGGAACGTCTCGCCGCCTCCGCGGGTATCGTGGTGCTGCTGCCGCTTCTTTTCGTGCCGGGCGCCTTTCCGCTCGATCCGCCGCGCGACAAGATGCTCGGGTATGTGCAGGATCCGGCGACCGCCCTCACCCACACCGGCTGGAGTTCCCTCTCCAAGGTCGATTTCGTCCGCGACCCCGACAGCACGCTCGCCGCGGGCTGCGGACTGTGGGGCATCGCGGAACGGTTCACCGCCGAAGGACGCCCGTGGCCCGAACGGCAGGGCATCGTCATCGATTCGTGGGCCTATACATCGATGATGAAATACCCGCAGGATCTTTCGTTCTACGACTATATGCCGACCACCTTCGCCTACGCCCTGCGCGATTTCGATTCGTCGCTTCACATCGGCGCGGGCGGCGGGCTCGACCTGCTCGCGGCGCGGCATTACGGCGTCCGTTCGGTGCAGGGGGTCGAGATCAACCCGGTCATCGTCGACACGGTCGCCGGGAAATTCGCCGACTATGCGGGCGGCATCTACAGCGGCGGGATGCCGGGCGTCGAGATATTCATCGACGAGGGGCGTCATTTCGTTGAACGGGCCGAGCGTTCGTGGGACCTCATACAACTGTCGGGAGTGGATACCTATTCGTCGACGCAGGCGGGGGCCTTCGCCCTTTCGGAGAACAATCTCTACACCGTCGAGGCGTTCCTTTCCTATTACGGCAAGTTGAACGAGGGGGGTATGCTCACGATGACCCGCTGGTTCGCGCCGGACGAAAAACTGAATCTGCGGTATGAACTGCGCCTGCTCAATCTCGCGCGCGAGGCGCTTGCCCGTCTCGGCGCCGGCGTTGAGGGCACTATCTTCTACTTCGTGGCGCAGAACTACACCGTGCTCACCATAAAGAAGGGACGGTTCACCGGGGAAGAGATCGCGCGGGGCATGGGTTTCATAGAAAAGAATAAATTCCTTCCGATCATAGTGCCCGGCCGTCAGTTCGGGTGGGCCCGTACCTTCGAGGAGTTCCTCTATGCGCCGCCGGCCGATTTCTCGCGGATGGTTGCCGAATATCCCTATAATGTAGAACCGCCGACCGACGATAATCCGTTCTATTTCGAGATACGGCGTTTCTCGACGCTGCTGACGGGCATCTACAGTCCGGTCGCCCCCTTCAACGAATTGTCGGGGCAGATGATATTGCTGGCGCTGCTTGCCGAACTTGCGGTGCTCGGCCTGCTGTTGGTGCTGGTGCCGCTGCGCATCGTCGCGCGGCGGGGTACGGCGCGGCCCCGGCCCGCCGCCCTTGTCTATTTCTCGTTCATCGGCCTTGCGTTCATGTCCATTGAAATAGCCCTTTCCCAGAAACTGGTGCTCTATCTGGGACACCCGGTCTACGCGCTTTCGGTGGTGCTCTTCTCGATGCTCCTGTTGTCGGGGATCGGCAGTATCGTCTGCGGCCGTTTGAGCTCGGCGATGCGTCGTCGATTCATTCTTCTGCTGCCGCTGGTCGTGCTCGCGGCGATCCTGCTCATGCCCCCGGTCCTTTCGGCGACCCTGCATCAGGGCTTTGCGGTACGGTTCGCGGTGACCCTGCTGTTCACCGGCACGCTCGCCTTCTTTATGGGGATGCCGTTCCCCGCTCTGATAGCGCGCAGCGCCGAAGCGGAGGTGCCGGTCTATTGGGGAGTGAACGGCTTTTTCTCGGTGGTCGCGTCGGTGCTGACGGTACTCATCAGCATCAATCAGGGGTTCACCGCCGTGTTCCTGATCGCGCTGGCGCTCTACGCCGCCGCCTCTTTTCTGTATGTTCGCCGATTGTCCTGAAAAGGTCCCGTGACGGACGGGCGGGAGGTCAGATATCCTCCTCGTCCTCTTTCATTTTCTTGATGAGTTTACGCGCCTTTATGTGGTAGCGGTTGCTTTCCGGGGAGAGTTTCATGGCTCTCTTCAATAGACGCTCCGCCCCCTTTTTGTCCGATTCGACCAGCGATACGGCCTCCATGTAGAGTCTCTTCGCCTCTTCGATATCGCTTGCCGATTCCTCTTCAAAGGGATCTCCCTTTTCTTCCTGTATCTCGACCCGTTCCTCCTCCTCCTCCTCCTTGCGTATCTTCGAGAGTTTCGCGCCGCCGATGTTCTTTTCGCTGTAATAGATCTCGTCCTGTATCATCTGCCGTTCGGCGTCGCCCGGTTTGAGCGTTTTAAGATAGCGCTTGAAATAGGAACGCGCCTTGGCGTATTTCTGGCGCTCCTTGAAGATGTAGGCGAGCTGTTTTATCGGTTCTGGATCGTCGGGGAACGACGAAAGGACCTGACGGTAGTAGGTGGCCGCCTTGTCCAGATTGCCGCGGTCGTAATAAATGCGGGCGAGGAAACGATAGCCCGCCTTGTTGCCCGCCTGAACCGCTTTGAGAAAGTATTTCATCGCCTCGTCGGGCTTTTCGAGGTTCAGGTAGCATTCGCCGATCTCGAGCAGCGCCTCCCTTTCGAGTTCGGGATTTTTCTTTATCCTGCGGAAGTTGCGCAACGCTTCGGGATAGTTGTCGAGATTCTTGTAGAGTATCCCCTTGAGCAGGAAGACCTGCTGGTTGGTCGCGTCTATGCGCTCCGCCTCTTCGAGTTTCTCGACCGCCGTTTTGAAGTCGCCCCGCTTGAGCAGTATCTTCGCGTACAGGACATAACTGTCGAAACTCTTGATGTCGAGCAGCAGCGCGGTGTCTATCGCCGCTATGGCGGGGTTGTATTCCTCGCGGTGGTAGAGTATCTCTCCTTTTTTGAAGAAGAAGAAGGCGTTCTTTGCGTCGATGGGTATCGCCTTGTCTATCCACTTGAGCGCCTCGTCGTGATTCCCCAGCCGCAGATTGGCCTCGGCGCGCAGTTGGAAGGCCTTCGCGTGGGTCTTCTGGTTTCCCTCTACCGGCTCGAGCACCGCCAGCATCTGCTTGTGGAGCTTCTGCTGTTCCAGCGACCGCGCGAGAGAAACGCGGTATTCGGGATCGTCGGGAGAGCGTTCGACGGCCAGCGCGAAATATTCGGACGCCTTCGGGAACAGTTGGCGGTCATGCAGGAATCGTCCGTAGTAATAATAAACGCGCGGATCCTCCTGCCGGTTGAGTTCCAGTGAGCGCTGAAAGACCTCTTCGGCCTTCTTGTATTCGCCGTCGGCATGGTAGATGATACCCTTGATGAGGTAGTAACTGTAGGTCTCCTTGTTGAGTTCGCCGATATCCTCGACGATCTTGCGGATCTCCGCCAGCATATTCATCTCCAGATAGACGAAGATGCGGCCGAGATAGGCGTCGATGAGCGCCGGGTCGAGTTTGATGGCCTTTTCATAAAGCTGGAGCGCTTTTTCGCGTTCGTGCTGTTGGTTGAAGAGATTGCCGAGCCGCAGGAGGTGACGGGGGTCCTTGCTGGCTTCGATGTCTATCTTGGCTATCTCGAGAAAGGCCTCGTTGTATTTCTTGAGGCGGACGAAGATCTCGGCTTTGCCGATGATGGCGGGGATGTAGCGGTTATCGACCGCGAGCGCCTTCTCGTAGTGTTCGAGGGCGAGCGAGGCCTGATTGGTCTCCTGATAGATCCCGGCCAATTCGCAGAGGTAGTGGACATTCTCCCGTTCGATGGCTATGACGCGCTTATAGTTCTCTATCGCGTCGGCGACCTTTCCCTGACGGTAATTCATTTCAGCGAGCATGGCGTAGTAGCGGGCCTTTTCGTTCTCGTCGGCCTGCGAAAGGACGTTCGCGTCGATCGAGGCGAGGAACTTTATCGCCTCCTCGATGTTCTTTTTCTCGTAGGCGAGCGCCTCCGCTTTTTTAAGGTAGGCCCGGGTGTAATAGGGACTCTTGGAGATGATCTTGTTGAGGAAGGCGACGGCGCCTTCGGTATCGCCCTGCGAGAGTTTGAGATCGGCGAGCGCGTAGGCCAGTTTGTTGCTTTTGCCGTCCGACGCGATATAGCCGGCGTTAAGGAAGGTCTCGGCGTTCTTCAGATCCTTGCGTTCCTGTGCGGCCATGCCCAGAATGTACATGATGTCGGGATCGTTCTTTTCGCTGAAGGGCTGTACGATCTCGACCGCCCGGGTCGCATCCTTGCGGGCCAGCGCGATGAGCGCGCGAGCCTTCAGCAGATCGGGGTCGTCGCGATGCTTGTCGGACAGGATATCTATCCGTTCGGCGACCGTTTCGACCGGTTCGGTCTTTTTCTGATACGAAAGGAGCAGGTGCATTTTGACCTGAGCGTCGAGTCCGGCGACCGCCGGCGGCACCTCCTCGGTGCGCATGTACTGCTTGAGTATGCCGAGACTCTTCAGGTAATCCTGACGCGAATCGCGGGTGATCGCCTCGCGGACATCGGAAAGGGTGCCGGTCGTTTCGGCGATGGTCTCGCTGATGCGTTCAAGGACATCGGCCTTCGGTTTGCGGTTCTTGTACCACCACGCGGTGGCGGTCGCGACCGAAGTGACCACGACGAGCATCGCCGCTATCTTAACGGCGAACAGCGCGCGGTTGCGTTTCTTTTTCTTTTTCTTGCGCTCGGGCCCCGGCTGGGTGGTGCCCGGTCCGGTGACGTCGAAAAGGGCCCCCTGCGTTTCGGGGATCATGGTATGTTCGATCGCGTCGCGCTTTTTCAGCAATTCCTCGTCAAAGGTGGATATCGAATCGTTGAAAAGGTCGGCGCCGGAACTCGCCGCCGGAGCAGGGGCCGCTTTCTTCTTTGAGGCGAAACCGTCGGACATCGCGAGGCGTATACCGCCCTGCGGGGCGTCGTCGAGATCGCGCATGCCCGATTCCACCGGCTGCTGGGTCGAAGCGGTGATGCTCTGGCCGAAGGTGCCGGGGCCGGCGTCGCGTAACGGTTCCCACCGTATGCCGTCGTAACTGATGAAATCGTTCTTCCCCACCTCGCGCCGCGCGATCATGGCGGCCAGTTCCTTTTCGGGGAAGGGACCGATCGTTTCGTTGGTCTGCCGTTTCCGCAGGTATATCTCTTTTTCCGCCTTTTCCGCGTCTGTGCCGGCGGCGGGCAGGGCGGAAAGGTCGTCGGCCTCCATGATGACGCTTTTTTCGATGAGTCTCCTTTCGAGATCGTCGGAGGACATGTCGTTGAACAGATCGCTCATCGCGTCGTTCTTCGCGGCGCCGACGCCTTCCGGCGCCCGCGCCAGTTTCTCCGCGCTTTTCTTTTCTATCCGCGTTGCGGCCGGTTTCGGTTCGGTCGGGGCGGAGATGGCGTCCATGTTGTAATTCCGGGTCTTCTCCTGATCGACATCCACGCCGCCTTCCATATCGTCGAAAAGGCTGTCGATGAGATCCTTCTGCGGCGCGGCGGTGTTTGCCTCTTTGGGCGCGGCGGCGGCCGGCAGGGGCGTCGTCGGGGCGGCAGCGGGCCGGGCCGGTTCGGCAGCGTAATCCTCGTTCCGCTCGATGAGGGAATCGACCGCATCATCGACCGTCGCGGTGGGAATAGTGGCGTCGCCGGTCCGCGTCACCGGTTTTTCGATGCGCTTCTGTCCGGTCGTTTCGGCGGGCGATTCCGCCCGGTCGGAAACGATATCGGTGTATTTGCGGCGCAGGGCGTCGAGGTCTATCGAGGCGTTGGTATGTTTCTCCTGTTCCTCCGCGCCGCCCGGGTCGTCGCCGATCCCGCTGAAAAGGTCGTCGAGCGGATCGCTCAAAGGGATGTCGCCGCCCGGGGAAGCCGGCGCGGGAGCGGCGGCGGGTTCGGGGGTCAGGGTCGTCGCCGGGCCCGGCGCCGGCGCGGGGGTCCCGCCGCCCTTCTGGGCGCGGAATTCGGCGCCGCAGACCGAACATTTCACGAGCAACCCCTTTTCGGGTATGTTCTTGTCATCGATCGTGTACTGTCTGCTGCATGCAGGGCAGAGGATCTTCATGGTGTCGTTCCTTCCTGTTTCAGGTCTATCCTACTTAACAAATTATAGTGACCGATGCCGAAACGGCGAAGCGGACCCGGAGGAAAATAGGAGGCGTTGCGGACCCCGGCGATGCGGTCGCGAAGGTGTTCCGCTCCTCTGGCCGATATCGTGTCGGCGTCGAGCTTCAGATCGCCCAAGGCGGCCGCCTCGGCGATCAGCGTCCGGACCGATTCGGTCGTGGTCTCGAGAAGAGCGGCGACATCCGGTAAGGTGACCGAGAGTTTTGAGAAGGCGCCGGGCTCTCCCTGCTCGGAGACATGCGGCAGCAGCAGACCGAGCAGTCGCAGATAGCGCGGGTTGTCGGGTAGCAGGGGGCCGGTCGGTTCGTGAAGTCGCGCGACGGTGCGCTGGACCGCGAGCAGTGCGGCGGCGGGATTACCGGCGAGGTAGGCGGCCGCTTCATCTTCAGCCAGCAATTCCACCGTGGTCTCGATCGCGGCGGCGGCGGTGTAGGGGGCCGGTTTTTTGAGAAAAACGCCCTCTTCGCCGAAGAAATCCCCGTCCGAAAGATCCCATGCCCGCCCCGGCAGTTCGAACCGCACCTTGCCGGAGCGTATCCGGACCAGTTGCGGGGCGATCTCGTCGCGCCGGATGATTATCTCGCCCGCCGCGAAATGGCGTTCCATCAGCGACTCCTTTTCTGCAAGGCCAGATCATATATGCGGTCGGCGATGAGTTCCCCCAGCGTCTCCTTATCCATGAGGGGGAGTTCCTCGTTGCCGCCCGGCGTCACCAGCACGACGCGGTTATCGGGTGCGCCGAAAGGATCGTGCGAGGCGGAGACCCGATTGGCGACGATCAGATCGAGCGCTTTGCGCTCCATTTTGCCGCGGGCGTTTTCCAGCAGGTTCTCGGTCTCGGCGGCGAAGCCGACCCGGAGGGCGCGCCGCTCCATGAGCGGCAGCGTCTCCAGAAGTATATCGGGAGTGCTTTCCAGCGAGAGCTCCTTCGTCCGGTCGCCCTTTTTCAATTTGGAGGCGCTTTTTACCGGCGCGTAGTCGGCCACCGCGGCGCTCATGACCAGCACATCGCACAACGGGGCGAGTCCGGTCACCGCCGCGTGCATATCGGCGGCGCTGGTGACGGGGCGCACCGCATAGTCGGAAGGAAGCGGCGCGGGCATGTTCCCGGCGACGAGCGTTACCTCGGCGCCCTGCCGCCACGCGGCGTCGGCTATGGCGCGGCCGGTGGCGCCGTTGGCGCCGTTGGTGATGAAGCGTATCGGATCGAGGTATTCGCGGGTCGCTCCCGCGGCGATGAGCCAGCGCAGTTTCTCGGACCGTTTGGGTGTCAGCAGATAGCGTATGCGGCCGAAGATGGTCTCCGGTTCGGCCATGCGCCCTTTTCCCGCGGAGCCGCAGGCCAACGACCCCGAGGCGCAGTCGATGAAATGGATGCGTTCCTGCTCCGCAAGCAGCGCGATATTGCGCCGGGTGGCGGGGCTTTCATACATCGCGGTATTCATGGAGGGGGCGAAGAGCACCGGGACCGTCGCGGCCAGCAGCACCGTCGAGACCAGATCGTCGGCTATGCCGCCCGCCGCCTTGGCGAGAATGTTGGCGGTGGCCGGGGCGACCACGACCAGATCGACCTCCTGCGCCAGCATGATATGGGGGATCTTGGAGGGATCGGGCGTTTCCCAGAGATCGAAAAGAGGGGGGCGTCCCGAAAGAGCCTCCCAGGTCTCGCGGCCCACGAAGCGCAGAGAGTTCGCGGTGCCGATGACCTGTACCTCGGCGCCCGCCGATCGAAGAAGGCGGAGCAGAAAGACCGCCTTGTAGGCGGCTATCGCTCCCGTGACGGCGAGGGTGATGTGTTTTCCTTTCATGTCCGACACCTCTAATGCGCGCCGATTATATATCGTACCCGCGCGATTGGCAATTTTCCCGAGCCGGTATCGGTAAAAAAATTATTCGAGCCGTCGCCGGTCGTTGAGCACTCTATAATTATTCGGCAAATTGTTGACTTTCAGGATTCTTTCTGAAAAATAGCGGCGACTGTTGTATCAAATTGAACCGAAAGAGAGGTCTGACCATGGATGAAAAGAAAGTGGAAGGCGGCAAGCCGGCCATCGACAAAGAGTATCTCAAAAAACTGGCCGAAAAGATAAAGGCGGAGAAAGCCAAAAAAGAAGGGCTCGCCGCCGAACCTTCCCCTATGACGCCGCCCCCGCCGCCGCCCCCCCGTCCCACCGCGGCGCAGAAGCCCCCGGCGGCGCCGGCGGGAGGCATCCCGATGCTCGGTGACGAGGATGAGGACGAAGGTGAGGGGATGGCCGCCGAAAAGACCGCCATCATCGATCTCGCCTCGCTTTCGGGGCAGAACGCCGACGCCCGCATCATCATCATCGACGGCAAGGATGAGGGCAAGGCGCTTGAACTCACCCGTGACGAGGTCGTCGCCGGCCGCAGTCTCGACAACGATTTCGTCATCAGCGATATCTCGGTGTCCCGCAAACATTTCAAGATCGTCCGCGACACCGACGGTTTCAAGGCCGAGGACATGGGAAGCGGCAACGGTATCCGCGTCAACGGCAAGAAGGAGACCTCCGTGGTCCTTTTCGACGGCGACCTGATCACCGCCGGAGCGCGCACCATACGGTTCGAGATAATGAATGCGAACCTCAAGGAAAAGTATTCCCGCAAGACCATACTCGCGGCCGAGGGCGGCGAGGTCATCGTCAAATCGCGCACGCCGGTGGTCGCGTGGGTCGCGATCCTGATGGTGCTCATCGTCGGCGGCGGCGGCTCCTACCTGTTCTACACCCAACAGCAGCAGCAGAAACAGCTCCAGCTCAAACTTGAGCAGGAAGATATGCTTGACAGCATCGACAAACTGCTGGAAGAGAACGGTTTCGCCGAGGCGGAGAAACTGATAGACGCCTTCATCTTCAAATATCCGGGCGTCAAGACCCGCGAGGTGACCAAGAACAAAGAACTGGCGCAGAAGGAGAAGGTCCATTCGGCCAACTTCGAACAGGGCCGGAAACTCATGCTGGAGAACAAGATCGAAGATTCGGATGCCGCCTTCAGGAAGATACCCGACGATTCGCTGTTCTACCCTGAGATGATTGCGCTGGTCGGCAAGGAGAAGGTCGAGAGTTGGGAGATAACGGCCATCGAAGAACTCATCAAGAACGGCAAGAGCGACGACGCGGTCCGCCGGATATCGGCCCTGCTGGTCGAGGATCCCACCAGTAAGAAGGCGAACGAACTGATGGCGTCGCTCAAGGCGCAGGTCGGCGCGCAGAAGGTCGAGACCATCCAGACGACCGTCGCGAAAGAGAAAGAGGAGAAGAAAAAAGAACAGGCCAAAGAACAGGCCGAACGCGAGAAGCGCAAGCAGGAGCTCATCAGCAAGGGTAAGATAAAGGCGAAACCGAAACCCCGTCCGGTCGTTGTGAAAAAACCGGAACCCAAGCCCGAACCGATCGTCGAGGCCAAGACCGAATACACGATGGACGACATTCAGGGCGCGGTGGACACCTACCTCTCGAAGGACTTCGACGGCGCCGTTTCCCGCCTTGAACTCGTCGCCGGCGGTGCCGACAAAAAGGTCTCCAAAAAGGCGAAGGACCTCATCGAGCGGATAAAGAAATTCAAGAAGGCCTATGAAGACAAGGACAGCAAGAAGGCCATCATTTTCGATAAACAGATATCGGGCGGCAAACTGAAGGACGAACTGGCCGAACTCAAAAAGGACGGCGGCGGTTCGAAGAAAGCCTCGGGCGGCGAAGATGAATTCGCCTCCGGCGGCGGCGATTCTGGATCAAAGAAAGCCTCGGGCGGCGGCGACTACGACGAGGCCAAGGCCAAGACGCTCTATATGGAGGCGGTGTCGCTCAAGGAGACCGATCCCGACAAGGCGAAGGAGAAGTTCAAAGAGGTCATGACGCTCGTTCCGGAAGACAACAAATACTACAAGAAATCGAAGAAGGCGCTCAAGTAAGAGCGCATCTCGGTATCTGCGCGGATGATCCCGCGGACCCCCGGCGTATCAGTTATTTTTTCGGTGTGTGCAACTGCTCGACGAGCGCTTTGAGCCGTTCCGGCGATTGCGGACCGTTGAGTTTCCGGCCGTTGATGAAAAGCGTCGGCGCGGCGCGGACGCCGTTCTTGGCCGCTTCGGCGCGATCTTCCTTGAGCAGTTCGTCGACGGCGGCCGAAGCGGTCTCCGGCTGTATCTTCGACCAGTCGAGTTTCATCTCCTTCGCATACTTCTCGAAAAACGGGGCCGGCGCCGCGACGATCCATTCCGTCCGGGCGGCGAGCAGTTTGGCGCGGAGCGTCTGATAGCGGTCGTCGCCGTACAGCCTTTTGACCGCGAGCAGCAGACGCGCCGCCGGTTCGGCGGCGGGGTGCTGCCGGCCGAGCGGGAATTGTTTGTAGATAACGCGGACCGAATCACGGTATTCTTTCTGCAGCGCGTCGACCGCGGCGGCGGCGGCGGCGCAGTGGGTGCACTGAAGATCGGTGAATTCTATCAGAGTGACCGGCGCATTCTTTTTCCCGGCCGATGGTTCCTGCCCGGTCACTTTGACCGTGTATATCCGGTCGGGGTCTTCCGGGACGGGCTGACTGATGAAGACCGATGCTTTGCCTTCCCGGATGAGTTCGTAGTACAGCGGATCGCCCTTCAGCCCTTTTTCCATAAGCGGCCGCGCCCGTTCCAATTCCTCGCGGATGGTCTTCTGGAAGGTCTCCAGCGGGAAGGCGCCGCTCGCGTAGCGGCCGTTGATGAAGATGCCGGGGGTGCCGCGGACGCCGACGGTATCGGCGAAGGCGAGATCGCGATGGATGATCTCCATGGTGCGCGGGTCTTCCATGTCCTTCTTGAACTTCACCACATCGATCTTCAGTTCCTGCGCCAGACCGTCGAGGTACATATCGAAATTGGTCCCTTTCTTCCACTCGACCTGATCGGCGAAAAGCCGGTCGTGCATCTCCCAGAACTTTTCCTGCTGTCCGGCGGCCAGCGCCGCTTTGGCGGCCGGCACCGCGAGGTTGTGGAATTTGAGCGGCAGGTTGACGAACACTATCCGCAGCATGCCGTCAAAATCCTTTTTCAGTTGGGTGAAGGTCTCGTGCATGCGGCCGCAGAACGGACATTCGAAATCGGTGAACAGCACCACCGTCACCGGCGCATCCGGCGGGCCCCATACCGGCGCGTGCGGCGGCAGATCGACCGCGTAGACATCGGCGGGCACGACCGGCAGCGGCCGTTTGGGCGGCACATAGCGGGAAAGTCCTTCGCGCGTCAGTTCGCCGTAGATGTTCTTGATGCCCCGCTTCGCGAGCGCCTCTCCCTTTTCCAGTTCCTCTTCGACGAGCTGTTCGAGTTGCTGCGAATTGGCGCCCGAAAGACGGCGGCCGTTGATGAACAGAGTGGGGGTGCCGCGGACGCCGAAGATGTTCCCCTGCGTGACATCCTCATGAAGCAGGCGGTCGCTGTCGGGGTCGGCGTAGTCCTTGGCGAACCGTTCGGTATCGAGTCCCAGTTCCTGTGCCCAGAGGGTGAGATTGTCCGCGCTTATCGACTGACCGTTCTCGAAGAGTTTCCGGTACATCTCGATGAACTTGTCCTGTTTCGCGGCGGCGATGGCCGCTTTGGCGGCGCGGCGCGCCTCCTTGTGGGTGGCGAGCGGGTAGTGCTTGTAGACATAGGCGATCCGCCCGTCGTATTTCTTGAGCAGGCGCTCCATCGTGTCGAAGGTGCGCTTGGAAAAAGGACACTCGAAGTCGGAGAAATTGAAGACGGTCACCGGCGCATCGGGGATACCGACGACGGGAGAGGAGGCGATCTCGATGTTGTAGACCTCCTCTTTCTTCTCTTTTTCCGGTTCCGCCGCGCCGGGCGCCGGCTCCTCGTCGGTCTTCTTCCTGCAGGCGGTGGAGATAAGGCTCGCGGCCAGCAGGCCGCAGAGAGGAACGAACCAAAGGCGCCGCATGTTCACCGGACCCCTCCGTCAAAAATGCCGTGAAAAAGGATCAACCCTGCTGAGAACGCGATTTCTGATATTCGTCCATGAGGCGCTGCTGGATGTCCGGCGGCACCGGATCGTAGTGGGAGAAGGTGATGGTGTAGACGCCGCGGCCGTTGGTCATGGAGCGGAGTTGCGTCGAGTAGCCGTGGATCTCCTTGAGCGGGATGAGCGCCTTGATGGTCTGCTGTTTGCCGCGCGCCTCCATCCCCTGCGGTTTGCCGCGGCGGCTGGAGATGTCTCCCATGATCGCCCCGGCGTATTCATCGGGCACCGTTATCTCGATGATATAGATCGGTTCGAGCAGTATCGGCTTCGCCTTCATGATGGCGTCCTTGAAGGCCTGCGAGGCCGCTATCTTGAACGCCATTTCGTTCGAATCGACCTCGTGCTCCTTGCCGAAGAACAGGGTGGTGCGGCAGTTGATGAATTTGTACCCGGCGAACACGCCGTCCTCCATCACCTCGCGGACGCCCTTTTCGACCGCCGGGATGAAGCGGCCGGAGATGACGCCGCCGACGATGGCGTTGACGAACTCGAACCCTTCCGGATTCGGTTCGACGCGCAGATGGACCTCGGCGAACTGACCCGACCCGCCCGTCTGCTTTTTGTGGCGGTAACTGGTCTCGGCGTTGCCGCGTATCGTCTCGCGGTAGGGTATCTTCGGTTCTTCGATGCGGACACTGAGTTTGTACTGGTTGCGCAGTTTCCGCGCGAGTACGTCGAGGTGGAGTTCCCCGAGTCCGTCGACGAACAGCTGTTTGAGTTCCGGATCGGCGATCAGGCGGAACGATGCGTCCTCGACCTGCATCTTGCGCAGGTTGGTCGCCACCTTGTCGGCGTCCTCTTTCGATTCGCCGACGAAGGCGCCGCGGACTATCGCTTCGGGCCATTCGATGAGCTTGGTCGTTATCGGCTGGGCGTTCTTGTCCTTGACGAACTGGTCGCCCGTCTTGGTGCTCTTGAGTTTCACGGTGGCCGCGATCTGGCCGGCGACCGCCTTGTTGACCGCGACGCGATCCTTGCCGCGCACCACGAACAACTGGCCGAATTTTTCGGAGGAGGACGAGTTGACATTATAATATTCGGTCGCCTCGTCGATCTCGCCGGAGAGGACCTTGAAGAGGAAGACCTCGCCGAACTGCGGGATGACATTGACCTTGAATACGATGGCGCGCGGCGGCTCGGCCGGGTTCAAGGTGACGGTCGCTTCGGGGTAGGTGATATCCTTCTTGTTGTCCGGGGTGGGGAAGAAATCGGAAATGGCCTCGAGCACCAGATCGGTGCCGATCCCCTTGTTCGGGGCGCCGAAGAAGAGCGGGAACAGCGTCCCCTTGGCGAAGGCCTTGACCAGACCGGTGGTGACCTCTTCGTCGGTGAGCGCGCCGTCGGCGAAATATTTCTCCATGAGCGCCTCGTCGCTTTCGGCGACCGCCTCCATGAGTTTGGTCTTGTATTCGGCCGCCATGTTCGCGGCGTCGCCCGAAAGAGCGCTTTCGCCCGCCCGTTTGCCGTCGACATATTTGAATACCTTGCCTCTGAGCACGTCGACCACCGAATCGGCGTTGGGGCCGACCGCGGCGGGGAAACTCATCGGGGCGACATGGATGCCCAGCGTCGATTCGATGCCGTCGATGGCTTCGTCCATCGCGAGGTTCTCTTTATCCATCTCGTTGACGAAAAAGGCGACCGACCGGTCGTAGCGGCGCGCGAGGTTGAACGCCTTCTCGGTCCCGACATCGATCCCCGAGGTCCCTTTGACCGTCAGCAGGGCCGACTCGCAGAACGGCATGACCGCCGCCTGCTCGCCCGCGAAGTCGAAGTAGCCCGGCACATCGACCAGACAGATGAGGTTCTTGCGATATTCGACCGAACAGACCGCCGCCGATATCGAGATGCCCCGGTTGGTCTCCTCTTCGGTGAAATCGGACACCGTGTTGCCCGTCTCGACCGTCCCCTGACGGTTGATGATGCCGCTCTGGAACAGTAGCGACTCGACGAGGGTGGTCTTGCCCGAGGTGCCGTGTCCGGCGACGCACACATTCCGTAACTTGTCACTCGTGTAAAATGCCATACGTTCCTCCGATGATCGTAGCGCTTAAAATCGCAAGCACCTAGAGTTAATTATAATAGGGTCTTTCGTCAAGTTTTTTCTTCACATTTCGGGTGTTTTCGTGGTTTCGGGAGGGCGATTCAGGAGCGGCCGTACCGGTCCTCGAGACGGACTATGTCATCCTCGCCCAGATAGTCGCCGGTCTGCACTTCGATAAAATGGAGCCCGTCGGGGCCCCCCTCGGCGCGGTGAACCTGCTCTTTGCCGATGATGAAGACCGTGCCGGGTACGGCCGGAAGCGCCTGATCGCCGACGGTGATGGTGCCGGACCCGGCGACGACGGTCCAGACCTCGCTGCGGCGGTGGTGCAGTTGAAGCGACAGTTTCTCGCCGGGGGCGACATAAATATGCTTCACTTTATGGTCATCCATGAGCCGGAGCGATTCCCACGAACCCCACGGCCGTTTGTCGCGCCGTTTCTTGTTGTTGAGGATACGGGTGTAGTGGGTGGTCAGTGTCGCGGCGTCGCGGCATTCGGCGGCGGGAAGCAACTCGATACCCGGTTCGCCGGGGTGGGGGAGGAAGGAGGCGACCGTCTTCGTGTCGGGAAGCGTCACGATGAGCGTCGTCGGGAAAAGGGGCCGCAGGATAAGTGCGACGGCGCTGAACGAATGGAGGATGTCGGCCGCCGCGATCCGGTCGCGGTGCTTCTCAAGGAGCGCCCGCACCGCGGAAAACGGCATCGCGTTGAGGTCGTCGCCGCGCAGGTCGAGCGTGTCGACCGTCACCGTGCCGTCGAACGGGGGCAGTGTAACGGCGTTCTTCGCCGATTCGCCTTTGTGGGGAGTGATGAAGAGGATTTTCATAGCGGACACCTCGAAATAATGGTCATTGCGGCGGACAACTGTAGAGGAATAGATAATCGCCGGTTCGTGATGTTGGCAAATAATAGAATTGATGTTCAAGAGAAAGTATTTGAAAGGAAATGTTAGTTGGTGATTGCTGAGAAACAATATCTAGGTACTGATCCATATCATTTAAATAGTCGTTAAAGGGATCAGACATATACGTCACACCATTTGCCAACAGCTTAAATCCATCATATGTGTTAGTTGTATCCGAAATGAATCGTGTCCCCATATGGTTGGTTGGATAGTTGACGCTTGCGGGAAGTTCGCTGCCTTGATATCTTGCTTCGATGTTGCAATTGGAAGGTACCGGTCCGTGAGAAAAAGAATTACAGGTAAAGATGCGGAGATAATCCTTCACGCAAGAGGGATCGTACTCTATACCATTCTCCAATATCCGCACAGTTATGTTTCCGATGTCGTTGTTCGCATCGAGCACCCAGAGTTGCTCTGAAGAACTAGGATATGATCCATCATACGGAGGATATTGAATGATTGCCGTGCCATTTTGTATTATACTGAATCCATAGAAATTGTTAAAATTGTTTGAGTCGAAGAATACATACGCCTGTTTTGCGGCGATGTAGTATTCGGTATTCGTTTCGCTATAATCATCGGGACTACAAAGTTTTCCGGTCAGATCGACAAGGCCGGGACAGATATCCTCGGTTGGTGCCCATCCGTCTCGATTGATATCTCCGAATGCAGTCACAATGATCTTGTTGGTCGGGATCAAATAATTGCTACAGTCGCTGTTACAGTAATCGCCGTCCACCGTGTTTCCGTCGTCACAGGTTTCCATGCTTTCCCAGCGATATCCGTCGCCGCAAACCGCGATCTTGCACGGGGCAACACAGTCGTCACTGTTATCGATATTGGCGTCATCGCACTCTTCGACGCCGGTTCGGATGATGCCATCTCCGCAGATCGCAGTCACGCAAGAGATACACGCGTCGGTGTCGATATCGTTCCCGTCATCGCACTGCTCGTTGCCCGCCCAGACAAAACCGTCACCGCAGGCGGCGGGCTTACATTGTACGCAGGCGTCGGTATTGACGGTGTTCCCGTCATCGCATTCCTCAACGCCGGCTTGAAGGTGGCCGTCACCGCAGAATGCATTTTTGCAACTTACGCAGTCATCGGTGTTATCGGTGTTCCCGTCATCGCATTCCTCGTATTCCTGCCGGATGCCATCGCCGCAGGTCAGGAATTCGTCGGAGAACTCACAGATGTAGTAGGCCGATCCGTTACCATCGGCATCATCCCACTTGAACCCCAGATTCGCCCATATTCTTGCATGATCTTGAACAGCGGAATAATCATCAGGTTGGGCTGGATACCAATTCTGATAACCGTAGGCGGTTCCCGATGCAGTCCCCAGCCAGAATCGTGTGCCGTCAACCCAACGCCAATCGCCCTCTGTCGCCGAATCGGTAGCGCCGATCCAGTAATTAACAGTGGGATCAAGGAGGGTCTCAAGGTTGCGTTGTTCGAGGTCGCTGTTGATGATGACCAGATCGCCGCCCATGTTCCGGCAGGTCTGGCGTGCATTCTGCCATGTCTTGGTGTCGGGGCTGATGTAGTAGTGGTCCGATGGCTCTACATCGGGCGGTAGGGCTTCCGGGTCGATGGAGTAACGAACGGTCACTTCAGCGTAGTCGGTAGAGATGGAGCCCATGTCGGTGCCGCAGCCGTTCGTGGAGATGGGTGCGACGGCGATGTTGATGGAGCGATTGTCGCCGAAGAAGAGGTGGTTCATGAGGGAGGGGTCGGTGGTGGTGAAGGATATTTTCTGGGGGGTGGTACTGGTGGCGGTATTGGCGGCGATATCGAGCCATGCGCCGTTTTTGTAGGCGGTGTTCCAGACCATCATTTTGGCGCCGTTTATCGCGCCGCAGTTGGGGCCGGAATAGCCGGTTCCGCCGGCGTAGAAGGTCCCGGTGATGGACATGAGGGTGGTTTCGGATGTGCTGGCGCCCGATGAGGCGAAAACGGTTTCCATGAGGTGGGCGGGCCGGCCATTGGCTCCGCTGTCCCATTCCCAAGTATCTGAAAGATTACCATCCCATGTACTACCGCCAAACAGAATGGCTTTCTTGCTACTAATGTCGTAACTCATGGCATGGCTCAATCTCGGCGCGGGGTTTCCATCTCCATCAGGGTCGGCGGGCTGGATTTTTTTCCAACGCACGCCGTTCCACTCCCAGAAGTCATCGTATCGTGACGTGTTCGTTGCTGCTCCCCCCCAAAGCAATATCTTTCCTCTGATGGAGTCGAAGACTATAGTGTGATTTGACCTAGGAGCTGGGTTCCCATCGCCTTCAAGATCGGTTGGTATTATCAATTTCCAGCTAGATCCGTTCCATTCCCAAGTGTCTTGTTTGTAGACTCCGTCA
>CALMRE010000266.1 GCA_937871295.1 uncultured bacterium | reverse complement strand
TGCGTGCTGCGCACTCGGCTCCAGTGGATTGGGAACGGTCGCCGGAGCGATGCTACGCATCATCCGACTCCCTCGGCTTCAATGTGTGGTGGTGACACGGCGAAGCCGTCTCTCCCCCACCCAATTGAATCACACCTGTTGCGACGCTTCGCGTCATAACAGCCCGAAATCCCACATTAACACAACGGTGCGTTTTCTGCGTATTTTATACACACATTTGTGTATTACCAATATAAGGAGCTAGTTATGTCAAGCAAAAAACTGAGACACAACATCATGCTATCGGTATCGACAACCGATATCATAAAGGCGCGGTCTGCAGGGCCATTGAGTAAATCGGCCGCGATAGAAGACCTCATAGAAAAAGGGCTAAGTTGGGAGCGTGAACAGAAAGCGCGGGAAGCGGGAGAGCAGAGCAGAATAGACGGTAAAAGCCTTGCTACACTTGAGCGCATAGAGTCACAAGTAGCCGTTATCATCGAACGGCAGAAACAGGCGGCGACCTTATCGGAGATCAGATCGAACACACAGGTTGAAGCGACTTCCGCGATCATCGAAACGATTAAACGAACGAACAGCAATATGGTGGCGGTCTACGACCGCATGGATATGGTCGTCAGGTTTGTTGGAACCATCATCCCGAGATCGTTGAACTTGATTCTATTGTATGCATGTAAAGTTCATTTTAGAGACAAAATAAGGTTCGATGGTAAGCTTACAAAAGAACAATTGGATGAGATAAAGAAGAATGTAGACGCGAAATATAAAGACCGCGTATGCCCGGTATTGGATATCAGGGAAGACGACAAAGAAGACGAACCGTCCGATAGCGCGAAAGATCAGAAATCGGATAACAAAGGAGCGAAGAAACCATAATGAACAAAGCAACAGAATATCTAACTGAAGGAAGCAAACACATCTTCGACACCAACCACGGCAGCTTCTATGTGATGCTGTTCATCTCACTATGTACCGTGCATCTTGTAATATTGTTCGGCATACCGAATGCGAACTCCGTGCAGATCGGCAGGATAACATTCCTGTTGGCGGTAGCGATACCGCTGATAGCATATCTTGTCCGTGTAAAGTATCGGAAGGCCATCTTCAAGGATGCCGCGAACCGTTTCCTGTGGATAGGAAGCCGAGCACTATTGACGGCGCTATTTCTTATGTTCTGCTATGTCGGCGGCATTGGCATCATCATTAATATCATCTCAACGATAGTCTTTATTGCGATGATCTACCTTGTAGTAAAACGGTTATCCAAAGGCTCGAACAGCAACGAAGAATACATCCGCGGTAGCCGCATGACCGGCGCCGAACAATTGAAAAAAGAACTTGAAAGAGCGGGAAAGAAAGGGCCGCTCGTTATCGCGGGCGTCCCTCTTCCCATTCATAGCGAAACGAGGCATATCTTCCTCGGCGGCAGTATCGGGAGCGGTAAGAGTCTCGGTATAAAGGAACTGCTGGAACAGGCGAGAAACGCCGGACAGCGAGCCATAGTATATGACATCTCCGGTGAATTCGTAGAGGTGTTTTACCGCAAAGACAAGGACATCATATTCAACCCGCTCGACAAGCGGAGCGTCGTCACGAAAGGGTGGTCCCTCTTCAAAGAGATCGATCAAATGTACGACCTCGACAGCGTCGCGGCGACCCTCATACCGAAATCGAAGGGAGACGCCAGTCCCTACTTCGTCGAAGCGGCGCAATCGGTGCTCGCAAGCCTGATGAAACGACTCATAGAAACGGGACAGGAAACGAACGAACACCTCTACTACTATGTATCGAAAGCACCGATGGAAGAATTGGCGGCAATGCTCGAAGGCACGGAAGGCGCCTCCCATATCGGACGGGGAACGGATCCCAAAACCTCATCGAATGTCCGCTCCACCCTCACCACCAAAATGCGCATACTCGGGTACCTTAAAGACGGCGGCGAAGCGAACGATTTCTCCCTCCGAAAATGGGTGACGGAAGACTCGGACAGCTGGATATTCATAACCTCGCGGCAAGCGCAACAGGCGACCCTCGCTCCGCTCCTTGCCTTCGCCATAGACCGCATCGGCACCTTCCTCTTATCCCTGGAACCCGACCGGGACCGCCGTATCTGGATCAGCCTCGATGAACTGTCGAGCCTCCCGCGCGTTCAGATAGAGACGATCATGGATAAAGGACGGAAATACGGCGCCTGCGTTCTCATCGGCCTCCAGAATATCAACCAACTCCGCGATGTATTCGGAGAAGAAACGGCCGCCAGTCTCCTGTCCAACTGCCTGACTTGGGTGATCTACCGGACCTCCGACCCGACCACCGCGGAATACATGTCGAAGAAACTCGGAGAACAGGAGATCTACGAACATGTCTCCTCGATCAGTCAGAAAGGCTCTTTCGTAGTACAGACAAACGGCAAGAATGTGACCAAACAACGAACGAAGAAAGAGATCGTCCTCCCCTCCGAGATCATGAATCTCGATGAACGGATAGCCTATATCAAAGTGGAGGGGAACTTCCCGATAGTGAGAACGGAATTCCCCATCATACAAAGAAAGGCGCAGGCCCCGGCGTTCGAGGCGGTCGACTTCTCCATACAGCGCGGAGCGCCTGCGGTGAAGCCGCCCGCGAAAGAGGACCCGGCCATCGTGCCGGAGGCCGGATCCCTCTCCGATGATGATGAACCGCCGGTAGGGTAGGGGGTATGGTCGTATCCCTCCACCGGGCGCGCGCCGGCAGCTATTACGAAAAGGACGCCTACTACGCCAAGGAATACGAGCGGGCCGAATTTCAGGGGCGCGGCGCGGAGGAGATAGGGATCGTGGGGCGACCGTACTCCGAGAGCGTCTACCACAAGCTGTACGCAGGGGAACTCCCCGATGGAACGCAGATAGCCAAGAAATTCAGACTGATAGAAGATAAAGACCACCCCGGCGGAAAGCCGAAAGGCGAACTCGTCCACGCCGGGGGACAGGACCTGACCTTTTCCGCGCCGAAGAGCGTCAGCGTCCTCGCCTTTTGCAGTGAAGATCCCGCGGTCAGACGGGACATGTTACAGGCGCATCAGGAAGCGCAGCGCGAAACGATCAGATGGCTTGAGAAGGAATGCGCCGCCGTCAATATATATAAGGAAAGGAAACTCGTCGGCACCGAAAAGACCGGAAACCTCGTGGTATCCAGTTTCACGCACGACTCTTCCCGCCCCGTCAGGATGCCCGACGGCTCCTATCAGATCGATCCGCAGCTCCATACCCATTCCATCGTTCATAACATGACCAAAGACAGCGACGGGAAATGGCGCGCGGTCGCGTTCGTCAGCCGCGTGCAGCTCGGCCGCATCCT
>CALMRE010000265.1 GCA_937871295.1 uncultured bacterium | reverse complement strand
AATTTTTTGCCCCGCTGGCTCAAAACCAAATTTACAGAAATGATGTTACACTATCTTTTTGAGCCTCTCATCGGAAGAATGAAAGGCCCTCTCCCGGTTAGTGTTTCTGCCTGAGCATTTCTTCTTGGGCTGCTTTCAATTCCCGTAGAAGAGCCTTGTTGCCGCATTTACCGTCGGCATCTCTTTCTTCCTTGGGACACCAAGGTTTGCAAATGTCCTCGCACCCGGGCTTGCATCTGATCTTGGTCAAGCCATCTTCGGTCTTGCTTTCTTCGTCAGCAACCCATGAGTTGCCGACCATTCTTACCCACGGACCATCTTCGCGCCACTGAAATTGCATGCAGTCGAAGACTTTGGCGTTGGCGGGAGACAGTCGATCGCTTTTCGTCCCCAGCCAGCTAAAAGTCTGTAACGCACAGAGTATCGTGAGGATACCGACTACGCCCCAAAGAACTTTATAGACCATCGGTTTATGGGCTGTGGCGTTGGTTACTATGGTCGCCACCTTTCCTTCTATTTGCGTGGCCGTGGCTTCGACTATGGACTTTATCTTCGACTCGTCGTAGGAGATGTTCTGCTGCTGGGGAAATGATCCTTTGATCTCATTAAGTCCTTTTCTGAGCTCGTCTTGAATTACTTCCCGAATAGCCTTTTCCTCTTTCATGGCCTCGGCCTCCCTTTCTCGTTTCCTTCGTTCCAACCGCTCGAATGGATCTTCCGGTTTTCTTGGGTCGCTTGGTTTTCTCTCATCATCGCGATCAAGCTCCATGATGCATTCTCCTTCTTGATTTTTATCCTCGCTTGCCTGCTATAACTCTCTGACATGTTCTATTCCTTTTTTCGGTTTTGGCGGATCCTTTTCTCGTGCCTCTTTGAATTTTCTTATGATCCGGTCATGTTCTTCTTGTTTTTTCTCGGTATCCTTGGGCAGCAACAGATATTCTCTCGACCGAAGCTCCTTCATCTCGCTCAGGTCGGGCCGCGATACTTGCTCGGAGATTTTTTTGATCTCCCTCGTTTCTACCGCTCTCTGTGGAGAACTTTGTTGTATCGGGGCCGGTTCCCGTTCCGGTTTCATGGTGAGGGCGTATTCCTGCCCCTGTTTCTTCCCGAAGGCTTCGGTCAGTTTCTCCCGGTTGTCGGTATAGACGACCGCTTCGTGTTTGCCGCGGGTGAGGGCTACGAGGCCGGTCTTCTCGCCGAGGAGCATCTTGTCCTTTTGGGTGTCGGCGGCGATCAGGACGCGGTCGGCGGTCGCTCCCTGACTGCTGTAGGCCGTGGAGCAGTAGGCGTGTTCTATGTGTTGGGTACGGGCGCTCCGGAGGTCGAGTTCTTTCCGGTCGCCGTTATAGTCTATGAGGGCGATGCCGTTCTTCACTTCGACCACGGTGGCGGTCGTGCCGTTCACGAATTCCCGTTCTTTCGGCTGGCCGGGGGACTGATTGGGCTTATTGATGTTCTCGGTGAAGCGGATGAGGTCTCCCTTCTGCAGGCCGATCTCTTCGCTCCGGTAGGCGGTGATGGCAAGGCCCGATTCTTTCTCTTTCGATATGGTGATGTCGTAGGGCCGGCCGTTTGGGCGGGTCGGGGTCCAGGTCCGGCGGCTGCCGTCCGGTGCGGTGAGGTGGACCTTCCCGCTTTCGGTGCGCTCTATCCGGAAGGTATCGCCGTGCTTGATGTTCTCCTTGGGGTAGTTGCGGTTGAAGGTCACGGTTTCGCCCGGCCGGTATTCGGACGGGTCGGCTTTCTGTGCCGGGGTCAGGGTCCGCTCTTCATGGGTGGTGGTGGTCAGGGGGATGGTCGTGCTGCGGCCCCCTACTTCGACGGTAAGGGTGTTGTCCTTCTCGGATACTGCCGTTACGGCGCCGTAGTCGCCGCTTTTGATGCCGTGTTCCTTGAGGCCGGAACGGAATTGGATCGTGTCCCCTACTCCGTAGTGGCGGGCCTGCTGTGTTTCGACGGCGGTCATGTTCTTGGCGGAGAGGGTGTTCGCCTTCAGTTCGGGACCGGTGAGCTCGCCGCGATCCTTGAGGGTCGAGCGGATGGCGTCGTTCAGCGCCGCTTTCTCGGCGTTACGGCTGGTCACGATCAGGGTACCTTTCGTTTTGGTGGGGTCGGCTTTGTCGGTATCGCGGTAGGTGAAGTAGTCTTTCACGAGCTGGCCGCGGCGGTCGTCGGGGTTCTTGATCTCGTGGACCGTTATTTTACTGAGCGCGTCGGCCGGTTTCCCGTCATAGAGGTCGTAGACCGCCTCACGGTAAAGTTCGACGACCCCTTGCTTCTTGGCGATCTCGTCCTGACTGAGGCCCGCTTTCTCCAGTTTCTCGAGGTCGCGGTCGGTCAGTTTCTGCCGGTTTATCTCGGTGACCTGTACGGTATGGATACCCGACTCCTTCTGCAGTTGTTCGAAGGCGGCGCCCGCCTCGATGCCGGAGAGTTGTTTGGTGTCGCCCAGGAGGATCAGTTTGGCGTCATGCCGTTGGGCCGCCTCTACGAGTTGGTGCATCTTGCGGGTGGAGACCATGGATGCTTCATCTACGATCCAGACTTCCCGCCGGTCGGGCGTCGTTTCCAGGTTGCCGGCATTCAGGAGGAAGCGGTCGAGAGTCTGGCTGGGGATGCCGGTCTCCTTCTGGAGGATGTCGGCCGCCGCGGCGCTGGGGGCAAAGCCCCGGACGGCATATCCATCTCCCGCGAGTTGTCCGGCGCTATGCTGGAGGAAGGTGGTCTTGCCGACGCCGGCATAGCCCTGTATGGCGAGGAACCGGTCCGATGAGGTGAGGATCGCCTCGCTTGCCGCTTTCTGGCCGGGGGAGAGTTCGAAGCCGACCCGTTCCTGATATTCATGGAAGTCGATCCTATGGGTAAGGAGCGGCGCCGTGGTCCCCTTCCCTTCCCGGATCGCTTCGCATATCCGGTATTCGCCGATGCATTGTTCACGGGTGGCGAGGCGCCCCTCTTCGGTCTTGATGAGGATGCCGCGCTCCTTCAGTTCAGAGATGTTCTTTTCCAGTTCGGGAACGCTCCAGCGGCCGTCGCTCTGTCGGATGCTTTCAAAAAGGATCTCCTTTTCCGTGATGAGGGCCTGCCGTTCGGCGAGGTGTTCGACGGCATTATGCACGGCGTCATGGCTCGTCTGTTTCGGTTCGGGGTCCCGCTCTTGGGTGAGGGTGTCGCGGGTCAGATCGTAGTGGTGTCCGGTCAACCGCCAGTGGGCGTGGAGTTTATCGGTATCGACTTCTTTCTTGCTGACGCGGGTCGCTTTGGTGGCCTTTTCCATCTCCCGGGCGTTGGTGAGGTCGAGGCCGCTTTTCTTGGCATAGGCTTCTATCGCAAGGCGGCGCTGGGAGTGTTTCTCTATCGCTTCGGCGGGGACTTTTTTGATCTCGAAGGTGAGGTCTGTGTTCCGTTCGGTGCTGTAGCCTTTATCGTGGAGGGTGCGTTGAAGGGCGTTATGGTAGATAGCACCGGCAAGCATCTTGTTGGTATAGAAGTCGCGGAAGGCGATAGCGCGCCATTTTCCGTCCGGATCTTTGGTCATGTTATGGATGATGGAATGGGTGTGGAGTTGCGGGTCGATGGTGATAGTGCCGTCGGGCATCTTGACGGGACGGGACGAATCGTGAGTAAAACTGGAGACGATGAGGTTCCCGGTTTTCTGGGTGCCGGAGATCTTTCTATCCTTATATATGTTGACTCCGGCGCATTCCTTTTCGAGCCACTTAATAGCCTCGCGCTGAGCTTCTTTATGGGCCTCCATCATGTCGCTACGGACGCGGGAGTCTTCACTGCAAAAGGCGAGGATGCTCACGCTTTTCGGAGCGGAAAAGGTCATGTCCTGTCCGCCGGCATGAACCATCTGACCTGTCTTCTTGTCCCACTTCTGATCTACTTGCGTGCCGTCCGGTAAGACCCCTTCAAAGAGTTGTTGGTAGAGTCGTTCTGAGTATGTTTTTCCGGCAATACCGATCTCTTTTGCTCCTTCGCCTTGATACTCTGCTTGCTCGTAATCCTTCGCATAGTAGGCGTCTTTTTCGTAGTAACTGCCGGGGCG
>CALMRE010000264.1 GCA_937871295.1 uncultured bacterium | reverse complement strand
GAGAAATCGGTCCCTTCTCCGCACCGGAGAAGGTTAGGATGAGGTTTCATCAGGGGGCCTTCAATGATGCCTCCCTGTCGCAGGGAGGTGTCGCGAAGCGACGGTGGGTGTCGAGATGGGTTCAGGGCGTCCCGGTGGGGCGCCCCTACAAAATGGTCGTTCTCCTTTTCTCCCTGTTCCTCTGCGGCGCCCTGTTCGCCGCCGAAAAACCGGTAAAACCGGCCGCGGAGCCGACGGTCATCACGGCGCAGGAGGCGAAGGAGAAGTTCTTCGGCAAGGCCGATGTGGTCTTCATCGACAACCGCCCCGACGCGAAGTTCTGCGACGGCCGCATCCCCGGCGCGGTCAACCTCATCTACTTCGCCCCCGGCAGTCCCGAGAACCGGATGACCACGGAGTCGATGAAACCGTTCGCCGGTAAGAAACTGGTGTTCTACTGTAGCGGCCATGACCGCGCGAAGCATGCGGCGGCGGCGGCCCGGTCGTGGGGCGTCGACCCCAAACTGATATTCTGGTTCAAGGAGGGGTTCCCGGTCTGGCGGCAGAAGGGTTACCCGGTGGAGAAGATGGAGGATGCGTGTCCGATATGACCGATATCCCGCCCTGTCAAGGGAGGGTAGGGTGGGTTTTCCCGCCTCGGAAAAAAGTAAAACCCCCTCAGTCCCCCTTGACAAGGGGACGCAAACTAATGGGAGGCCTTTCATGAAGAAGAGTCTGCTTCTCCTGACCGTTCTGCTCTCCTTCGCCCTGCTGGGGGCGGCGCCCGCCAAGGAGAAGGGGGCCGCTTCGCAGGCGGCGAAGTATCTCTACATCGATCCGGCGACGCCGAAAGAACTGGCGGCCGAACTGATCGGGAAGGGGCTGAAGCTCGCGTTCCTGTTCGATCCGGCGCAGGGGGCATGGCAGAAGGGGATGCTTCCAACGCTCAAGGGGACCAAACCGCTGGTGTTCGTGCGGGGGAATCTCGCCCCGGCCGAGACCGAACAACTTAAAAAGATGCTCGAACTGTTCGAGTACGATGTGACGGTGCTCCATCTCAAACTGACCGCCGGCGACAGCATGGGGGTGGTGCCGGTGACCAGCCTGCTGACCGTCGAGCGGATCGAGGACTACGACAACAAGTGGGTCGATTTCGAACTGTACCGCGGCGCCGATAAGCCGGAGCGGGCGGTACTGCAGGATAAACGGCAGGACCCGCAGAATTTCGGGACCCCCTTCACCGTGGCGGGGGGGGTGCTGTTCAAACGGGCGGGGATCTGCCTGCTCAATCTCGACCGCCCCGGAGCGTCGATCCCGAAGGGGATGAAACTGCTGGTGCTCTTTTCGACCAATCCCGATAAAATGAAGACGGTGACGCCGTAGACACCCTCCGTCGCTACGCGCCACCTCCCTGCGACAGGGAGGCTTGATCGGAAGGCTCCCTGATGCAGGGGGCTCCGCAACGCGGTGGGGGTGTTATTGGGGCGTGGTCGATACGGCGGTCTGTTTCTCGACGGCGGCGATCACGGCATGCAGGTCGGCGAGGAGTTTTTCGAACTGTTCCCCGGTGAACTGTTCGTCGGCGTATTTGAAGCGGTCGGCCTCTTTGAGGAGCGCGACGACCTGTTCGGCGGTGTCGGCGGGAAGATCGGTGTTCTTGAGCGCCTTTCGCACCTCGCTGGTGGTCATCTCAAGGAACGGGCGGTGTTTCATCAGTTCGAGGTAGTGGCGCACCCCGGCGGTCACGGTGTCGGCGAACTTCTCGTATTCCATGTCGCGCAGTTCCCGCTCGGCGCGGCGGCAGTATTCGAGCGCCACCTGATAGGGGGTTTTCTGCGCCACGGCGATCAGTTGTTCGGCGCGGCGCCGCTTCGACAGCCGCCAGAAGAGATAGAAAAGGGCGGCGAGGATGAGGAGGCCGCCGAGTATCCAGAGAAGCGTGTAATCGGGTTCGTAGGCCTTCACGGGCGGCTTGATGTCGCGCAGTTGCGTGTCGCTCTCGGCGGTGTTGGGTTTCACCGTCACCTCGACCGGCAGGATGCCGTATTCGGTCCCGTCGACGCGCAGGGTGATCGGCGGGGTCTTGAGCGTTCCCGGTTCGAGCGCCGAGAGGGTGAGCCGTATCCGGTCGCCCGCCGGTTCGGTCTTGACGAGCGCGAAGTTGGCGTCGTCCGATTTGGGGAAGGCCGATAGTTCTTTTCCCGGTTTCACCGGCACGGTGAGCACCACCGGTTCGCCGAAGAAGAGTTCCGCTCTTTCCGCCTGCGGGGTGATATCCTCGGCAAGAAGGAGCGTGGGCAAAAGAAGGATGAGGAAAAAATATCGCTTCATCGCGCCGATTTCCTCTCCATCCGTTTAAATCCCAAGACCAAGTCGTTGATGAAATCGGTCCGGTTCTCGACCCAGATGGGGGTCGCGCTGAGCCGTTTGAATGCGTCGTCCTTTTCTTTTCTGAAGTTCCCCCAGCGGTGATCTGCCGCATCGGAGAAGTCGAGCACCCGCGTGACGCCGCTTTCGGGGTCCTTGACGCGGATGAAGGCGCTTTTTTCGGCGGCGTAGCTCATCTTGTCGAAGACGCCGACCGGGACGATCTCGTGGCGGCGCGCCGCGATGGAGGCGCTGTCGGGAAGCGCGCCGAAATACATATCGGAGAGGAAGAAGAGGAGCGATTTTTTCTTCATCGCCTTATTGATGAAGCGGAAGGGGACATCGGGATCGGTCCGGCGGCCGCGGGCGGGGGTGGTGAGGAGGGCGCGGATGATGGTGAGGAGGTGGTTCCGGCCGCGGCGCGGCGGGATGTATTCCTCGATGCGGTCGCTGAAGAGGATGAGTCCCGCTTTGTCGCTGTTGCGTATGGCGGAGAAAGCGAGCGCGGCGCCGAGCGTGGCCATCACCTCGCGGCCCGACCACGCGCGGCCGAAACGGGTCGAGGCCGAGATGTCGACCGCCACCATGACGGTCAATTCCCGCTCTTCGCGGTAGACGCGGACAAAAGGTTTTCCCATGCGCGCGGTGACATTCCAGTCCATCAGGCGGGCATCCTCCCCCTCGGTATATTCGCGGACCTCCTGAAATTCGAGGCCGTGTCCTTTGAAAAGGGTGTGGTAGGCCCCCTGAAGCGAGGACTCGACCTGCTTGCGGACCTTGAGGTCGATGAGCCGTATCTGTCGGAGCAGTTCTTCCTGCAGCATCGGACTTAGGGCACCTCGACCTGATCGAGTACCCGCGCGATGAGCTTATCGGTGGAGAGTTTTTCGGCCTCGGCCTCGAAACTGGGGATGATCCGGTGACGGAGGACCGGGTAGGCGACCTCCTTGACATCCTCCGGGGTGACGAAGTTGCGCCCCTCGATGAAGGCGCGGATGCGGGAGGCGAGGACGAGGTAGAGGCTGGCGCGCGGACTGGCGCCGATCTCGATGAGCTGTTTGAGGTCGTTCTTGCGCGGGTTGCGGGTCTCGAAAACGAGCGAGACGGCATATTTCCGTATCCGTTCGTCGGTGTAGATGGTGTCGACGATGGCGCGCCAGTTGCGGATGGTCTCGCGGTTCGCTATTTTGTTGAGTTTCTGATCGAATTCCCGTTTTTCGCTCCGTTCGATGATCTTCAGTTCCTCTTCCATCGTCGGGTAGTCGATGAGCACCTTGAACATGAAGCGGTCTATCTGCGCCTCGGGCAGGGGATAGGTCCCCTCCTGTTCGATCGGGTTCTGGGTGGCGAGTACGATGAAGGGATCGGGGAGTTTCAGCGACTGATCGCCGATGGTCACCTGCCGCTCCTGCATCGCTTCGAGGAGCGCCGACTGGACCTTCGCCGGGGCGCGGTTTATCTCGTCGGCGAGGATGACATTCGAGAAGACCACGCCGCGTTTCACCTCGAATTCGCGCTTGTCCATGTTGAAGATGCGGCTTCCCATGATGTCGGCGGGAAGCAGGTCGGGGGTGAACTGGATCCGCTTGAAATCGAGATCGGTCGCGGCGGCGAAGGCGCGCACGGCGGTGGTCTTGGCGAGTCCCGGGACACCTTCGAGCAGGATGTGACCTTCGGCGATGATGCCCATGATGAGCGCCTCGACCATGTCCTCCTGTCCCACGATGATCTTCTGTATCTCGTTTTTGAGAGCGCGGATAGACAGCGCCTCCTGCCGGATCTTCTCGTTCAACTGTCCAAGTTCCATGGGGTCCTCCGCAAAACGTTACGGCGTAACAACAAAACCGCCGCGGTGATTATTCCCGGGAATATACATGACGGGGCGATACCTAGCCGTCGGCGAGTATCGCCTCGGCGATCTCCTTCTCGACCGCCGCGACCCGGCCGGTCTCTATCTGGCAGGTGCCGGCGTTGCGGTGACCGCCGCCGCCGTATTTGAGCATCAGTTCGCCGATATTGGTCTTCGAGGTGCGGTTGAGTATCGATTTGCCGACGCTGAGGACCACCTTCTCCTTTTTGAGTCCCCACATCTTGGTGATGCTGATGTTGCAGTAGGGGAACAGGGCGTACAGGACGAAGCGGTTCCCGGCGTAGATGACCGTCTCGCGGGTGAGATCGACCGTGACGAGGTTGCGGGTCACTTTGGCGTTGCGCTGCATCATGGCGCGGAAGAGGTCCTGATGTTCGAAGTAGAGATCGGCCCGTTCTTTCACGTCGGGGTTCACGAGTATGTCGGCGATGCCGCGGGTGCGGACCAGATCGATGAGCGCGATCATGAGATCGTAGTTGCTGATGCGGAAGTCGCGGAAGCGCCCCAGTCCGGTGCGCGGGTCCATCAGGAAATTGAGGAGCACCCATTTGTCGGGGTTGAGTATCTCGTTGATGGCGAACTGCGCCGCGTCGGCCTTGTCGACCGCCGCCATCATCTCCGGGGTGATGCGCGGGAGCGTCTTGTTCCCCTGATAATGGTTGTAGACCACGCGGGCGGCGGAGGGGGCGTCGGGGTCGATGATATGGTTCGACCGGCGCATGCTGACGCGGATCGTTTCGCTGAGGTGATGGTCGAAGCAGAGGTGGACGCCGTCCACGTAGGGGAGGTTGGTGGTGATGTCGCGGCCCGATATCTCGATGAGGCCGTCCTGCATATCTTTCGGGTGGACGAACTTCACCTCGTCGATGAGGTCGAGTTCCTTGAAGATGGCGCCACACACCAGTCCGTCGAAATCGCTGCGTGTGACGAGTCTGAATTTCCGGTCGGGCATCGCGATACCTCCGTGGGTAAGATGCGGTCCGGGGGAACTATAGCCGTCGGGAAAAATAATGTCAAGGAATGGGGCGGGCGGTCACTCGCTGAGCATGAAGAAGGTGGCGCGGCGGTTGCGGGCGCGGTCCGATTCGAGTTCGCTGGAGGCGACCGGTTCGTCGGCGCCGAAGCCGCGGGTCTGTATCCGTTTGGATTCGATATCGCGGTCGACGAACCATAGTTTCACGGCCTGCGCCCGTTTCAGGGCCAGATCGGGTTTTTCGTTGCGGTCGCAGTGCGCCTCGATACGGATCTTGAGGGTGAAGTTCTGCGACAGGAGGAGATTCAGTTTTTCCAGTTTCACCCGCGAGTCGTCGGTGAATTCGGTGCTGTTCTCCTTGAAGTGCACCGTTTCGGCCCACGGGGTGCCGGTCCGCGGTTCGATCTTCCTGGGGGCGGGCGCCGGGGCGGCCGGTTTGGGCGCCGGGGCGACGGCCGGAGCGGGCGCGGGGGCCGCAGGTTCCTTGGATTTTTCCCCAAGGGTGATCACCTTCGACTGCGGCGCCGGTTTCTTTTCCTCCGCCTTCTTTTTTGCCTCTTTGGCCCTCTCCTTTTCCTTTTCTTCCTTTTCTCTCTCTTCCTTTTCTTTCTTCGAGGAGAGATCGAGTTCGATCACCAGCGGCTTGGGCGGAGCGTCCTGCGAGGCCCCCGACATGGTGGCGGGCGCCTGCTTCGCGGGCGGTTCGTCGCTATCGGCCGCTTCTTCGGCGGGGGGAGGCGTTTTCTGTTTCTTTTCCTGCTTGAGCGTCCACGAAAGTCCCGCGAACACGCGGAACTGCGGCGTGGCGAAGCCGTGGATGATGCCGGCGCCGCCGCCGACCGTCAGGGCGATGCCGGCCGGGGCGTGCCGCCACGTACCCGAAAGGGTCGCCTCCATCGGCGATTCGGCCCCGTTGCCGAAGCTCTTTCCGGCGGTGGTCGCCATCATGAATTCGGCATTGAAGCCGAGCACTTCCGGTATCGCGTAGGCGGTGACCAGCAGTTTTGCGCCGACCTGATCGGCGAGTTTCATGGAGGCCACATCGGTATCGTTCTGGGTCATCCGGTAGTAGAGGTTGAGCCCGCCGTCGACCCAGCGGGAGACGATGCTCATCGCTATGGTCGGCGAGAAGGTTATGCCGTTGCCGCCCGAAAGTTCGTGCAGGGGCTGACCGGTCGGGAAGGTGAAGGCCGGCACCAGTGTCAGCGAGAAGAGGCGTTTTTCGGTCCGGTGAAGCCGTATGCGCGCCGCAAAGCGGATATCGCCCAGCGAACCGGTCGGCAGGCCGTCGGCGTCGTTCCACCCTTCGCCGTCCTGATACATGATCGCCGGTATCGCAAGACCGAGATCCAGCCATTCGAACAGGCCGAGCGAGAGGGTGAGATCGGCGGTCAGATGGTTGCCGACGACGGTCCGCATGACGCGGTCGGTGACGGTGTTGGTGATGATGATGGGGTTCCGTTCGTAATCGAAGAAAAGACCCATCCCGAACGAAAGGCTTTCCATCATTTCGCCGCCGATGAGCGACAGGCTGTCGTTGGCGAAGGGGGAGGGTTTGTAGTTCTCGGGGTCGGCGATCGGTCCCGCCGCCGCGCAGAACGGCAGTGTAAGGAGCGTCGCGAGCAGCAGTGTATGCAGATATGTTCTCATGCGGTCGTCCTTCGCGCTACAGGGTCGTCAGCGAACAGCCGCCGCCGCCGGTGACCTCTACCTGTTCGCCGACCGGTCCGGTGGCGCCGTTGCAGATATAGCGGGTCGCGGTTATCTCTTCGGCCTCCAGAACGCCGCTGGCGTCGGTGTCAAGGCCGCTGTCTATCCTGATGCCGGCGGTCTGGCAGTTCTCTCCCGCCAGTTCGTCGGACACTTCGACCAGCGCGTTGGTGCCTTTGTCGCCGGTGTCGCCCGTTTCTCCGGTGTCGCCGGTGTCGCCCTGCGGGCCGGTCGCGCCGTCAAGGCCGTTGCAGACATATTCGGTCGTTTCGATCTCGTCGGCATCGAGGATGTCGTTGCTGTTGGCGTCTATGCCGCTCTGTACCAGTTTGCCGCCGTTCTCGCAGTTGTCGCCGGCCGGTTCGTCGGTGGTCACCACCAGCGCGTTCTTTCCGTCGGTGCCGGTATCGCCGACCTCGCCCACGGGGCCCTGTGCTCCGGCGCAGTCGAGGACATCCCATGAGTAATCGCCGTTGACATCTTCGCTCGGGTCCTTCACGCGGTCGGCGTTGAGATCCCAACAGGCGAGACCGTCGGCGCCGTCAGCGCCGTCGGCGCCGTCAGAGCCATTCATGCCCGGTACGCCTGCGCAATCGAAGGCATCCCATGAGTAATCGCCGTTCTTATCTTCGGCCGGATCCTGCACGCCGTCGCCGTTGAGGTCCCAGCAGGGGAGGCCGTCGATGCCGTTCTCGCCCTGCGGCCCTTGTGCGCCGTCGGCGCCGGCGGGGCCCTGCGCCCCGGTATCGCCCTTGTCGCCTTTTTCGCCTTGAATGCCCTGCGGACCCTCAGCGCCGGCGGGACCGGTCATGCCGATGCAGTCGAGGGTGTTCCACGCCATATCGGAGTTGATATCCTCTTCCACGTCGGCAACACCGTCAAGGTCGATATCCCAGCAGGCAAGCCCGTTCAGACCATCGGCGCCATCAGCGCCGGCGGGACCCTGCGGACCCTGTGCTCCGGCGGGACCCTGTTCGCGCTGCGGACCCTGTGCTCCGGCAGGACCCTGTTCGCCCTGCGGGCCAGCCGCGCCGGTGAGGCCTTGCTCGCCTTGAATGCCTTGCTCGCCTTGGATGCCTTGCTCGCCCTGGATGCCTTGAGTGCCGGCGGGACCCTGCGGGCCGGTGCAGTCGGCGCCGTTCCAAAGGCCGTCGTCGTTGATGTCTTCTATGTCGTCGTTGAAACGGTCTGCGTTAAGGTCCCAGCAAGCGATACCTTCGAGGCCGTCGAGGCCATCAAGACCATCGACACCAGCGGGACCTATCGGACCCTGCGGACCTTCGGGACCAGTGAGACCTATCGGACCCTGCGGACCTTCGGGACCGGTGAGACCTATCGGACCCTGCGG
>CALMRE010000263.1 GCA_937871295.1 uncultured bacterium | reverse complement strand
CGGTGAAATGTCCGATATCTACACCGTTCTGCTGGCCGATCACAAATGGCGGCCGATCTCTTTCCGGGGACTGTATACCCTCGGCGCCTTTTATGTGGATGCCGGATTCCCCGATGTCGCGTATCGTTACTATCAGGCATCGCTGGCGACCGGTTCCCATGACGCATCTCTTTTCGGTAACCTGATCGGTTATCACCTCGTTAAGGGGGAGCACGGTGTGGCGCTACGACGGTTTGAGGAGTGGGAACAGCGCGGGGAGGCTATCTCGCCGGCCGCCTTCGCCCATGTTGTGAGCCTTTACACGGTCGGCGGCGATTGCCGGCGTGTCGCGGAACTGGCGCCGCGGATCGTTCCCGGAACCTTCGACCGGCAGGTAGCGCTGGTCGCGCGGTGCGCGGAGTTGCAGGAAAAAAGCCCCGGCGGGAAAATCGATCTTTTACGCTCCGCAGGATTTTTGATAGAGACGCGTCCTCTCTACGAACGCCTTCTTGATGATCCGCTCATCACTCCGGTCGAAAAAGAGCGGCGCGGGAGAGAATTTGTCGAGTTGCTTGGATATTATGATATTCTTGCGGCCATACCCCTTCTGAAAGAGGCGCGGACTGAATGGGGCCTTCACCAAAAGAAAAGGATGCGCGGGGCTACGGAGCGGGCCGGGAGAATATGCGCATGGATGAATGCGACCTTGCGGAACGAATTTTGCTTTGTATTTGATGAATTGCGTTAGGAGCCGCTGTTGAGAAAGGCTTTTACCCTTATTGAACTTATGATAGTTATTGCGATCATCGGAGTGATGGCCTCGGTCGCTTTGCCGATGTACGCCGACTATACGAAAAAGGCGCGTACATCGGAAGTTCCTGAAATGTTGAAGGGGATATCGCAGGCGCAGTTCGTTTTCTTTGAAAATCCCTATGAGGGAAACACCCAGCGCTATGCTTCGCGTATCGGCACCCTGCAGTGGAGCACCAGCCTGAGGACCCATAACGACGGGGAGCCCATACTGCCCGATGTGCACGATTATGATAATGCCGACGGTACCTATTGGTTTTTTAATGCGCAGAATGACCAGTCCTGCAATAGCGTGAATGTTCTGCACAAGGGCTTTGCCTCCGCTATTCCTAAAGTCCCGGAGAATGTTCCGTGGGATTGGCAGATCGGCGCCTGCATGAACACGACGAAAGACATCTACCATCAGTAGTTGTTCCCATCATTTACTTGTCTATTCTTTTAACTCTTGCTATACTCCGGTAGTTTTTTCTCGAAGGAGTTGCGACCGGCGATGACACAGCAACAGCACGGTGACTGGACGACGATCATCACCCCGGTGCGGCATCGCCGTCTGGTGGACATCGGCGAACTTATCGCCTACCGCGACTTGATCGTCCTTTTCATCAAGCGCGATTTCATCACGCAGTACAAGCAGACGATACTTGGCCCCGCGTGGTTCCTTATCCAGCCGCTCCTGACCACCGCCATGTTCCTTGTGGTATTCGGCAAGATAGCCAAGATACCGACCGATGGGGTTCCGCAACCGCTTTTTTACATGGGCGGTCTTATCATCTGGAACTATTTTTCAGGCATTCTGACCCAGACCTCGTCGGTCCTGACCGGTAACGCCCACCTTTTTTCAAAGGTTTATTTTCCGCGACTGGTTGTCCCGATAGCACAGGTCGTCGCTGGCCTCGGGCGCTTCGCCATTCAGTTCGTCCTGTTCGCGTCCCTCTATCTTTTCTACCTTTCCGTTGGCATGAAGAGTCCCATTGACTGGACGATCATTCTATTTCCGCTTACACTACTGTATGTGGCGGTGCTCGGTTTCGGCGCCGACTCGGAGACACGGCGGTCCACTGAACCGGC
>CALMRE010000262.1 GCA_937871295.1 uncultured bacterium | reverse complement strand
TACGCGCTCCGTAGTGGCGCACCGTGAAGTTGCCGAAGCCACGGATGGCGATCCGTTCCTCGCGTAGCAGAGCCTGAATGAATGCCTCGAACATGAGGTTGACAAAGTCATCGGCGTCGAGGTAACTGACCCCGCCTTTTTTGGCGATGTTCCTGACGATGTCAGTCTTGAGCAATTATGTTGTCTCCCAGAGATCGGCACATATTCACAGAAAAGAAAAGGAGTGTCAAGAATATGGAGGGTGGTCAGTTTGAACCGTTTCGAGGCTGGGTAGTTCGTTCCGTTTTGGGTGGTCAATTCGGTCCGATTTGACCGGCCAGTTTCACCGAGATGACCGCAAGCGAGTTTCTTTGACAAGGCCGGTTCAGAGGGATACACTGGTTCACTATGATGGAGCATTAAGGAGACGGTACTATGGCTTTGACGAAGATCGAACTGGCCAGCATTCTCTACGAGGCGATGCACATCGACAAGAAGCAGGCCGACGAATTAATCGAGATGTTCTTCGAGGAGATGAAGAACGGCATCCTGAAGGATGGGGAGCTTCAGATCTCCGGCTTCGGCAAACTGCAGATCAAGCAGAAACGGGCTCGCCGTGGCCGTAATCCTCAGACCGGCAAAGACCTGACCATCGACGCCCGGAAGGTCGTGACCTTTCAGCACAGCCAGGTGTTGAAGCAGAGACTGAATAACGGGAAGGGGTAGCGCGAATCCGCAGGGAGTATAGTATAAATACTATACTCCTAATAATATCAAGTAGTTACTTCGCATAATATACCTTATGTAAACTTGTGGGCGACGGGATCAAACTACTTTTTCATTCCCGCAAACGGGCAGACGCCTTCCTTTTCGCAGTAGCAGTTCATATCACGCAGGATCAGATCCCCTCGATAAGAACGCCATACAAGATTCTTCCCATCCAAGGAACCGTTTTTCATGCTATAATTACTGGCGGTCGGTTTCGGACAATAGCTTTTATGTTTGCTGAAGATATAAATGCATGCTTTTTGATCGTCGGACCCGGTCGATGTGAAGAACCATTCATTGTAAAGCAGTACATCACCGTTGTAGTATGCTGGATATATGCCATACATCTGCTGTTCCGACCATTCAATAGGAACATTCTGCGTTTCGACAATACCCGCCCCACCTATTATGCCTTGATAAAACTCTCGCGGTTGACTGGCTCTGTTCAATATCGGAACGCTATATATATACCTGTCTGATCGGCTTTTATCCATTTCCACGATATAAATCTGTTCGCTTTCACTTCTGTTAAGCTTTATACAATCTTCTAGGGTGGTTGGCAACTTAGACAAGTCGCATATGTATGCCATACCATCATCGGATCCGGAAAGAGCGATATTATTGCCGGATAATGATTTATAAGAAAAGGATCCTATTTTCATCTCACGCCAGATCCATTCGTCGATCTTGGCATAAAATCTCCGGTATGTCTCCTCCCCTTTCAACATGATCTCGACCATTATCCATTTCTCGTTGAAATAGGGACGATTAATATATTGATGTATTTTTTCATTCATGATCACCTGATATCCTTTGCTGGCCTGATAACTTATCAAATAGCTATTGGCACTCAAGTAAGCGGTTTCTGTATTGGCATATATTGCGTTGTAGTCAATAACCAATCCTATGTGTCGGTCATTGTAATAATAACCGTATCCCGGAGACGCTGGCATAATGGAGCGATATTCGTTTTTATTTATATTATATGTTATTATTTTCTGATCATAATTCTGTAAATCATCATCGTTGCTAATGTAAATGATGCTGCCAACTATTTCTGTCATAGCATTCTGATACTTGCCAGCAAACATGTCTTGCGTTGTTTTGTAAATGATATATTTATCACACACGCCTTCTGGTGGACTTGTTATTTCCGGAGCATATTCCCACCGACATGGGTACGGATAGCAATCTTTTTCAGGGTGTTGGGTGGTTATACTCTTATTGGGGGTATCCCAAAGATTGCGAACACATTGCGGGTCATCCACTTTGGCAGGAAGGTCGCATTTTCTGCAAAAATGGATCTTTCCCTTTTCATCGTAATAAGGGAATTTTGCCTGTTTAAGAGCAGGACAATCGGGGATCACATCCTCATCCGACTCACCCCCGATATCCTCATCATCCTGAAGAACGACATTATCATTCGTTATCTCGACACAGTACTGAGCCTTGTTGCAGGTGTAACCGTACTCGCAGGGACCACAGACCACGGCACCGATCGTCCCGCACCGACCGGCACATGTTCCCGATATGTCGTTGTCGGTAGTGCTCTGTGATCGTTCACAGCCACAACCGGAGACAAAATTTGCGATGAAAAAGGAGAGGGCGACCAAGAACCGGCCGCCCTTCCATCTGTTCTGATCACCCTTCACCTAGCACCCACTCCAGTAACAGTCTCCCGTATCATACGCGGTGCAGGTGGAATTGCAATAGGCCGTGCCGCTATCCCATTCGTTCGGATCGAGGAGGCCGCAGTCTTCGGTATTCCCGTCGCAGAACTCGCCCGGCTCAATGATCCCGTTGCCGCAGATGCTCGGCACTTCGTTGTTCGTTGACAGTTTCACTTTGTTCCCATCGGGGATGTAGACCCAGCCGTTGTACAGGTAGTTTTCCTGCATCTCGCGCATGTCGCCGTTCAGTTCGGTATAATCGATGTAGGTATTCGGCAGACCGACGAAGCGGTACTCGTAGCCGTCGCAGGAGAGGTAGAACGCCC
>CALMRE010000261.1 GCA_937871295.1 uncultured bacterium | reverse complement strand
CGAGTTCCCCGAACGAGGTGTAGGTCTGCGCGGTGAGGATGGTGTCGAGCGTCGTGCCGGTCACGAGGCCGCTCTGCGGGTCGCGGGTGACGACGAGGTTCCCCGCTCCGGTGAGCAGTCCGTCATTATCGTAAGTATAGGCGGCCGAGATTCCGTTGACGCTCAGCGCACTCACCCTAAAGTCGTTGTTGTAGGTGCGGCCCACGGTCCCGGTCACTTCGCCGCTCCACGATTCGGTGGCGAGGAGCGCGCCGGTGTAGTCGTAGGTCAGGCCGTTGCCCTCGGGGGTGAGGATGGTGTCGAGCTTCTTGCCGCCGAGAGTTTTCACGATATCAAAGATGCCGACGGACTATGGACGGTTTCATGGCTGTGCCGATGCCCCGCAGAGGGTTTGACAAAGGACATCTTAATGTAAGGGATCTTGTCCATATTGAACCTTATCTTGACTTATAAGCAAGAACCTTTCTCCGCGACTTAAATCCGTGAGGTACTCATCGATAACCTTACTCGTTTGGGTTCCGTCAATTTTATATTCCAGCAAAAAGGACGACTCTTTCGGAGGGATAGAAAACGATTTCGTTTCATTAGGATTTAGGCTTTCTATAGATATTTTGTCATTAGCGTCTGGGCCATACTGTAATGTGATGTTCTCTACAACTTGTTTGGAACCGTTAGTAATATGAAGCTTCACACTAAAGAACAAAATGAAGCAAATTAAGAATGTTATCACTATGACAACGAGAGAAATCAGAATTCTTAACATTGTATAGGTTCTCCTTGCTTATAGTGTGGTTAAATCGCCAGACAATGCTGCATCTAAGCAAGCCGAAGGGCAATCTTGTCCGGCTAGCCCCAAAGCTCTGCCTGTTGTGTTGTTCATAAAATCCATAGGCTCCTCTTGTGGGTTATCGCTAGGGTGACAAGTTTCATGAACATCTCCGACTTTTTGGGCCTGTTCGGCATCCATGTTTTGTGTCATTTGGCAGCTCCATAGGCAATGCCTGAATGCGTCGCCTATACCATTATGAACACCACCATGTTGAGCAACAACATCGTTTGTTAATGGAAGAACATACACATAAGTCATCATCGCGGTATCAAGGGTGTCGTAGGGACCTATTTCAATAATATTGATCAATGTTTCCGCAGTTAATCGATAAATTCTGTCCGCGATTTCATAGGCTTGTTCAAACCACGATTCATTCAATCCCGTCATGTCAACATAATTCACCGGGTCATTATGGGCGTAGGTGTAGAAGTTCATGCTTCCCCCAAATCCCAGAGGTTCCTTCTCCAGCCACCGGCCGGTCTCGGGGTCGTACCACCGCGCGCCGAACTTGGTGAGGCCGGTGTCGGCGTCCCTGATGCCGCCCGCGAAGCCGAACGGGATGTCGAAGGTCCCCGTCTCGGCGGTGATGTTCCCGAACTCGTCGAGATCGAGGCGCTTCGCCACTTCACCGGTCGTTGCGTTCACCACGAGGCGCGGAGTGCCGAGGTGATCCTTGACGAGGCGGTACTTTACGCCGTCCTTGAGGATGTAGTCGGGCGCGTTCACGCCGAGGCCGAAGATGTAGGTCTCGATGGTAGCCCCGCTCGCGTCAACCTTCGCCACCGGCGCCAACTGTCCGGCGTAAATGAGGCGGTAGTCCACCGTGCCGTTGACTTTCTTCGCGATGAGCCGGTTCCTGCCGTCGTAGGTGTAGGTTATCGCCGTGCCGTCGGGGAGCGTCACGCCGGTCAGGTTGCCGAGAGCGTCGTGGGTGTAGGCGGTCAGTTCGTCGTCGGCCGTGTCGGGGGTCCCCTGCGTGTCGGTCTTGGTGAGGAGGTCGCCGTTCACAGTGTAGGTATAGATGTTGTCGCCGTAGGTCATCATCCGGTCCTGATCGTCGTAGGTGGCCTCCATGCCGCCGTGCGACAACCGGTTCCCGTTCTGATCGTAGCCGTAGGTGCCCGTCACGAGGCCGTTCTCCCACACCGTTTCCAACCGCCCGGCCTCATCATAGCCGTACCGGTAGGTTTTTGCAAGGCCGTCGATGGTCTCCACCTTCT
>CALMRE010000260.1 GCA_937871295.1 uncultured bacterium | reverse complement strand
AGCAGTTTCAGTTTCATGCCCTTTCCTCCAAAAACTTGGTTATCTCGCTGTCCGCGACGCGGATCATGTCGATGATGGTGTCGAGGTTACGCGCTTTCGGATTGCCACCCTGCGACACGCTGAAAGCAACCTCGTTACTGTGCGGCCACACGCGGCCGGTCACAAGGATAAGGTCAACGGCGACATGGACCGCGAAGCCGCCGCACGATTTCTCGCTGGTGATGATGTAGGACATTGGTTTGCTCCCTCAAAGATTAAAGACCACGCCTCATCATAGCACGGTCGCCGGTAAAGTAAAGAAAAATTCTTTATTTTATCAAGAAAAGTTGTAAGTCTTTTGCTTTGCTATGCTTTTTCTGCTTTTACGATAGGCTATTCGGAGAGCAGTTTCTTAATCGCCAACTTCCTCATTGGCGTCGCAAGCGTAGCCGACAACGGTAGTCTTTACCGGCTTCTTATTCACCGTCACACCGATAGCATCGACAGCCGCCTCGATGGTAACATCGGCCTTGTCCGACTTTACGGTCTCGGTGGTTTGCGTTTTGTCGTCCCATTCCACTACCACTTGAGCGCACAGACCGTTGCCCAGACCGACACCGAGCGTCACCGACCCGAGCGTGCCGCAGGATGTCAGGCAGGATGTCAGTAGGAAACAGGACAGCACCATAAAAACAGTAGCGGGGAACCACTTGTCGAGCGTCCGCGCCTTGATGACCGGCCATATACGACGCTCAAAGTATTCGACCGCGCCCATTATGGCGATGAGCGTTGCGGCCGAAATGTAGTTCGCCATGTCTGTCTGTTCCGCTTCGGTCATCGAGGCACCGAACCAATCGGACAGCTTGAACGACAGCCACCGCACGGCCCACGCCGCAATGACGGAAATGAGAAAACCGAGAACCTTCATCTGATACCTCCTAGATCGTTGTTGAAAATTTTATATCCACGCTGCGCCATTCCATGCTTTTAAAACTGACGCAAATCCTGATATGTCCACCCAAATGTCGCCGGTTGTTGGGGAAGTCGGTTCCGTTGCGCTTACCGTTATCTTGTTCGGGAAACCTTGAAGTTTTGCCAGTTCGGCCGCCGTCAAGTGCTGGTAGTCGCCGGTGTTCAATGAGGTTGTATCGTTATGCGCGTGGGTATGAACGGCCGCCGCAAACTGCGCCTTGATGTTGGCCCATGTGAATTTAATGAGCGTCCACACGCCTAGAATTTCACGAACTGCGGGTATTTCATCGGTATCGGCAGGCGGTGTCAAACTTGTAGCGGCGTGTATCTGATCCGCGATATCTTGAGGTATTCCGTCTTCCGCTACCACTTGCCAGTGAACCGGATTTGGCGGCTCTGCTCCGAGGTTCGCCGTGATGCTGAAATAACTGACCCCGTTGTGACGCACAAAATCATAGGGCGAATAGGAGGTCAATGCGCTCCAATCGCCCATCGCGTTGAAACTTTCGCCGTCAACTCCGGGATCGCCCTGCGGCCCTATCATCGAAGTGGCGTCACCCCATCCTCCGGCAGTCTTTGGGCCGTAAATATCCCAATTCGTGTAGTCTATTGCAAAATCGCTTAATTCTCCCAAATCAGCATCGGGCGGCCCGTCGCTTGCCCAAACGGTATTTGCGCCGCCACCGCCAGACCCCGGCACCGGGAAGCCGTCGGCATTCGCCGCCATGAGAACGCCTTCAGTCGGGTTGAGCGTCTTGAACGAAGCGACTATCGCGTTCGCTGTCTTTTTCCATGCCGCAAGTTGATCGGGAGGCGGCGCGACAGGCGCAAACATTGCGTTTGCAATCGCGGTTCCTATCGCGTCACCGGTTACGCTCATTCTTGCGTTTCTCCTACTGGATGGTGATGTTTATATCCTCTCCGCGCTTTTCTGCCGCGATGAGTTTTGCCATGAGTAGGCCAAAGGTGGCCTGTGACTGCGTAAGAAACGCTTGCGTTTCCCCGAGCCGTTGCGCGATGCCGACAAGGATGCACCCCGAGGTGTCGGCCGCCGTGTTGCCGGCGTGAATGCGGATACCGGCGAAGCCTTTGACATCCTGTATTTCGGGCATAACCTTCCCGAACCGCCGCGACATGGTGAGCGCGACGTGGTACTTCCCGGCCGGTATCGCCGTCTGCCCCGGCACCTTTTCGCCGGGGTCGCGCACGCGGTCCTCAAGAGTATTGCAGAAGAACCGCCCGTCAAGGTATAAATCACCGCCTGTGTACTGCTCATAAAACCAGCGGCGATGAACGAATAGTTCCATTTAAGCGCCCCTACTGTCTGGCCTCTCCCGCCTGCGCCGCATTGAAAAATATGTCGCTGACGCTCTGGCGAATGTTGGGCGGACAGCAGCCCTCGGCTATCTTCCCTATCGCAACATGATGCAGGTGTTGGGTCCGCTCGTAGTTCTTGTTAGTCGTGCGGAACTCCTCAAGAGCGGCACTGGTAGACCACAGGAGTTTTGCCAGCATGATGAGGCCGACGAGAAGGCCACCGATGAACCAACGAAGCGAAGCCGTTTGAACCTGTACGCAGTCGGATTTGGTGGTCATCGTTGGCCTCCGTCGAGTTAGTATCTGGCATAAGCGCCAATATCATAGTTGCCGTCTACGCGCGCTGTCGCATAGACTTTCGGCGCCGTCCAATCTGTTGTGCGTAACA
>CALMRE010000259.1 GCA_937871295.1 uncultured bacterium | reverse complement strand
CCTCTCGTCTTTGTAGAAGGGCGTCAATTTCTCCATCGTGCAGGGATACCCGCAGCAGTCGTAGTCGGGCATCGCGGTACAGAGAGCGCAGTTCTGTTCCTTCCATAGGTTGCGGACGCATTGCGGGTCGCTTTTCCATACTTTGTCGCATTTTCGGCAGAAGTGTGTCTTGCCGTCGGAGTCGTAGTAGGGAAATGCAGCCGTCGAAAGGTCAGGGCATTCTTCGTTCCCGGTGTGGGTGTTAGTAATGTATTCGGTTCCCTCGGGGTCGGCAAGACAGGAGGCGACCAGTCCGTCAATGTCCTTATCGGGGATGGTGGCATCGTCTATCAGCATCGAATCCTCGTCCGGTGAATTGTCAAGGACGGCAAGGTCGTCTTCCGCCATCGGCATTTCGATGTCGGGTGCGATGGTGTCGACATCGGTGGAATGATGGGAGGGGTTACAGGCGACAAGGAATAAAAACAATACGATGACAACGAAGGGGCGGAATATGTCCTCCCCCCGTTTCCGAGTATGATTTCTCATCGTGACACCGTTATGTAACCATTGTTGAGTTGATACACCATGCCGTTCCGTTCATAGGGATCACGAAGGATTGCCCGGTCGCCCGATAGCGCGGTGAGCGATGCGTTCTGACCGACTTCATAGAGGCCGCTCCAACAGCCGAGATAGAGCGTTCCGCGATCCTCGCCGAATTGGGCGAGGTCACATTCCTTTTTCGTCTCGCCCAGTTTCATCGGTGTTTCGATGTTTGTCAAGTCGTACAGCACGATGCGCCCGGTTGCGAAGAAACGATCATTATAGATCGCCAGACGGTCGCCGACGACCGCCACATCCAAGGCGGGATAAGTGGTCGGAATAGTGAACACCTTTACCGGTTTGGTCGGGTCGTCGAAGAGGTTGTAGAATACCGCACCCTTCGTTTCGGCCGCGATGAGGAATTGACCGTAGCGGGTGAGGTTCACCGCGCCGCCGGTCGAAACGGCACGAAGCTTCGTGAGGGATCCGTCGGTGCCAATGCGCAGAACATGTATCTTTGAGCCGGTCACGGCATAGAGATAGTCTCCCCATATAAGCATGTCGCTTACCGTGCCGAGGATCGTAAGTTTTTCGGCGGTGAGATTGCCGTCGTCTTCGATCTTCATGACACGAATGCCGGTGAGTCCGCCGACATAGAGACGATCTTTCTTGCCCGCGAGCGAGTGTTTGTAGTCGAGGAACCAGTATTTCTTGTAGGCCGGATCGTCGAACGGATGGCACCCTTCCCAGAGAAGGTCTATACCGCCGGTGACGGCGTTGCCGTTCCGCGCGATACAGTACCCGTCCCGCATTTCGCCGGGTCGTTCGGCAATGGCGACCTCTTCGGTGGTGACTGTGCCGGTTGCGATGTCGAGAACGACCGCGGACGCGCTATCGGTCTGCTGTTGCGGTTGGGTGATGAAGCGGAGGATGCTGCCTTCGGTAACGGCGAAGGTGGTATAAAGGTCTATAGGAAGATTATCCGCGAGTTTTGATAAACCTTCAAGAGGGATATAGCGCCAAAGATCATGATGAGGAGTAGCTGTTTCTTCGGAGACAGTCATACCTCCGATGAAGTAGATGGTGCCGTCGGACCCAACGGTGACATTGGTAAAGTCGCGGGTGGTCGGTTTCGTTGCTGTTTCGATGAGGTCGAACGATTCGGTGCCCGCATTGAAGGAGTAAAGCGTGAGGCCGTCGCTTTCGTAGGTGAGGAGATAGAGTCGATGCGCGGCGGCGATGAGGTGACGCGCGGCGCCGGTGTTCGGGATGGAGCCGATCCGGGTAGCGGCATGGGTGTGTTCGCCCGATTGCGGGTTGTCGATAGCAGCTACATGGTAGAGTCCGCCATCGATAACGAGGTAGAGCCGGTCGTCGAGTATCGCGCCGGTTGTGAGCGGTCCGATACCGCGCGGAAGGGCAAACGAACCGGCGAAGGCCATGTCGCTTGGGCGCGCGAGCGTCTGGATTTTAATATCAATCGTCCCGCTACGAGTATTCTCATAGAAGAACAATGTCTCGTCATAATAGCTTAGCGCGACCTTAAGATCTTCTTGAGGTATAATGCGTTGACTTTTCTCTATCTTTCTCGTTGCCACATCATAACGCCAATTAACGAATATATTGTCTTGTATTGGATAGCTGGGGCGAGCTTCCGAAAGAGTGTGGGCAACATCAAAAGGCAGACGAGCGGGAACCACGAAGGGATCGCTGTATCCCGTTTGCTTAACCCAGAAATATTTCGCGTAGGTGATTGGCGATCCCGCGAAGCTGTCGCGTGTCGAGCGGGTGAAAATGGCGCGGTTGTGGAAGCAGGCGGGATTCTGCGTCTTGCCACCCTGTCCGTCGTCGATGAGATCGTTCGTTTCGGTGCAAGTTGTCGTTCCGGTCGGTCCGCCCGAAACGGCATAACGGATAAAAGGGTCGAGAAGAGTGAACGGTCGGGGGTTCAACGGCGCGTTGGTGACATACTCATCATAAATATCGCTGTATTCGTCGTACAAATCGCTTTTCCAATCCCAGAAGGTCGATTGAACATAGGGTCCAACTGCATAAAAGGGCAAAATGTCCCTCGGGATCTCTGCTAACTATCTGTTAGCACGAGAGAAGTCCGATTTTTGAACCTCCAGAAATCAAGGTAGTTTTAGCGCCGATATCAGGTTGCGACTATTCGATACCGAGGATAGGGGAGATCTTCGCGATAACTTCGTCCAGAAGGT
>CALMRE010000258.1 GCA_937871295.1 uncultured bacterium | reverse complement strand
GGGTGGGGCGCTGGGGGGCGAGGTCGCGGCGGGTGTCGTGCTCGAATTTGACGGCGAGGATGTTCCCCGACTCCTCGACGATCTTCTCTCCGGTCTTTTTGTTCATGGTGCGGGTGGTGGCGAGGTTCTTCTCGATGTACCGGAGGGCGTGGTCGACCGCGGCGCGGTGCGCCTCTATCATGTCGGCGTTCAGTTGTTTGTCGTCGATGGCGAGCGCCGAGATGGATATCGATTTGGGCGCGCTGAAGGTGAGGTCGTAGCCGGGGCGATGGTTCTTGTGTTTGGGGGTGTGCTCCCCTTCGGCCATCTGGCCGTTGAGAAGTTCCATGAACCGGCTCTGCGTCACCTCCTTGTCGAGGAGCGACAAAGAGCGGGCCCCTTCGCCGAAGTATTCGGCGCGGAAGGTGTCCTTCGAGTAGTAGTTGTCCTTGGAGAAGTAGGAGCGCGCCGCTTCGGCCGAGCGTATGTTCTGGAGCGAGAACATCAGGTCTCCTTTTCCGATCCTTTTTTTGGTGTTTCCTTCAATTCGTTTTCATACGCATTGAGAAGATCTATCATGTGAGAAAACAGGCGATTGTTTTTGACCTTGCTTCGTTCCTGAATCGAGCGTTTTTTTTAGTTCAAATATAGAGCGATTGAGATCGCGTTGTTGATCCCTGTTAGCGTTCATGTTCTGGCGCCTGCTCGGGCGCCTTTTGGTCTTTTTCCGTTTCACGCAGTCCGAGAACACGCATTGCCTCCTCGTGAGCAAAGTCGATAGACTCATACGCTCTTTTCGCGGCTCTTTCGTGATATCCTTTTGCATCCCATTCAGGGTTACCGGATGCTTTCAGATGTTCCATGATTATATAGGTGTTATAGAGTGTTCGGTCAAGAATCACTTTCAGATAGAAATTCTCATAATTGATGAATTGATTTTTCTTCGTTTTGTTGCTTCTGAAGTGGTTCTCTAAAAGTGTTCTGATGTACCCCGGTTCGCTCATGTCGTGCTTCTGCGCCTCTTCCTTAAGTTTAGCGCGAAGGGTATCAGGGATACGAACGCCGATCTGGGATTCGCTTGACATGGGTTCCTCCTTGATATCAAATGATACCATACAATACCTTTTAACGATATTCTTTTCCGTTTACTTTGTCAATATATTTGTTGATACCAAATGATATCTTCTATTGTTCAGTTTTTATACTTCTGATATTTCTCGATATCTTTATGATTTCTATTGGTATCTTATGGTAGCAAATGTACACCGTTAGGTTGCGTGGTGTGTGAGGTTATTAGGATTGAAGGCGAGAGGCGGCTGCAAAGCAGTCGGCTCGATGGCCTGAAAGCCTAGCGAGGAGCCTGACGCCGTACCTCGGCGGAGGGGGCTAAGCGGAGTCCTGTACGTGCGGGTGCGGGCGCAGCCTGCCTTCCCGGATCGCGACATTAAGAGGGGGCTTGTTTCCTCTCCATCTTTGTTGCTTTCTGACACGCTATATCCAACGTTCCTTGGTCCATTAATAGCCCCGTTTATGTCGATATCCAGCTAAGCATTATTTGGCTAAACTTTTCACTTCCTCAACCCTTCCTTTTTCGTGTCATGTCATCCATGTGTGTTGGCTCTTTTTGTGTGACATCTTTGCTCCTCTGTCTCTCCATTTGACCCCGTCATCTTTCGTGTCATGTCATCCATGTGTGTCGGCTCTTTTTGTGTGGCATCTCCGCTCCTCTGTCTTTGATTTGACCATGTCATTTTTCGTATCATGTCGACATGTATGTTGGCTCTTTATGAGCAAACATGCCCCCCATCTTTGGCTAAACATTTTCCGCTTTGTGTCTTCGCCAATGTTTAGACTTATGAAGCAACTATGACGACGATTTATTTGCGTCTAGGAAAACTATTTTTGCTTCTCATAGATGGCTTCTCTTCGCAATTTATGATTTGATTTTGATGACTATCTTTTGAAGAAGAAGGAAGGGGTCGCGTAAGCTAAAATACGACTTCTTTCTAGTGGGTGGTCATAGCCCCATAAAGGTCTACTAATTCCTCGATGCTCTCTTCTTGTTCAATGGTGGCAAGGGCCCATTCGTCCAGCTTCATTTCTTCGTAGATGGCGGCTTCATTCACATGGTCATGCATGAGCGTTTCTCCCGCGATTGTTTGTGATTTTTGTGGTCATAATATCGATGGCCTTGTGTCGTGTTCATCTATCGGGTAATGAGTGGCGAGCCACTCATAGTACGGTACAAAGGTAATGGAATCAAGGGTCGTTTTCTTGGTATGGGAGAGGTACTCTTCCAGGTCTTTATACTGGGGGTCCAACTCCCCTACTCTGATGTCGGTAAAGCCGTCACCAAGGAGCTTGATTATCGAAGAAAAGGTCCCCTTCTTTCCCGCTGGATCGTTATCAAAAAGGAGTCGAATTCTCTTCACGGTATTGCGGTTCGCGGTGAGGGTATCGAGCTGCGTTCCGCTCAACTGATTGGTGCAGCTGGCGAAGACATTTTTGATCCCCCGGACGCGGGCAAGGAGGGCATCAAGTATCCCCTCGACGATGACCACTTCGGTGGTCGGTTCGAAGTTCACGAGGGGCACTTTTGTGTTCTTGGGGAAGCGGTATTTCGGCTGCTCGGGATCCTCTTCTATGAGACGGCCGATGAAGCCGGCAATGGCTCCGTTTTGATGAAAAGGAATGATGAGTCGATACTTCGTAGAGAAGAGTTTTGTCGCCATCAGCGGGAGGGCATCGATCTCCTCGGTGGTATGGTCGGCGTTAAGAGCGGTACGCAGGGCGTCGAGTCCCGGATGATACCCGATGCCGGAGGCACGGATCTCCTCCTCGCTCCAGTGGCGCGTCTCTCGAAGATAACGAAGGCCCGGATTGTCGGTCAGCGTAAAAAGGGCCTTGGCGCAGGCCTTCTGTGCGGAGCGCAGAAGCCGCGTGGGATCATGGTGGACAGCGGCGCCGGAATCTTCAGTGAGGGAGATGCCGGCAAGACGGGCAAGGTGCGCGAAGGTCTCCTTCTGGCCGTAGCCGTAACGGGCCGCGGTCCAGTCCCAGAGGCTCTTCTTGTAGCCGCACTGGTTCTGGCGGTTGCAGATGATGAGGTGGGAGTTGAGGTAGAGATAGGCTTCCCGCTTCCCGCAGCCGGGACAGGTCAGGATGTAGTGGTCGCCTGCTGCTTCGGGACGGAGCTCGGCGAGGAGTGCGGCGCGATCGAGGCGCTGGTAGATGTCTTTGAGAAGAGGTTTCATGAGTCCTCCGATTCGTGGTCAGTATAATGAGTGCCGTTTGAAAAGGCAATTTCGGTTTCCATCGATCCGATCTCTCGCCCGAGGGACATTTTGCCCCGTTATGCAGTTGGTTCAAGATTTCATCGAACTGCAAAAACGCCGCTTTTGCGGGGTTATAAGTCGGCTTTTTCATCTGTAATATTGAGGTGTTATATGTGCCGCAAAAGTGGCCTAACAGAGCGTCTATGACTTCTGTTCCAGAAAGAAATCGGATGGATGTACGGGTTTTTGCGCCGGTCACGGGTTGGAGTGAACGGCGCCGCGATCGGGTGGAACCACGATACCCGCCTATCGGGGAAGGACCCGATGCATCGCGTTGGTTCGGATGGATGACCGGGTTCCGGGCCGTCGCCGACTGGGACTCGTCGCTCTGGATCGGATGGATGTCCGGCATCGCTCCCCCACCCTCCTGAACAGTCCCGCCCCCGCCGGCCGCGGGTCGCAGCGGTCGGCGCATCGGGTGGAACCACGGTATCGGTCGCCGCCTCATGACGGACCGTCGCCCTGCGGAGTCAAGGATGTTTTTTCCCTTTTTGTGGTAATCATTTTTGTGGGGCCTGTGTAGCGTTTTGGTAATGTGATTGATGGTATTGCCTTGAGCCGAGCGTAGCGAGGCCAAGGTGTGTTGGGTATGGGAGCGCCGTAGGCGCGATCCCATCCGAGTTGGTTGAATAGGCAGGGTTCTTTGCGATGAGGTTATGAGATATATGCCTGCTGTAGCTTTAGCGTAAGCAGGTGGGTTGGGGATAGGAG
>CALMRE010000257.1 GCA_937871295.1 uncultured bacterium | reverse complement strand
GGAAGAGAAAGCGGCGTTCGACACCGAGTGCAAGACCAAGGCCGACGAGACCAAAAAAGCCAATGACGAGGCTTGCAAGGCCGAGACCGACAAGGCGAAAAAAGCCGAACTCAAAAAGGTTCAGGGCGAGGCGACTAAGGCGATGAAGGCCGAGATGAAGACCAAGAAAGAAGAGATGAAGAAGCGTCACGCCGACGAAAAGAAGGCGCTCAAGGATGCGCAGGAAGCCGAGAAAAAGGCGCTGAAAGAGAAACAGAAAGCGGAACTCGACGCCCTCAAGGCGGCGAAATAGATCACTTCCCGGCAGGGTTATCCCAGAACAACATCTTGAATATATCGGGCCGTCCGGTCAAGTCGGCCCCTTTGCGTCCCGCGACATGGGAGACCTTTACTTTCTGCGGTCCCTTGTAGTCTTTCATCTTGTCGCGCGCCTTCTTGAGCGCCTCCTGCAACTGCCGCTTTTGTTTCGCTTCGGGGCTCGATTCGTCGCCCATCCCCCAGCCGCCGCTGTCGATGAGCATGTCGATGACCGGCGCGGGCAGGACCGCCACCGCATCCTCCAGTTTCAGCCCTTCCCCGGTCTGTTTTTCTCCCGTGTCGAACAGGGCGAGCAGGGCAAGATCGTAGCAGGCGGCCGTCCGCCCCTTTTCGCACAGGGAGTCGAGTTGTTTGACCGCCGCGAGCGGATCGCCGTTCAGCCAACTGGTCAGTGCCTGCGCGATGGGGGTCTCCTTCAAGCCCGCCGCGTCGATCGGTTTTTTCTCTCCGCCGCTCATCCGTTCGTGGAGCGACAGCGCCGCCGCCGGGACCGCACCGCCGTTCTTGCGGAGCGCCGCAAGGATGCCGGTAGCGGCCGTTTTCTGCGCGGAGAGGCCCGTCTTCCCGCCACGGCCGAGTCCCGCCGCCGGGTACTTCTTCCACGCCTCGCGGACGCGGAACACCGCCGTTTGTGCGCCGCCTTTCTTCACCGATTCGGCACCTTTCGCCCATGCCTCGGCGAAGGAGGCGCCGATGGCGGTCGCCTCGATCGGCGCGTAGAGGGCGCCGTCTATTTCGATAAAGAGTTCCTTGGGCAGGCCGAGGAGCAGGTGACCGCCCGCGAGCAGTTGCGTCTCGGCCGCGACCAGCACATGGCCCGGGACGGTGATGACCGCCGCCGGGATCCCGACCGATTCGAGGAGCGATGCGAAGAGCACCGTCAGATCGTCGCAGTCGCCCGCCGTGCGCGCCAGCGTCTGGGCCGGGTACTGCACCGTGTCGAGATCGGCGTTCGCCCCCGGATCGACCGGATCGGAGACATAGGAAAGCGGTTTGTGCCAGAGCGCCCCGAACAGCAGCGCCGCCTTGCCGAGCCGGTCGGTGAGGAGTTCTGCGGGCGGTTTTATGCCGGAGAGGGCCGCGGTGGCGAGGTTGCGCACGGTGCTATCCTGCGGGTCGATGAAGGCGGCCAGCGTCCGCGCATCGTTCCAGTCGATGGTGTTTTCCTCCAACAGCAGAAGCGGCGCATAGGCGTCAGTCCGTTGACGGGTCTCGCCCACGGCATAGGCGACCGCCGCCTGTATCTGCGTGTAGCGTTTGCCGGAACTGGTGGGAAGCATGTTGAGGCCGACCGTTATCTTGCGCGCCTCTCCCGCCTTGAGATCGGCAACCTCCTGCGTTCCCGAAACGGCGCCGTCGATGCTGAACTCGATCTTCGCCGAGAGTTTCGCCGAGGAGCGGTTGGTGAGAGTGAGAGAGCCGACCCCATTCTTGCGGTAATAGGCCATGAGGGCGGGCGACACGGCGGAGACGGCGAACTGTTCGACCGTCACCGGTTCACTACGCTGATAACTTTTGGCCGCCTGCGCGTCGGTGAAATATTTGGCCGCCTGCGGCGAGTCGAGTTTGCCCGAGAACTGCGCCGAGAGTTCGCCGATGGCGGTACGCGTCGCGGTGATGAGCGTGTCACCTTTTCCGGCGGTCGACAGGAGTTTATCGCCTCCGGCGGTCGCCACGATCTCGGCGGCGACCTGCCATGCGCCGTTCACCGCGCTCATATCGACGAGCAAGGCCCAGTTGGCGCCCGATTTCTTGGCGGCGGCGATCCGTTTGCCCCGGTCGGGAGAACCTTTGGACACCCCGGTGGGGGAGAGGTATTCGACATTACGCAGAAGCGATGAAACGACCCCGGTCACCGCTTCGTCGGGCATCGTGCCGCCGCTGACGGTGTACAGCACCGCCACCCGCGGCGCGAAGGTCTTGGCCGCGTCATAGCGCAGGTGAACGGTGTTCGCCGTTTCGTGGATCACCGTGATCGGCAGGACGGTCTGGGTGAAAAGCGCCTTTTTGAGCGCGCCCGGCGCGCCGCCGGTGACGCGGTATTTCACATATTCGGTGTTGAACACCACCAGCGCCACCTTCCCGCCGCCCGAGCGTTTCTTTAATTCATCCAATAATTTTTCGGCCGCTCCCCGGTCGCGCAGACGGGTTACCATGAGGTCGAGTCCCGCGCCGCCGGCGCTCCACTTGTCGCGCGCGGCGGTGAAGAGCTTCTCGGCCGCCGGCCCCGCCTTCTTCTCGATGAGCGTCTGTATCGCCTGCGCCCCGGTGAGCCCGAAGCCGGGCATGCTCTCCATGTTCGAGAAGGCGACCTCGCCGTTCTCAATGCGGATCATCTTGGCGGTCAGCGCGCACGAGAAGGATCTGAGTTTCGAGGTGCCGATCTGTCCGGCGGCGGTGTTGCACGACAGCCGCACCGACAGCGCTGCGTCGGCCTCGAGCACCGACAACTCCTTCGGGATGCGTCCCGCCTCGAGTTCTTCGGCCACCATCACCCGCTTGGCCCGGAGCGCCGCGCCGGGGTCGACGATGGTGTAGTTGAGGTTCTGCATTTTTGAAATGACGAGCGCTTCGAGCATCGCCGCGTCCTCGTCCTTTCCCTCAAGTTTTATCGAAGGGACCACCACGGTCCGTATCTCTTCGCCGGTGTCGGTAGCGGCCGCCGAGCCGCCGCCGCCGATCTTTGCGCCGGTCTCGATGATCACGGCGAGCGCCGTGCCGAGTGCGCTCTGAAGCCCCTCCTCACTGCCGTCGTAGTCGCTCTTGGCTCCCTTGAGCGTCGCCTCGGAGGCGAGGTCGACCAGTTCGAGCGTCACAGTGAACTTCGACCCGAACTTGGTCACCGTCGTGGTCAAGACCGTGTCGGCGGCGAGCGATTTGCCCAGTTGAATGCGCTGTGCCTTGTCGTACTGTGCCTTCCATGTTTTCTTTTTCTCCTCCTTGATGCGCGCCTGCCGCTGGGCATCCTTGGAGATGACGGTGAAGCGGTTGGACGACACCAGTTCACTGCGGATGAATTCGGCCGCCTCCTCGGCGAGCGTTTTGGAGAGCGTCCCGGTCTTGTCCTCGACATCCATCACCGCGATCTTGGGGGGCGCGGCGTGAAGGA
>CALMRE010000256.1 GCA_937871295.1 uncultured bacterium | reverse complement strand
CTGCCGGTCCCGACGTAGAGCCGGTTCCCCTTACCCGCTACGCTGTAGACGGTCGTGCCGATCGAGTATTGCTTGTACCACGGATGGGTGAAGGGGGTGCAGGTTTCATAAGAACCAATACCACCCTTGAGAAGAGCGCCATCATTATAGAGACAGTATTCGTGAGCTGTTGAAGAGAATCCGGCGAGCGTTATTTTCTCCACGGAAATTGAACTGCCATCAGAATTCATCGTGATTTGATCCACGATGTTCCCATTTGCTGGGATCTGACTGGTAAAATGCAGTATGCCGTTCTCTCCAGCGATGAATACTTTATTCAGATCGGCATTCAGCCCTGAGGCCAATTGCTGCCATCCTTGTGCGGGAGAATACTTCCATACATCCTTATACTCTGTTGTCTGATTCCATCCACCAGCGAGATACATGGTGCCATCAACAATAGCAACATTATAGAAGTCGCGTGTGCCGATCCCCGCAGGAGTCGATATGGGAATCAGTTCCGTTTCGGCAAGCTCATACAGTTTCATGCCTGTCGGGTCGTTACCAAGTAGATACTTTTTATCATCTATGACCTGTATGGTTATGTCTTCTAGGCTTGGCGACACATCTACCAGCTTGATCGGTGTGTGGCTAGGAAGCGGAACTCCTCCACAAACCAGTATGAGTTCTCCCGGCACTTTATAAAGCTCTTTAACCGGGAATCCAGCGACATTGCCTGATATATACTTTGTCGAGACATAAAGGTCTTTCCCGTCGTGGTAATATGCCTCTATTTCGAAATCTATCTCATTACCGGGAATATTGATCTCGCCCATGTCTTGCCAATCGCCAAAACTATTAGACAAGCTCCTTACGAGATGATAAGTATCCCCTCCTTCTATCATCGCTCTTTTTTCGACACCATATTCGTTGCCGTCAATGCTGGGCACCATTGCAAGCATGGTGTGCGTCTTTCTCTTATAATCAATTTCAATCTCGCCGTCGGCTGACACTTTCCATTTCTGTATCAGCGCTCCCCCCGCCTCTCGTTTGTCTACCATGAACTCTGAAAGACGAGTCTCAAAGTAATGGTATTGGTCGATAATGTATTTGTCTTCCTTCATGGGAAGATCGCGGACACTGAATTTATAGTATGTCAAGGGAATGGGATCGTATTGCAATCTGGCTGTTCGAGCAAACCGAGGCACAGGTTGTCCTGTCGTGCCGTTGATCCTGAAGAATTCTGGATTGATCACATTATTTGTTTGATATGTCGCCGCAGGGCCTTTCACTCCAGCAGAGATGGCTACATAGAAATCGTTGTCCTCCCAATATACCGGAGAGTCTTTATCCCATGGATATACATAAATTGTTCTGGGCAAACTGACCTTGGAAGTAGAATATATGGGGTCATCATTTAACATATCATCTCGCCAATTCCAATATAATTCCATAGGCACAGGCTTGTTGTCATCAACATTTCCTTTTATATTGAAATATCCGGTGTCGCTTGCCGTTTCTCCTATCAAAGGGCTTGCTTCAGTCCACGCCGTGTAGTTGTAATTGTACCAATGAGAAGACATCACCGTTTCTGCGTTGTAACCAACATTCTTTGACCATGAAAGTTCCTTCCATGTTTCTATTTGATCATAATAGGCATAAGGATCGCTTCCGTGGCTATATCCAAACTTATGCTTGCAGTTCTCAATATCATTAATTTCTTCTTCTGTTGTACATAACCCAGGTTCTCCCCATCTGTTTTTTCTATCGTTATTTACCCAGCATTTTCTTGTTGTCGAGCGGATTTGTTGTTCTCTATAATAACTTTCTGCTTTTACATAAAATACTGCATATTCATTTTGAGTTCGCATCTTTGTTACTGAGTCGTCTTTATACGAACCATGAAATGATGTTGGTTTTATGTGATCAAATTCATAGTCGCAAACATCTCCTCTGCCATCCAGATCATGATCTGGTTGCCAATAGTACTCGCCATTATATATTGTGGTATTTCTAATTGTATCAGGATTTGTTCTGGCACCATAGATTATTTCTTTGTCTACCCTAACATATGGATTGTATTTTTTAGAATTGTCCCCGGCATTGTCGTTGCAATTATCGTATGCGTCTGACACGCCATCGCGATCACTGTCTATTCCCAAATCGAAATAAACAATATACTCTACGCTGTTCACCTCTTCGTCTCTTATAATTGTACTGTTGTTCTTTTTTAATTTGACCTTGAATTTGAGGGATTGATATACCCAAGTTGTCGAACTCATTTTTATTATATTATCAATTATTTCGGGACTTAACTGAACTGACGATGATATTATATTGCCATTTGTTTGTTGATCACTTTCTACCTTTATTGTTTTTTCTCCTATATTATACCACCATTCTGTGTCATAGCTAATATCAGATGTTTCCAAGAACAGATTCTCATAGGTTACCGTGAATGTCATAGGCGTTGTTGGTTTATTATCTATTATATACTGGTATCTGATATTTGTAGCACCCACCAGCCTTGTTCCTGGTTCTGCACTCCTAATGGGATTTAACATTCCAAACAGTTTCATTATATAGCGCTCTTCACATATCGGACAGAAACGAGGTTCTATGGACTGATCTTTCATCATACATTCAGGTTTTGGTCTGCATAAATCATATTTAAAGTGACCGGCACCCTCATATGTGCTTACTTTTATCGCATCGTTTTTCGTCTTTTCTATCCATGCCATCCATTTACAATCACTTAAGTCCTCTGAACCCTCAGCGCAAATGCTAATATTAACTGAAAGAGGAGAGGCAACACATACGCCTTCTCTGCATAAGAAAGGGTCATTACATGTTCCGTCTGATTTGCAAAGACCCTTTTCTGTTCCTTGCGGCGCTGCCGGCTCATGAAATATATAGTGTTCATTGCCTGCTAGAGGCACATCAACATATTCATCACCCAGTCCGCCAAGAGCATGTCCCAGTTCATGATGTAGTGTTGGAGAATCATCAGCATAATTAATTATAATGGAACTGTTCGCTCTGCCCATATATGTATTGGCCATAAGAATTATTCTGTCCCATCCAAAAAAAGGCTGGCTAGGATAATTATCTTCATAGTATTTATGCATTACCCAGTCTGTAACCGATCTTGCTTTACCGCTAGAACTGAGAAAACCGTCCCATGTTACACCCGAGCCTAGCTGAGAGTTATTACAATTATTATCCGAACATTCTTCACAGTGCGTGTAATAATATTCTCCTAATTCTTCAGATTCTTGCCCATTTTCATCTTCGGCACAATCCCGCGATATTTCTTTTACCCCGCAATCAATTGAAGGAACATCTATTCTATATACATTGACCTTGTTTCCGAACAGAGAATATGGTGCATAGTCAGAGATCTCTTCAGCTAAAGATTGTACTTTAAGCCTGAAGGAATCTATATCGGCGAAACATCCTTCGACAGCATCAATGTTCGGGAAACCATCCCCGATGAATATTAAAACTATATTCTGATCATCCGGTCCATTATCTACCAATTTCTGTACAGTTATATCTCTTGTATAATGCACGCAGATTCCTCTACACACCATGCCCGGCATGCAAGAGCTGTCGTCTATGCACACCTCTCCTTCAGGTATTGTTCCTATCTCAATTATTGGAATAGGCCGTATTAGTGCTTCTCTTAAATAGACGGTATTAATTACGAACGGGTAAGTGAACAGCTTCTCATTTATCCGCTCATATCTTAAGTTCTTTGGGGTATTCAATACGATTACTTGATCGTATGTGATATCTTCTGGCACAGAGATTTGAGCTGAGTATGTTTGAGGATTTGTCAAGTCATTTGCCGTGAGGTATAAATTGCCGATATAAACGATCACATTGTCGCTTCCCAATAGAATAATTTTGTTTTCGGTGATCGTTGTAGAGAGCGTTGGTTTAAATAATAATTGGCTCTCTTGAACAGTTACTGTCATGCTTTCGTCCGGAAAGATTTTCACATTTATTAAGTCGTTGGCTTGTAGGTGCACAAAAACAAAAAAGGTTAAGACAAAGATGATCTTCTGATACTTTTTCATAAACATCCTCTCCTCCCTCTATCTACATTGTTGGTGGACTTCCTTTCTTTGATTGATATTCTTGGTGCCTGATCGACGATCTGTGAAGCTGAACTGCACCCTTCCCTCTCACACTCTTCTATAGCTAAGAGCCTTCCAACCCAGAAAAAGATACTTCTTTTTTGGCCTATTTTTTATGATTGATGCTACATGCCTGTTTTTGTTGGGAACTATTTTCTCTTCGGTTTTCCCGACAACGCAAATTTGAATGAGAACCCCGAGTCCCATCCCTCTCCCAAAGAATATCCCCTGCATTGGCATTAAATCACAATGCGAAAATAAGTCAAATGGCGGACCCGTATACATCTTGATTGAAGAGCGGTCCATGTTGATGGAAAAGACTAGCATTGACAATATGTAAGCGATGTTTAACCGGTGAAATACTGTCGAGCCGAAAAGAACGCTGCAGAAGAAGATATGTCTCAATGAGATCGGCGTGATAATAAAATTCTATGGTTAATAGAAGATTGCCAAGTCGAAATTAGAATGCTGGGTTATCTCTTTTTCCGCATGGACGATCCGGCGAAACCGGCCGCACCGAAGCGACGGTTTTGCAGGAGGCCCTAGGCGCAACACGGTCGGTTGGGGGGTGGTGCTATTTCCGGTAGCGGCGTTCCGGTTTCAGTTCCGGATAGAGTTTCAGATATTTTGAAAGGGTCCTTTCCGAGACGTCGAGTCGTTCGGCAGCCTCTTTGGGGCGATGTTTCCTAAGCAGTTCGGTTATGGTGCCGGGGGCGATCCGGTCCAGGTGCGGTCCTTTCTCGGGTTCCGGAAAATCGGCGGGGAATAGTTCCGGCCTCCTTTTCAGATAGCTCCATAGGCTACTGGCGGAAAGGCCGAGTCGATGGGCGGCGTGGGAGACATTCTTCGTTTCTTCGAGGAGTGCCGTTATCTTCTCGCGGTATTGGTCGTAGCGGGATCCCGATGCCGGGGGCAAGAAGGAGGGTCGCCGTTCGGGGTGCTTGCTGAAGAAGGAGTAGAGGGTGTCCGGGGCAACGCCGAGTATCTCGGCCGCGCTCTTTATGGTGTTGTTTCTCAGGAGGTCGTTGAATCGTTCGGGGGGGATCGTCATCAGATCGACGCGACGAGGGACGGGGCGGTACCGGGCGAAACGGGGACGGGTGTGGATGCGGACATAGACCGAATTGGGGTTGACTTTGAGGATGGCCGCTATTTTGTAGATCGGGATTTTTTGTTAGAGGAGCGCGAGGAGTTGTTCGTCGGTGAATCGGTGTTCCGTTGTAAGGCGCGGCAGGGTCATGCCGGGGGGAAGGAGTTCGGGGTAGACCCGGAGGCGTCTCCGGAGAGTGGCGGTTTTTATTCCGAGGTGTTCCGCGGTCCGGTCGATGTCCCTGAGCTGCGCGAGGAGGGCGGGTATCTGGTCATGGTAGTCGGATAGACTTTTGTTTTCGTGGTTCCGTACGGTCATGTCTCCCGGTCCTATGTGTCGTCGTTCCGTCGCTCCTTATCGGGGGGCATGGTGACACGGTGGAAAGGTCTTGTCAAGTCCTTTGGGTAGTAGGCGCTTTATGTAACTTGAGAATAAAGGCGATTACAGCTCCGGTCCCCCACCCTGCTCTTTCTGCTTCTCCGGCGCCGACGGGCGCCGGTCCTTCTCCACTTCCTCGATCGCGCTCTTCTGTGCGAGGCTCTTTTTGAGGGCGTCGGGCAGTTTCTCGGGGGCGTCGGTATAGATGCGGGCGTCCTTCGTGGCGCGGCTGATGCCTACATAGAAGGCCTCCTGCCCGAGGACCATCTCCTTCTTGGTGTCCATGTTGACGAGCACCCGCTCACAGGTGAGGCCCTGCGAACTGTGCACGGTGGTGGCGTAGGCATGGTCGAGGTAGCGGATCTCGTCGGCTTTCATGGTGCGGATGGTCCCCTGCACTTCGAGGGTCACATTCCCCGTCTTGGTGTCGAGATGCACCACGGTGGCCTGTATGCCGTTCATGAGGTCTTGCTGTTTGTCGTTCTTCGTGAACCGGAGGGTGTCGCCTTTCTGGAGGTTGCGTTTCTCGGTGTCGAACAATTCCAGATTCTTGTGTCGGTCGATGTCGAGGGTAAGGCGGCGGCCGGCGGTCGTTTCGACCTCAAGCGTGCCGCGTTTGCGGTCCATCCCGACGATAAGGGCGTGGTCGCCGTTCTCGACGCCGAGCGTTTTGTACTTCCGGCCGAACCGGATCACCTGCCCTTCGTGGTAGCTCTCGATCTTGCGGAGCTCCGCCTTGGTGAGGCCGGTCGCCGCAAGGACCGTCGTTTCGAGCGACGGGCCGGTCAGGGTCCCTTCCCTCTGAAGGCCTTTCCGCACCGCGTCGTTGATGGCGCGGCGGTCGTCGTTGGTCGAGGTGAGGAGCAGAGTCTTGGCGCGGTCGCCGGCCGGAAGGTCGAGGTAGTCCCCTACCATGCGGTCGAGCCGCTTATGCTGGTCCGGTATCTTCTCAATGTCGAGTTTCT
>CALMRE010000255.1 GCA_937871295.1 uncultured bacterium | reverse complement strand
CACCGCCTGCGACGGCGACGGCGTACCCCACCTCCTCTAAGGTGCGGACGCTACGCCCGATCCGATCGACACCGACAAGGACGGCACCGTCGACTACCGCGACCTCGACGCCGACGGCGACAATATCCCCGATGCGGTCGAAGCGGGCATCGACCCGACCGACCCGGTCGACAGCGATGAGGACGGCACCCCCGATCTCCTCGACAGCGACAGCGACGGCGACGGCCTGGACGATCTCTACGAACACCAGTTGGATCCCCTGCTGAACGATTTCGACAAGGACGGCATCCCCAATTATCTCGACGACGATTCCGACGACGACGGCATCCTCGACGGCGAAGAGAAAGGTCCCGACGCCGCTCCGGCCGACACCGACAGCGACGGTCTGCCGAACTTCCTCGACGGCGATTCCGACGGCGACGGCCTTTCGGATACGAAGGAGTTGGAGATCGGCAGTGATCCGACGCTGGTGGACACCGACGGCGACACGGTGGACGACAATACCGAATATGTCCTCGGCTACGATCCGACCGATCCTCTCTCGACGATACCGGCAGACTTCTTCTATCTGCAACTTCCTTACGAAGATCCCGCCGAGGTGCGCAACCTCGAGTTCTCGACCGACATCCGCACCGCCGATATCGCGATCATGGTCGATCTCTCCAATTCGATGAGCGGCGAACACGCCAATCTCAAGGCCTCCATCAACGATATCATCATCACGCAGGTCAGCGCCGCGATATCGGACGCCGCCTTCGGCCTGACCAAATTCGGCCCCATCGACATGAACCAGACCCTCGCGACCGACAAGGCGGCCAATGTCTATCTTCCGGCGCAGAATATCACCGACGACGCGGGCGCGGTGCAGACGGCGGTGAACGCCATCGCCGTCACCCCGGGCACCTATGAATACATCACCGAGGCGCTCTACCAGACCGCGAGCGGCGCAGGCACCTATCAGCGTATCTGCCACGCCACCAACGGCTGCGGCGCGGCGCAGGGCGGCTACGAGATCATCGTCGATATCGACACGACGGTCTGCCCCGCCGGCCGGTTCGGCGGCGCCTGCTTCCGCCCCGGCGCGCTCCCGATCATCATCATGATGACCGATGAGGCCTTCACCACCGACTTCGGCAACTGGCTATCCATCGACAAATACGGCGCCACCATCGCCGACGACGAACCGCGCTCCATCGCGCAGGTCGTCGAGGCGATGAACGATATCAACGCCAAGTTCATCGGACTCGATTCGAGCGTCGGACAGGTGGCGATGCCCTTCTACGATCAGCTCGCGGCGGGGACCGGATCGGTCGACGGGCTGGGCGTCGACTTCAACCAGCAGATAAACAGCGACGGCACCGGCATGTCCGACACCATTGTCGACGCGGTCATCGAACTCACCCAGCATATCGAGATCGATGTCTCCACCCTGCGCAAACATATCGACAATCTGTACGGCATCGTCGACACCACGCAGTTCATTGAAAGCATCACCCCCGAGAGTTTCGTCGATGTCCAGCCGGGGCAGAAGGTCACCTTCGAGGTCACCTTCCGCAATATGATCTATGACAACACCTCGACCGAGGCGCATCTGTTCATCGCCCAGATAGAGGTGTGGGGCGCCGGAACGAAACTCGACACGCGCGACTGCTACATCATCGTCCCCGGCAAGGATCCCAGCAACCCCGAATCCTGAACTTCAACCCGTTACGGAGCGCGGCATGATCCGTATCCTTATCGCCATCCTGTTGTTCTCGACATCGCTCTCGGCCGCCAACGCCGACGCCACGCGCCGACTGTTCGAAGCGGTGGCCGATCTCAAACTGGTCGGCGTGGCCGAGGCGATAGACGCCGGCGCCGATGTCAACGCCGTCGACGAGGACGGCTGGCCCCTCTTCATCACCGCGGTCAGCGGCGGCCAGATGGGGATCATCCGCCTCTTCCTCATGAAGCCGGAACTCAACCTCGGCATGCAGGGCCCCGACGGCAAGACCGCCTTCATGCACGCCATCGCCATGAAGAATCAGACGCTCGCCGAGGTGCTTCTGCAGAAGGGCTCGCTTATCAACGAGACCGACATGAAAGGGAAAACGCCGCTCATGTACGCCGCCGAGGCGGGCAACGAGAAGATGGTGAAGATACTCCTCGACAAGGGGGCGAACCGCACCGCGAAGAGTCAGGAGGATAAGACCGCGCTCGACTACGCCATGGATTCGCGCCGTAAGGAGGCGATCGACCTGCTCTCCAAATTCGACCGCCTGCCGGTGGAACTCATGGACGCGGTACAGCGCGGCGACGGCAACGCGGTAAAGTCGCTCATCGCCAAGGGGGCGCCCATCGACATGAAGATGTCGGACGGCAAGCCGATCATCGTCTATGCGGTCGAAAAGGGCTTCCTCGCGGTCACCAAGGCGCTTCTCGACGCCAAAGTGGACCCGAACGGGAAATACTTCAAAGGGAGCACGCTGCTGATGTTCGCCTTCCATAAAGGGGAACTCGGCGCGGCCGAACTGATCCTCCGCAGCGGCGGCGACGGCGACTTCAATCTCAAATATAAAGAGGGGCGCACGGCGCTCATGATGGCCATCGAAGAGGATCGGCCGATGCTGGTCAATCTCCTCATGGGGAAACCCTTCAAGGTCAACCAGACCGATTCCTACGGCAAGACGGCCCTGTTCTACGCCGTCGACAGGAACAACGCCGATCTCGTCGACCGCCTGCTCGGGCTGGGCGCCGATCCGACGGTGCGGCAGTTCGAGGGAAAGATGGCGTCGCAGATAGCCAAGGAAAAGGGGTTCGCCAATATCGAGAAGATGCTCAAACAGGCCGAAGCGGCCAGCCGCTGATGCCCGACCCGCTCATCATTCTCACCGAAACAAATAACGAACTGGCCCTCTTCAAACCGGCGGGGCTGTCGAGCGAATTCAAGGGCGACCTTGACGGTGTCTCGGCAAAGGCGCTCGTCGCGAAGCGCCACCCCGGTGCCGACCCGAAACTCCCCCACCGGCTCGACCGCATCACCCGCGGCATCCTCCTTGTCTGCCTCACGCAGGGTGCCATCGCCTTCCACAACGAACAGATAAAGGCGGGCCGCTGGGAGAAATACTACCTCGCCCGCGTCGCCGCTCCGGCGGGAAAAAGTCCGGCGGAGTTCATCGGGGAGCACACGGCCTATCTGAAAGAGGTGAAGGGTCGGTCGAAACTCGTCCACGCCGGCGGGAAATCGTCACGGCTGGAGATACTCGGCGCGGCGCCGGTGCCGCAGAGCACAGAGCGCTGGCATCTCCTCATCCGGCTCCTCACCGGCCGCTTTCATCAGATACGGGTGATGTGCGCCGGGATGGGGTTGCCGCTGGCGGGCGATCCGCTCTACGACACCGAACAGCGCGACCCGGCCGAATTCTACCTTGAACACCTTATCCTTAAATATACGCCGTTCGACACCAAGGAGCCGACGACCCTCTTCCTCCCTGACCTGCCGGAGCGCGGCGCACTCGCCCCCGAATTCTCCGAACTTCTCGCGCTGATAGTGAAACAGAACCCGCTGTTCAGCTAGGCTTCGGTCTATAGCGTTCGAGCCATGCCGCCGCTGACGCGATGAAGCGCTCCTTCTCTGCGGCCGACAGCCCCTGCGGATCGAACCGGTACCGCTCGTGGAGCACCACCAGATCATTGAACTCATCGTCGACGAACGGTGCAACTGACTCGCCGCGTCCGCGCCGCACCTCGTCGATGCGCAGTGCCCAGCGGCCGTAGGTCTCGTGCCCGAGCCGGTCGATGCCGATAGTGGCGAGCAGCGCCGCCACCTCATGGAACGGCGAATCCTTCCCCGGCGTATCGAACCGGAGCCCATCGGCCGCGCTTTCCGGCTGTGCGTTCTGCCGTCTCCGCCGCGCATAGATGCGGTAGAGGAGCCACCCCGACAGGAGAATGATACCGGCGAAGAGGGCATTATTGAGCCGTTCGCTCTTCGCCTGCCGGAACCGTTCGTACTTTACCCGCAGAAAGGCGAACAGATCCTGCGCCGGTTCGAGAAAACTCGCGCTCAGCGACTCGCTCTCACTCCAGCCGGGAGGGGTCGTATCGATATCGACCCACCTGTCGCCGATCCACGCCGTGGTCCATGCGTGGCCATGCCGTTCACGCGCCACATAGGCATCTTCGAGCGAACTCCACTCGTCGACCATGTAGCCGGTCTTGTAGCGGGCGGGGATACCGGCGCGGCGCAGGAGCAGCACCGTGGCGGTCGCGAAGTATTCGCAGTGACCGCTCCGCTGTTCGGTCAGGAAGTTCGCCACCGGCGTCCGCCCTTTGCCGTAGCCGTAGGCGCGTCCCTCAAGCGAATAGCGGAAGCGGAGCAGGAAATGACGCTCCAGCGCCGCGGCGATCTGCGGTGGCGTCATTCCCGCGATGCCGATCTCGGCGAGCGTCGCATCGAGCGCCTCGAGTTCGTCGGGCGGCACCAGCCGGTCGCGCGGGCCGGGCGGCGCGCTGAAATCGTCACCCGGTCGATAGTTGGCCGTATAGTCGAGCAGTTCGGGACCTTCCTCCACGAGCACCGGGCCGAGCAGTAGTTCCTTGAGCCCCGCCGCGTTGAGACGGGAAACGCTGTGGGTGCCCCCGGGCAACGGCAGGACCCCGCGGTTCTTCGGCAGCCACGCGACCACCGACAGGTCGGCCCGCCCTTCGATGGACGGCTCGTGCAGGAGCCAGATGTCGCCCGTCTCGAGTTCGACCGGCCGGGACCGGCCGTCGCGGTTGTACCACGCGGTCGACGAATAGGCGTCGAACACCCCGTCGGTCAGATAGTAGGGGGCGCCGGGACCATCGCCGGGACGGACCCGCAGGACGATGCGCGAACTGAGTTTGAGCGTCGTGATGTCGCCCAGCGCGGTGTCGGTCTTGAACGGATCGGCGTAGAACCGCGCGAACCAGAGCTGGTAGTACTCCATGATCCGGTCCTGCGTGTAGAGATAGGCGTTGTTGAGCAACACCGCCGTGACGAGGGACAACACCAGTATCAGCGCCGTCACCGCGGTGAACAGGGCGATCGAGTAGCGCCGCCCGCGGTAGATCAGCACCACCCAGATGAGGAACAGCCCGACGCCGGCGAAGAACCACGGTTCGCGGTTGTTCCCCGCCGCCGCCGAAAAGATGAGGAGCGCGGCATAGACCCACGTGATGTTGAAGGGGCGGTGGGCGTGGACCCGGCCGCTTTTCTTTCCGCCGATCCGCGTCCCGATGACGATACGGTCGCTGGTCGAATAGAGCTGGGTGAGGAGGAGCGGCAGATGAATGACGGGAAGCCAGATGACGAACTGCCGCATGATCTGCCACGGCTCGTAGTTGAGATAAATGAGCAGGAGCGAGGCGAGCATCACGAACGAACTGATGTCGCTCACCCGGATGAAGTCGTCGCGGGTGAGGTCCCACTTACGCTTCACCAGATAGTTCCCTTCGGCGGCGATGGCCGCCATGACGCCGAGCGTCGGCATACCGACGCCGAAGCCCCAGAAGAGGAAGAGGGCGCCCAGATAGAAGGGGGGTGTTTTGTAGACCGTCGGGTTCATAGCAGTGTCAACGCCTCCTGCACCTTCCCCGCCTCTATGATGCGCACAGAGCCCACACCCAGTTCGGCAAGCCGCCGACGCGCCTTTTCCGGATCGGTCGTGATGAGGATCGTGAGGTGCTCCACATGGGCCGCGTCGAGCCGCGCGAGCAGATCTTTACGGCTCTCATCGATGTCGGTCAGTATCACCACCGTACCGCACAGAAGTTCCAACCGCTCGCCGACCAGCCGCGTAAGTTCGGCGAAGCTCCGGTCGCGGCACGGCTCCACCCCGGCGAGTATCTCCAGCATCCGGTCGGGACTCCCGGTGCCGCGCCCCACCGAGAAGGAGAAGGCCTCGGCGCCGACGAACATCAGTTCGATGATCTCGTCGCCCGCCGCGCCACCCACCAGATAGGAGGCGGCGATGGAGACCGCCTCCTCCAGCTCTTCGCTGAACGACTCTTTCCGGAAGGTGTCGAGTATGAGGCCGATGCGGGCGTAGTATTCGTCCTGAAATTCCTTGACCGCGAGCATCCCGGTGCGGGCGGTCGAACGCCAATGTATCTTCTTGAGCGGATCGCCGGGGCGATACTCGCGGACCTGCATGAACTCTTCCGAATCGCCCGCCTTGCGTGCATCGGCGATGCCCCCCTGATGGTAGCGGCGGTGACCGCAGAACTCAGGTCGGTTCACGCGGTAGATACGCGGCAGAGAGATGAGGGCGCCGGGACACGGCAATAGAACGGTCTTCTTCCAGATGCCGAACAGGTCGGCCCGCTCCACGCGGCACCCCTCCAGCCGGACGATGCCGCGTTTGGTGGGGGTAAGGAACATATCGATGTCACGCGTCTCGCCGGGGGCGAGCGGTGGAACGACGGCCGGCTCGAAGGTGGCGCCGAGCCGCTTGGCGATGAGCCATTCCCAGCGGTAGTAGAGCATGCGACGGTCGAACCAGTTCCGTCGCTCTTCGCCCTGTTCCGGGGTGTTCGCCCACTCGTCGTAACTCGGCCGCGGATCGCAGGGTTCCTCAAGAAGAACGAGCCCCGTCTCGCGCCGTTTCCCCTCGTTCTTGAGCGTTATCCGGTAGCGGACCGGCGTCCCGACGGTGCCGTAGCGCGGGAAGAGCCGCTCGGCGGTGAGCCGCGGACGGAACGGCCATTCGATGAGCCGCGAGACCAGCAGCAGCGCCGTCAGCAGAGAAAGTATCTCGAACACCATCGACTTCTGCGTATTGAGCCCGAAAAAAAACGCGATGAAGAACAGGACGATGAAAAAGGCGCCGGGCGGCGTGAGCCGCTGCCCGAGGAAGCGGTTGAAGGCATAGGTGCGGTGGTACCAGCGGTGGAAACGCTTTTTCATACCGGCACGGGGATACTGCGGATGATGCGGTCGACGACCGTTTCGGCCGAAACGCCCGCGAACCGGGCCTGCGGGTCGAGGAGCAGCCGGTGAGAAAGGACCGGGAGCGCCATCTCCTGAATATAGTCGGGCGTCACGAACGCTTTGCCGTCGAAGAGCGCCAATGCCTGCGCCCCCCGCATCAGCGCGATCGAGGCGCGGGGACTCGCCCCGAGCGCCACCCCTTCGGCGGTGCGGGTCGCCGCGACCACATCGACGATGAAATGCTTGAGTTCTTCGCTGATGGCGACCTGACGGACGGTGTGCATCGCCGCGATCACCTCGGCCGTTTCGACCACCGGCCGCACCTGCTTGAGCGGATGCTCCACCCCCTGATCCGACATCACCCGCACCTCGTCGTCACGGCTGATGTAGCCGAGCGTCAGGCGCACCATGAAGCGGTCCATCTGCGATTCGGGGAGCGGATAGGTGCCGCGCGATTCGACATTGTTCTGCGTCGCGATGACGAAGAACGGTTCCGGGAGCGGCCGCCGGATGCCGTCGGCGCTCACCTGCCCTTCGGCCATCGCCTCGAGCAGGGCCGACTGGGTGCGCGGGCTGGCGCGGTTTATCTCGTCGGTCAGCAGAATGTTGGTGAATATCGGGCCGTCGCGGAACTCGAACTTCCCGTCGTGCTGATTGTAGACCGACACGCCGAGAATGTCGGCGGGGAGCAGGTCAGGGGTGAACTGCACGCGGCGGAACTGGGTGTTGATGGAGCGGGCAAGCGTCTTGGCGAGCGTCGTCTTGCCGGTGCCGGGGTAGTCCTCCAACAGCACGTGGCCGCCGCTGAAGAAGGCGGCGAGCAGGCTCCGTATCGTCCTGTCCTGACCCTTGATGACCGTGCCGATGTTGTCGCCGATCTTCTTGTAGACCGTGCGTGCCGCAGTAGTGTCCATGGTGCCTCCAAGATATGGGGTCAGGCAACTAGTGCGCCTGACCCCCTTACTCTACCGTTTCGGCGGTCAAAAAGCAACTGAAAGGAAGGGGTGTTGAAAAGAGACTATTTCGCCGCCCGCACACAGCGGACATCGGCCTTTTGGGTGCGGTCGTATTCATAGACATTGCCGTAATTGAACCCGACATCCCACGCCTTTTCGCTCTTTTTGCCGGGACGCAGAGACGACGACCAGAAGTACTTGCCGCCCCCCTGCCAGACATCCTTCTGCCAGTAGAAGCCATCCTCGCCGGGACCTTTAAGCGCCTGACAGGCGCAGGCGGGACTCCAGCATTTACTCGCCGTGCAGGCATCGTCGACCTTGCAGGCGGGGGTGCCGCTCTGACAGCCGACGATGAGGGTCCGCAGTTCGGCGACGGTCGGCAGGCGCCAGTCATCGGCGCCGCCAAGCGTCAGGGTACCGCAGTAATCCTCGGCCTCCTTGTGGGTCATGCTTTTGTCGGTCCGTTTTCTCTGCCACACGAGGTTGGTCGCGGTATCGGTGACCGTCTCTTCCTTTATGTCGTAGGACTTCGGCTCGGGGATCGCCGCAGGCGGCGTCTCTTCCTTTTTCGCCTCTTCCTTCTTGGGTTCTTCTTTCTTCACCTCCTCTTTCTTCGGCTCTTCTTTCTTCGCCTCCTCGACCGGCTTGGCCGGCGCGGGTTGGGCGGCGGCGGGGGCCGCTTCGGGCTTCTTCGCCTCGGCGGGCGCAACCTTTTTCGGCGCGACCGGCTCGGCCTTCTTCGGTTCGGCGGCAGGCGCCTTGGGGGCCTCGGCAGCGGGCGTCTTGGGAGCCTCGGCCGCAAAAAGCATCACGGCAAAGGCCGCCGTAAGGACCACGATCAAAAATCCACGCATGATTTCCTCCCTGATGGATCCACACCTCTCAACGGACCGTGTTGTACCTCTTTTTTCCCGAAAGGTCAAAAGAACTTCATTCAGGGGAGCAAGATATCTTTGAGGATCGCCATGTGCTGCATGTTGGAGGCGCCCGAATCGCCGGTCAGCGCCGGGGGAAAATAGTTGTCGAGTTCGCTCTGCGAGAAATCGCGGCTGTCGAAGACCAGCCCGCTCGGGTAGGAAAGCGGCGAACCGCTCCCGGTCGGTTCGACGAGAACGGCGGTCTGATAGGCGTGGAGGGCGGTGTCCAGAAGAACGAAATCGTACTGGCTCGAACGACTCGCGTTGGTCCCGGTGGAGCCGTCCTCCCCCACCGGATCGGGGTTGGCGACATAGAATACCGCCTGCCCGTTATATTCCCCGAAACCGTCGGCGGAAACAGAGGTCGGCCCGTTGAAGTCGCCGCCGACGACATAGTAACAGCAGTTCGGATTGGCCGCGCGGTGCTCGGTCACTTTTTTCGCCACCACCTGCGCCGCGATCACCTGATCGCTTGAGGGACTGGTGTGCAGGTGGACGCTGACCACCAGAATATCCTTCGAGCCGGGGATGTCGATGCGCGCCCAGTCGAGGTTGCGGTCGGAGATGTTCGGGTCGTCCCAGTAACCCGATCCGGTGATGGGCCAGCGGCTCACCACGCCGTTGGGTATCGAACCGGTGCCGACGGCATAGTCGCATCCGGCGCCGCAGATATCGTCGGTCATCGCCCGGTAATCGGAGGCCGAATTACTGCCATAATTGAACTCCTGCACCATGAAAATATCGCCTTTGGTCCCGGCCATCAGGCGGATGCCGTGCCCCGGATCGTAGGACTGATAGTTGCCGCTGGTGAGGTTCGCCGCGACGAAGCGGATCTTCAGCGATCCCGCCGGCTCGTCGATGTCGGCATCGGGCACCACGGTGTCGTCAATCGCGACAATGTCATCGACCACAGCATCTTCATCAACCATGTCGTCCTTTATGTCCTCTATGTCCTTTTCGTCCTTTTCAACCATGCTGTCATCATCCACCGTCTCATCCACAAACTCGTCGGACACTTCAGACCCTTCGGACAGGTCGGACAATTCGTCAACCACATCGTCCCTTTCGTCCTCTATGTCCTTTTCGTCCTTTTCAGCCATGCTGTCCCCGTCAACCACATCCTCATCGGCATAATAATTCGCGTTCGAGAAACAGCCCGCGAACAGCAGTGTTCCGGCAACGATCAGAGGCATCGTCAATTTGCGTAACATCGGGTATCCTCTTGTTCCAGTTGTTCTTCCCAACAGCCCGACAGGGCACCTTTCGACGACATCAGCTTAAAGCGCTGCGCCAGCTCTTCCGGCACTTTTCCGGGCGCTTCATCCTCCCACGGGGTACCGGGAAGCGGCATGAAGATATGTCCCCGGATGTGAGCGCCTCCCGCCAGCAGCCGATCCATGAGCGTCACCGTCTCGGCGAGATCGTCGGGCGTTTCCCCCGGCAGTCCGAATATGAGATCGACGATGGGATTGAGCCCCGCCGCCTTGGTATTGTCGACGGCGCGGTGGATATCGGCGACGGTATGACCGCGGTGCATGTGTTCGAGCATCCGGTCGCTTCCCGACTGCCCGCCGACCACGATGATGGGGTTGTCGCAGTACTTTTTGATGACCGCCATGCTCTCTCGCGTGGCGAATTCGGGCCGTATCTCGGCCGGGAAGGTGCCGAAGATCACTTTCCGGTGCGGCCCGACGATCCGCCGGATATCGGCAAGGAGCGCGTGGAGCGGCTCGGGCGTGGTGTTGGTCGGATTGTGCCAGCCCAGCGCGTTGGGCGAGAGGAACCGGTAGTATTTGAAATCGATCGCCGCCAGTTCTTCGACCGCCGTCAGTATCGCCTCGCGGCTCCGCCACCGCTCCTTTACGCCGTGGAAGAACGAGGTCTGACAGTAGCGGCAGACGCTGGCGCAACCGCGCGTTATCTCGATGGGACCGTGCAGCTTGAACCGCTGGGCCATCATCGGGAACCGTTCGATATCGACCGGAGAAGCCGGCGTGCCGATGAGTTCGCCCTTCGCAAGCCGGTAGAGCCCCGCGACATCGTCGAGCGGTTTTCCCGCCTCCGTCCGAAGCCATATCTCGCGGATCGTCTCCTCCCCTTCGCCCACCGCGGCAAGGTCGAAGCCCCGCTCCAGCACTTCGCGCGGCCGCGCCGAGGGATGCGGCCCGCCGATGATGAAACGGGCGGCGGGGAACCGGCCCCGGAGCCACTGCATCTCGCGAAGGCTTTTCTCGAAATGGCAGGTCATGCAGGAAAAGAGGAAAAGCGGCGCCGCGTCGGGCGAAAGGTCGTCCAGTTCGTGCAGATCGCGGATCACCCGCACCGGGCCGCGCTGAACGCCGATGGCCTCCAGCGATGCGACGAGTGCGCGGATGGCGGTACGGTTGCCGCCGGTCAGGCGGAATATGAATCGGGGGGCGGTGGTCATCTCTCCTCCATCGCCGTTACTATGCCGTACGCGCGGCCCGAAGTCCACTTTTCGCCCGCCGACTTGCTTTTGCGGCGGCTCTGTCGTACACTTCGCCTGCTTTTTTGCGGAGGGAAACACCGTGACGCAATACGGACGCTACACCAAATGGGGCGCGCTGGCGCTCTTCATCATCGTCACTCTCATGGGACAGAAATGGGGCATCGGCGGCGCGCTCGCCTCATTCCTCACGCTCGCGTTGTTCGCGACACTCTACGCGCTGGACGAAACGGCCGGCATCCGCGCCGCCGAGATCAAAAAACAGAAGGAGGAGGAGGACCGCAGGAAAGCGGAAGAGGAGGAACGGAAAAAAACAGAAAAGGTCAAGGATGAGGGGGGAGTTTCCGACCGCTCCGGGCAGGTCGCCCTCAAGGCGGCCATCTTCGATCGGGCGGCCGACGAGAAAAAACTTTTTCAGGCGGCGCACGACGGCGACCATGCCGAGGTCAATCGTCTCATCGAGAGCGGTACCGCGGTCGACGCCCAGAATGCGAACGGCGTCACGCCCCTCATGTTCGCGGTGAAGTTCGGTCATGCGAAGGTGGTCGAACTACTCATTGAACAGGGGGCCGATGTCAACCTGAAGTCGAAAAGCGGCGTCACCGCCATGAAGATAGCGCGCGAACTCAAGAACCAAGAGTTGATGGACCTCTTGTCGGCCGGTGGCGCGTTAGATTAGTCTTTTTTCTTTCCGGATAATATCTGGGCAACCGGTATGTCGGCCGGGGCGAGATCATAGGAGAGCAGTTCTGCGGGCCGCACCCATTCGATGCGGTCATGTTCCACCGGCACGAAGTCGCCCCGTATCCGCGTGATGCGGAAGACCAAGAGCCGTATCGCCTTCTCGCCGTAGTCGTGGCAGTTCTCGGCGATGAGCGGGCCGACCGTCGCCCGGATGCCGAACTCTTCGAACAGTTCGCGGGCAAGGCACTGCTCGGGCGTCTCTCCCGGCTCCAGTTTGCCGCCGGGGAATTCCCATTTGCCGTTGATGTGACCGTGATCGCAGCGACGCGCTATGAGTATCCTGCCGCGTCGCATCATGACCGCGGCGGTAACGAGTATGACCGGTTTGGACATTTATTCCTCCGTTCGCGGCAGTATGGCACCGCGCCGCACCTTTTGCAATTTTTATCTCTCCTTTACAAATCCTCCCCGCTCCGGTATAAGTATGGCGCAGAACGAGGATATCCATGGATACGCCGCAGGAAAAAAAGAGCCGTCCCAACCTAGAAGGAAAAGCCTTCCTGAACCTCCACAAACGGGTCGAGACGGCGATCATGGACTACGACATGATCCAGCCCGGCGATCATGTGATGGTGGGGCTGTCGGGCGGCAAGGATTCCTCTCTGCTCTTGGCGCTCCTTGCCCGCAAGAAAATAGAAACAACCAACGATTTCAAGCTCTCGGCGATCTTCGTACGGATGGGATTCAAGGGCGACGACGAGAAGCTGTCGTATCTTAAAGACTACGCCGCATCGCTCGGCGTCCCGTTCCACACCGTCGACGAGCCGATACTGGAGACCTTCAAACGGGAGAAGAAGAAACCCTGCTACCTCTGTTCGCGCAACCGCCGCATCGCGATATTCAAGTACGCCAAAGAGATCGGCGTGAATGTCATCGCCTTCGGCCACCACCGCGACGACTTCATGCAGACGCTGTTCCTCAATATCCTCTACGGCTCCTGCATCGAAACGATGAAGCCCAATAACTCCTTCTTCGGCGGCGAATTCCGCGTCATCCGGCCGATGCTCTACATCGACGAGACGCAGATCGCGGCCGAGGCGAAGCGGCGTCAGCTCCAGACCTTTCCCTCGGGTTGTCCCTTCCAGTGCATATCGGAGCGGAGTTATGTCAAACAGCTCATCGCCGAAGCGCACAAGCGGCACCGGCGCGTCCGGCAGAGCATCTTCCGGTCGCTGTTCACCGTGCGGCCCGAGTACCTGCTCAAGCCGCCCAGCCGCAAAAGTATGTTGTAGGAGGTCGTCATGAAGGTCCTCGTCTCGGTCGGCACCCGGCCCGAATTCATCAAGATCGTGCCGGTCATCCGCGAACTGAAAAAACGGGGCGTCGACACCCATTTTCTCTACACCGGACAGCACCGCGACCTCTGCCGGCCGCTGTTCGACTTCTTCGCCGTCCACCCCGACACCGACCTCGACATCATGAAGCCCGACCAGTCGATCGCCCATATCACCAGCTCTATCCTCACGCGGCTCGACGCAGCGCTCGACAGCGTCAAGCCCGATATCGTCGTCGTCCACGGCGACACCTCCACCACCTTCGCCTCGTCGCTTGCCGCTTTCTATAAAAAGATACCGGTCGGCCATGTCGAGGCGGGACTGCGCAGCAACGACCGCTACTCGCCGTTCCCCGAAGAGATGAACCGGTCGCTCACCGCCCGCATCGCCGCCTACCACTTCGCCCCGACGGCGCTCAACCGTGACAACCTCCTGCGCGAAGGGATCAACCCGGCGGCCATCTTCGTCACCGGCAACACCGTCATCGACACGGTGAAACTCGTCGCGGCGAAGATACAGACCAAAAAGAAGAAACAGGTGCTCATCACCGCCCACCGACGCGAGAATTTCGGCGAGCCGATGCGCCAGATATGCGGCGCGATAGCGGAACTGGCGCGCACCTTCCCCGACCGTGAGTTCGTCTACCCGGTCCACCCCAACCCGAATGTCCGCACCACCGTCAACGCGCTCCTTTCAAATATCATTAATGTCCGCCTCATTGAGCCGCTCGACTATATCGCCTTCATCACTGAGATGACCTCATCCGAACTGGTCCTCACCGATTCGGGCGGTATTCAGGAGGAGGCGCCCGCCTTTGGCATTCCGGTGATCGTCATGCGGCGTGAGACCGAACGGAGCGAAGGGGTCGACGCCGGGACGCTCATACTCGCCGGTACCGAACAGGCCGACATCGTCGCGGCGGCCAAACGGCTCCTCACCGACCCCGCCTACTACGCCTCCTTCGCGAAAGCAACGAACCCCTACGGCGACGGCCACGCCGCCGAACGGATAGTGGATATACTTTCTATTCAGACCTTTTAGTCTAATTTCTTTTGACTTTCGCGCGCTCCCTACTTATAATCGGCTCCGTTGTGGAGGTTCCGTCCCGAATGAAGATAGAGAAACTCATCGACCTGCGGCTCAGCATGGAGCGGGTCATCGCCAACTATGTCGCCCGTATGAGCGAAGAATATCTGGAGGACGAGAAAGGACTCAATGTCATCTCGCCCGCCACCGACACCTACCTCGACGGCGAACGGCAGATCATCTTCATCGAGACCCCGGCGCTGGAAGAAAAGAGCGTCGACATCTCCCGCCGCGACGGGATGCTCGTCTTCCGCGGCGTCAAGAAAGTGCCCAGCCGCCACAACCGCAAATACCTCCACATGGAACGGAACACCGGCGACTATCTCAAGCTGGTGCCGCTCGAAAAGGGCGAAGAGAACATCGCCGGCATCGAACATTCCTACAAGCACGGCGTGGTGAAGATCACCGTGACCTACCGCGAGGCCGCATGAGATACCTGCTCCTCCCGCTTCTGCTCCTTTCCCTGACCGCGACCGCCGCCGAAGAGAAGAAACCGGCCGCCGACGCGAAGCCTGCCGAGGCGAAGGTGACCTTCGAGAAGAAGGGCTCCGGCACCGCCTACACCATCACGATAGACGCTCCCTTCAAGATGAACAAGCAGGCCCCCTTCAAGTTCGAACTGCGCAAGAACGAACAGGAACTCATCAAGAAGGTGGAGCTGGCCGAGTTCAAGAAGGACGAAAAGAACGAGACCTATCAGTATATCTCCACCGCGGGCGAGAAACGGTTCCACTACTGGTTCATCGCCTGCAAATACAAGGGCGACGAAGTGGTCGCCTGCAAGACCTTCACGGCCAAACAGGACCTTCCGTGAGCCGTGACTTGAGCAACTGACCCGAATCGATACGAGGTGACCCATGGGACTTTTGAAAGCCATTACCGACGCCATCAAGGAAAAGGCGAAGGAAGAGATCGTACAGTACCTGAAAAAGATAGCGGAAGAGAACGCCGCCAAGCCGGCCGCCGGCAATAAACCGCAGGAGCGCCACGACCACAAGCCGCAGGAACAACGCCACGACAAACCGCAGGAGCGGCGCGACGAACGGAAACCCTACCCGCCGCAGGAACGGCAGGGATACGACCCGAACAACAAACCCGACCGCAACGACAAGTACGACAACCGCTTCGACAAATACGCCGACAAGTACAACGACAAATTCAACGCCCCCAAGTACGACAATGGCAACAAGTACGACAACCGTAACGACCGTAACGACAAGTACGATAACCGCGGCGACCGGTACGAAAAGAACGATAAGTACGACAATGGCAACAAATACGACGGCGGCAACAAATACGACAGCCGTAACGATCGCCCCGCCTACCCCGACCAGAAGCCGTTGCCCAAACCGGAACCGCGCCCCGAACACCGGCCCGAGCCGAAGCCCGAGTTCAAACAGGCCGAGCGGCCGCCGCTCCCCAAACCCGAGGTGAAGCCGGCCCCTGCCCCGGTCGCCGCTCCGGTCCCCGTACCGCAGCCGCGTCCCGAAATAAGGCATCTTCCGCCCAAGAAGGAGGAGATCATCCTGCCGCTCAACGAGGAGCCGATCGAGAAGGTCCAGATGGTTGTGCGCGGCGACGACATCATCCTCCCCTACGACCTCGCCCGCCTCATCCAGCCGCTCCCGGTCAACGAATATTCGCTCTATGTCAAACTCTACCTCTATTCATACGGCATCCGGAAGAACTACGGCTACGTCGGCGCGGGACTGAAGAAGAGCATCGGGATCGATGAACTGGACGCGGCCGAGTTCGGTCGCCTGCTGGAACGGCTCGACAAACGCGGCCTCGTATCGCTCGAGAAGATATCGGAGCATCAGTCGACCTATATCCTCTATCTCCCCTTCGACGAAAAGACGATGAAGCGGGTCGAAGAGAAAAAGAGGGAGGAGGAAGAACCTCCCGCGATACCCGCCCCCAAGACCGAGCCGCGCCCGGCAGCAGCGAAGAACGAGCCGAGACCGGCGCCCCGGGGCAAGGAAAAGGAAAAAGAGAAAACCAAAGAACCGGAGAAAGGCAGGGATAAAGGAAAGGGAAGAGAGCCCGAAAAGGGAAAAGGAAAAGCGAAGGAGCCCGAACACCCGGCCCCGAAGGGTCGCGGCGGCAGAGGACGCTCCGTCTCCGCGCCTGAACCGGAGAAGAAACAGCCCGTGTACGAGGAACTGCCCGACGAACCGATGATCCCCGGCCGCTCCAACATCGAACTTGACGATGACGGCCTGATGAAAGCCTATCGCACCTTCGTTTCCATGGAGATCGACAAGGCCAAGATGCGGGTCGGCCGCTCGAACTTCGACAAGATCTACATGGAAGCGGTCAAATACATCGATAAGAAGTACGGTTTCAAGGTGCTGTCGGATCAGGAACGGTTCCGCGAATATCTGACGCAGTACTACATATCGGCCTTCGACATACCGAACTACGACAACTGGAAGAAGACGAAGGGGTAAGAAGGCGATGGAGTTTCGTATCTTCATGAAATCGCTCAATGATATCGATGTGAAGCTGATGCTCTGCAAAAGCAACTTCCAATGGAAACTGCTTGCCGAGAAATACGAAGAGGCGTCACGGAAGATAGAGGCGTTCTACGGCGAAAAAATGCCGTCGGAATTGGTGGACGCGCTTGGCCGGGTACGGCTCCAGCTCGTCGAAAAGAAAGGACAACTGCCGCCAGAGGATATTCTGGTCTAGCATCGGGGGGACACCATGATCCAGAAACTGCTCAACATCTCGGAACGGGTCAACATCGCGATCCACGCGCTGGCCTACATCGGCGCCGCCGGGAAGAACGCATCGGTCAAACGGATGGCCGAAGACCTGCAGGTCTCCGAGACCTATCTCGCCAAGGTGCTTCAACCGCTGGTAAAAGAGGGCTTCATCGACTCCAAACGCGGCGCGAAGGGTGGCTTCACGCTGGCAAAGAAACCGGAGGATATCTCTGCGTACGACCTGCTTACCGTCATCGAAGGACCGCTGCCGACCAACGCGTGTCTGTTCGCCCACCCCATCTGCGAGGACAAGCATTGCGGCTTCCGCCTCCTTACCGCCGATGTCCGCACCATGATAGAGCAGTCGCTACGCAAGATCAAAGTAACCGATATCATGAAGAATTTTAAGACTCGCGCCCGCTAGGGACACAAAAAGTATTTACTTTTCCCGATTTCTTCCTACAATGCCCCTCGTTTCCGCGTTTTTTAATAACCGTATCGTATCAGTGGGAGAACGTTTCATGGTTAAAAAGATCGATTTTCTGTCTGATTTCGCCAAACTGGAGGGCGCTCGCTACTATCGCGAGGTATCCATTGACGGCGGCTTCTGGCAGGTCCTTTCCGATGCCGGCCTCCTCGCCTTTTCGAACATCGCCGGATTCGACGAAACGGTGTTCGCGTTCAACTTCGGCAAGCACGAAGTGACGGCGCGCATCACGGTCGATAAGGATCTCTGTCCGGTCAAGATGAAGTTCAAGGATGTCAGCGGCGCCCCCCAAAAGACCTATACCGTCGACGAGGTGGACGGCCGCAATTTCGTGGCTCTCACCCTTAAGCCCGGCTACGGCGCGGTCCTCGTCAAGAAAGGCTGAACCGCTCTCCCCGGCCACCCGTAAAATTCTTGCTTTAGCCTATAAACCTTATACTATCGTGCCGTAGTTTGTTCGATCACAAACCGATAGGTAAGGAGAACGACCATGGGATGCTGTTGCGACAAGAATTGCAAGGAACCGAAGACTCTCACCTCGAAAGAACTCATCGAGATGGAGCATCACTACGGTGCGCATAACTACCATCCGCTCGAGGTGGTCATCAGCCGCGCCGAAGGGGTGTGGGTGTGGGATCCCGAGGGAAAGAAATACCTCGACTGCCTGTCGGCCTATTCGGCGGTCAATCAGGGACACCGTCACCCGGTGATCATCAAGGCGCTCAAGGATCAGGCCGACGTGCTGACCCTCACCAGCCGCGCTTTCTTCAACGACAGGTGGCCCCTCTTCGCCAAGCGGCTCTGCGAGTACACCGGCAAGGATATGGTCCTGCCGATGAATACCGGCGCCGAAGCGGTCGAAACGGCCATCAAGCTTTCCCGCCGCTGGGGCTACGAGATAAAGAAGGTGGAGAAGGACAAGGCCGAGATCATCGTCATGCGCGAGAACTTCCACGGCCGCACCACCACCATCGTCGGCTTCTCGACCGATCCCGACGCCTACAACAACTACGGCCCCTTCACGCCGGGCTTCGTCCATGTCGACTACAATGACGCCGACGCGGTCGAAAAGGCGATCACCAAGAACACCGTCGCCGTACTCGTGGAACCCATTCAGGGCGAAGCGGGCGTCTTCGTCCCGAACGAAGGCTATATGAAGAAACTGCGCGATATCTGCTCGAAGAACAATGTGCTCCTCGTCGCCGACGAGGTGCAGACCGGCTTCGGCCGCACCGGCAAGAAGTTCTGCTTCATGCACGACAATATCGAGCCCGATATCATCATCATGGGCAAGGCGCTGGGCGGCGGCGTATTCCCCGTTTCGGCGGTCGCGGCCAACAAGGGGATCATGGGCGTCTTCACCCCCGGCTCGCACGGTTCGACCTTCGGCGGCAACCCGCTCGGCTGCGCGGTGGCGATGGCGGCGCTCAAGGTGCTCGACGACGAGAATCTGGTTGATCGGTCGGCCGAGATGGGCGCCTACTTCATGGCGAAACTGAATGAACTCAAGGCGAAGTCGAAGAAGATAAAACAGGTCCGCGGCAGAGGCCTGCTCATCGGCGTGGTGCTGGATAAGGATATCCTCAGCGCCGCCGGCGAGAAGGCGCGCAAATACACCACCGCCCTCAAGGATCGCGGCGTGCTGGCGAAGGAGACCCACGACTGGATCATCCGCTTCGCGCCGCCGCTGGTGATCACCAAGGCCGACATCGACTGGGCGATGGGCATCATATCCGAGGTCCTCGGCTAAGACCTCTTTTCCGGAGGTTCTCATGTTCCTTTCCCGCATATTTCCCGTAACGCTGCTCTTCATCGTCTTTGCGTTCGTCGCCTGTTCGAACGGCGGCGGCGACAAGGACAGTGATACCCTGCTCACCGACGACGAGGGGGAAAAGGACATAAAGGACGAAAAGGACATAAGGGACGATGATCAGACCGATGATTTCCTTGAACCGGCCGACGGCGACGACATCGTCGCCGATGTCGACATCCCCTGCACCGCCACTTTTTCGGGGATCTACGAGATAAGCGGCGAGGATGTGCACGGCACTTACTCCGGCACCGGCGAGATCCGCGAAAGCGGCTTGGGCAGCGCCGCACTCATCCGCACCATCCTCTACGACGATCTCCGGTGGAACGGCTACCGCGCCGCGCAGGCGATGGAGGGGATGATCGGGAGCGACTACCGCGGGATGACCGCTTATTTCAAACTCGACACGGGCGGTTTTGTCAAAACGGTGAACGGCCTCGACCGGTCGATCCCCGAATTCTCCTTCAGCGGCATCGTGGGCGATCTGCTCAAGACCACTGCCTGCGGGGGCTACTATCTGGTCACCACACCCGCCTCACCGGCGACCGAAGGGGGTTTCAGCGAGGTGTGGCTATGGCGAGAACCGTCGGGTGATGATCCCATCTGGCGCAACGAGCGGGTCGAGACCCCGGCCAATCCCGAACCTTCGGCCGCCGAAAAGCTGACGATAAACCAGACCTACGCATCGTTCCACGAACTCCCGGCGGTCCAGCCCTACACCGACCGCGACGAATTTAAGAAGATGGTCCACTACATGGTCACCGACCCGACCGACCGCCTCTTCCTGCGGGAAAACCCCGACACGGTGCGGGTCATCCAGCGGCCGGTGAACGACTGGACGCTCGCCGAAGCCGAGATGCGCCGCAGCGCCTTCAGTTACACGCTCGCCGAAAAGGCCGATTTCTTCTCCGACCTCGTGCAGGAGAAGATGATAAACGAACTCGGCATGATGTCGCACTGGAATGAAGCGACCCAGCGGTACGATCAGGACGGCGACAGCATGCTCTGGACCGGCGTCCATGTCGCGACGATGGCGTGGAAATACCTCATCGACGGGACGCAGGAGTCGCTCGACCGGATGATCAAGTCGCTCGACGGGACGCTCCAGTGCGTCGAGATCGTCCCCGATGTGACCACCTTCGCGCGGACCGTCCGGCTCCATGTCGACGACGCCGATCCCGAGTTCCACGAAGGGACCGGCGCGTTCGCCGGCATCGACTGGAAAGAGGGCGGCAACAACGACATGTTCAAGGGTTTCATCATCGGCCACTACTGGGCATGGGTGGTGCTGAAAGAGAGCGCCGATCCGCGCGCGGCGGGACTCATCGACCGGATGATGAACAACCTGAAACGGCTCCACGACAACTGCGAGATAGCCAAAGACCTGCGGATGAACCAGCTCGCGACCTCGCTTCTTCTCTACGCGATGAGCGAGGGAAAACCGGCGTGGGCGGTGAACCGCGCCATCTACAAGAACGAGTGCGAAACGATCTGGACCTATGTGAGCGAATACATCGCGAAGGGCGGTCTGCCGACCAACGAATACGGCATCAGCGACTGGTCGGGGAACCATCTGGGCGTGTGGGAGTTCTTCATCCTGCGCGAGGCATACGAATCGGTGGGCGACGGTTCCCGCGTGGCCGACATGACGGCGGCGCTCTACGAAAAGGGCGACGCGATGCGGCCGGCGCGGCAGGGACTGTTCCAGCTCATCGTCGGGGCGCGCGGCGTCCCGCAGATGGCGAGCGATACCGATTCGGGGATCGAGTGTCTGCAGGAGGTGCCGATGGAGCGCGGTATCTACGCGGTCGACCGGCTGTGGGACCCCGATTTCTGCATGTCGCCGATACCGGAACTCTTCTGGAAGAACGACTGGACCTCGCCTACCGCCGACCGAACGCAGAGTCTGCGCGCTTATCCGCTGTATGAACGCGGGGCGAGCAGTTACTACTGGAAGGACAATATCTATAAAGGACTGCGCGGGAGTCAGGGGACCGGCGGAGAGACCGGGCTCGATTTCCTTGCGGGCTACTGGTTCGCCCGCAGATACAACCTCATCACCGAGAACGATTAGTCCAGCAGGTGGACGAAGAGGCCGCTGCGGAGTTTCGGTTCGAACCAGGTCGATTTCGGCGGCATGATCTTGCCGGCATCGGCGACATTGATGAGCTGATCGAGCGTCGTCGGGTACATCGAGAAGGCGACTTTCATCTCCCCCGAATTCACCCGCTTCTCCAGTTCTTTGAGCCCGCGAATGCCGCCCACGAAGTCGATCCGCTTGTCGGTGCGCGGGTCATTGATGCCGAGTATCGGGCCGAGGAGATTATTCTGCAGGATGGCGACATCGAGCGAGTTGATCGGGTCCTTCGCGTCGAATGAACCCTCTTTCGCCGTTATCTGATGCCACTTCCCGTCGAGGTACATCCCGAAGGCATGCATCGCCGCCGGAGCCGCCTGCGTCCCGGCCGTCACGGTGAACTTCTCGCCCACCTTGGCGAGGAACTGCTCCTTCGTGTTGCCGTTGAGGTCCTTCACGAGCCGGTTGTAGTCCATGATGCGGAGCTGGTCGTGCGGGAAGATGACGGCGAGGAAGAAGTTGTACTCCTTATCCGGCGACGGGTTCGCATCGTGTTTCCGCTTCTCGACCTGTGCGCGGGCCGCCGATGCGCTGCGGTGATGGCCGTCGGCCACATAGAGCGCGTCGATCCCCGTGAAGGCCGTCGCGATCTTTTCGTTGAGCCCCTTGTCGCGGACGACCCAGAGGGTGTGGCGGATGCCGTCATCGGCGATGAAATCGTATTCGGGGGTGGTCTTCCCGGTGTAGCCGAAGATCATCTCGTCGAGTTCCTTGCGGGCGCGGTAGGTCAGGAACACCGGCTCGGCGTTCGCATTCTGCGTCACCACATGGCGGGTGCGGTCGTCCTCTTTGTCCTTGCGGGTCAGTTCGTGCTTCTTGATAAGATCGGCGTTGTATTCGTCGGCCGATACGCAGCCGACGATGCCGGTCTGGACATGATCGCCCATCTTCTGCGCGTAGATGTAGAAAAGCGGCTCCTTGTCCTGCACCAGCGCCCCTTCCCTTATAAAGCGGTCGAGCGCGGCGCGCCCCTGCGCGTAGACCTTGTCGTCGTGGATGTCCATCTCGCGCGGCAGATCGATCTCGGCCCGCGTGATGTGGAAGAACGAGCGCGGCTTACCCTTGGCGAGCGCGGCGGCCTCGTCGGTGTTGATGACATCGTAGGGAAGCGCGGCCATCTCCTCGACCAGCGACTTGGGGGGACGGAACGCTTTGAACGGGCGTACGGTGACCATGATCACTCCTCATATGGTGGTTCTCAAACAACTGCCGAAGCGCCCCTGTTATAGCGTTTCGCCACCCCCGTTGTCAAGATTGTTTTATTGACCTGTGACTGGAGAAACGGTACACTCGGCCGATGCAAACTGAATCCTAATGGAGGAGATCATGGCTGAGCAGAAGTTGAAGATAGTGATCGTCGGGGCATCGGCGGCGGGCCTCACGGCGGCGCAAGAGGCGCGCAAAGTATCGGCGGATGCCGAAATAACGCTCATCTCGGAGGAACAACACCTCCCCTATCACCGGCCGTCGCTGACCGAACTGATCGGCGACGAGACGGTCGAGAAGCGGGCGAATTTCTACCTGCAGAAGGAGGAGTGGTTCGCCCAGCAGAAGATACGACTCCTGCGCGGCCTCAAGGCAACGGCGGTCGACCGCGAGAAACGGACGGTCACTCTGTCGGATGGCACGAGGCTCCCCTACGATCGGCTCATCCTCGCGGTCGGCTCGAAACCTTTCGTCCCGATGGCGGGCGTTCTGGAGAAGGAGAATGTCTTCGCGGTGCGCACCCTCGACGATGCCCGCAAGGTATCGAAATGCGCCAATGCCGCGAAAAGCGCCGTCATCATCGGCGGCGGGCTACTCGGTATGGAGGCGGCCAACGCCCTTTTAAAGAAAAAATTGGCGGTCCATATCATCGAACTGGCCGACCGGGCGCTTCCGATGCAGCTCGATCCCGAAGGATCGCAGTTCTTTGGAAAGATCATCGCGACACAGGGGATATTCTTCCATCTGTCGGCCCAGACCGACCGGATCGCCGGAGAAAAGCGGGCGACCGCCGTAACGCTCAAGTCGGGCGAAGATATACCGGCCGATATGGTCATCTTCTCCATCGGCGTGCGGGCGAACATCGAACTGGCGCAGACGATCGGGCTCACGGTCAACCGCGGCATCGTGGTGAACGAGAATATGGAGACCTCGGTCCCGGGCATCTACGCCTGCGGCGACTGCGCCGAATTCGGCCGCGGCGTCCAGCTCTGGATGCCGGCGGTGAAACAGGGAACGGTCGCCGGCGTGAACGCGGCGGGCGGCACGGCGCAGTTCAAGCCCGACGATTATCCGGCGATGCTCAAGGTCTTTGGAACGCAGGTCTATTCGGTGGGCGATGTCGGCCGCGACCCCGACCCGTCGGTCTACAGCACACTGCGTAGCGACGACGAAACGTCGAACATCTACAGGAAACTATACCTGCGCGACGGAAAGCTCGTCGGCGGCATTCTCATCGGCGACATCAAACGGGCCGGCGCCCTTTCAAAAGGGATCGCCGTCGCTCTTGACGCGGCCGGAGCCGCAGAACTGCTGAAGTGACTCTGTGCCGCTACTGCGCGGCGCGATAATCCTTGATATAGAGCTGGAGCGACACATTCCCGTTGAAGACGTTTATCCGCGGGAAGTAAACGATGTCGACGCGGTCGCCGACGGTCGGTATCTGCCGCTCGTTGGCCAGCCCGAAGCCGATGGCGTTGAATTGCAGCGCCACCCCTTCGCACTGGAGACGCCAGTGGAGATGGGCGCGGTTGATGATGTTCTGTTTTTTGATGACCAGCCCCGTCGCGAGGAAGTTTGGTTCCCAGTTGTTCATGCCGAACGGTTCGAGCGACGAGAGCGCCACGACCAGTTCCGGGGTGAGCCGCGAAAGTTCGAGCGTCGCATCTATCTCCATGACATTGCGGTAGTCCTCGTGAGTCAGCGTTTTGCTGACGATCTCCTCGAACCGCTTGGAGAATTCGGGAACATTGGCCTCATTGATCGTCAGACCGGCGGCGAATTTATGGCCGCCGTACTGGACCAGCAGGTCGTTGAGCTGTTCCAGCACATTGTAGACATGCAGTTTCTGTATCGAACGGGCCGAACCGCGACCGACGCCTCCTTCGACCGATATCATGATGGTCGGTTTATAGTAGCGTTCGACCAGCCGCGAGGCGACGATGCCGATGACGCCGGGATGCCAGTTCTGCGAGAAAAGCACTATCGCGCTCCGCTTATGGACCTCGCCTTCCTCGACCATCCGGACCGCCTGTTCGAATATCTCGGCCTCGAGTTTCTGACGGTATTCATTGGTAAGGTTAAGTTCCTCGGCCATCTTTATGGCGACCTCGTAACTCGTCGCCAGCAGCAGGTCGACCCCCTTGAGGGCGTTGCCGATGCGGCCGGCGGCATTGAGGCGCGGCGCCATCTTGTAACTGATGACCGCCGGGGTCACCTCATCGAGCGTCTTGATGCCGCAGACATGGGCGAGCGCCTGCAGGCCGGGACGGTTGTTGACCTGCATCTGCTGGAGCCCGTGCTTTACGAAGATACGGTTGGTCCCCACCAGCGGCACCATGTCGGCGACCGTTCCGAGGGCCACGAAATCCATGTATTCCTTGAGATTCGGAAGCGTTCCGGTGAAGAAGCCGTCCTTTTCGACCGCCTTTTTGAGGACCATCAGGAACGAGAAGGCGACGCCCACCGCCGCCATCTCCTTGAACGGATACTTGCAGTCCTCGAAATGGGGATTTATCACGGCGACCGCGTCGGGGACCGTTTCTCCGATGTGATGATGATCGATGATGATGATGTCGAGCCCGAGGTTGCGGGCGTAGCGGACCTCTTCGATGCTCGTGATGCCGCAGTCGACCGTGATGACGATCTCGCCGCCGTCGGTGGCGATCTCCTCGAGCGTGTAGGTATTAAGGCCGTAGCCGTCCTCGAGCCGGTGGGGAATATAGTATTTCACGTTCGCGCCGAGGAGGAGCAGGAATTTGTACATGAGCACGGTGGAGGTGATGCCGTCGACATCATAGTCGCCGTAGATGACGATCCGTTTGCCGCTCTTTATCGCCTCGACGACCAGTTTGGCCGCCTTCTTGGCTCCTTTGATGAGACCCGGATCGGGAAGATTCTTCAGTTTCGCCTGCAGAAAAAGACTCGCCGCTTCGACATCGTCGATATTGCGGTTCACCAGCACTTGAGAAACGATCTCGGAGATGCCGAGCGTTCTGGTGATGGCGCTTACTTTTTCAGCATTCGCATCGAGTAATACCCATTCCTTCTTCATCAGCTCAGGTTGCCTGCTCTTTCTTCATATGTTTATCGATGATAGCCGTGATGGGACTGGCGATGAAGATGGAGGAGTAGGTGCCCACGACGATGCCGACGCACATCGTGAAGGCGAAGCCCCAGATGATGTCGCCGCCGAGCATGAGGAGGGTGAACACGACGATGAAGGTCATCGCCGAGGTGATGACGGTCCGCGCCAGCGTTTCGTTGATGCTGGTGTTTATCTTCTCCAGCAGGGTCGCCCCCTTCTTCGGATTGTTGAGATTCTCCCGGATGCGGTCATAGACGACCACCGTATCGTTGAGCGAGTAGCCGATCATCGTCAGGAGCGCCGCGACAATGGTGAGATCGAAGGTCACCCGGAAGACGACCAGCACGCCGAGCACTATCATGGTATCATGGAACAGCGCGACGATGGCGCCGGGAGCCGACTGGAAGTTGAACCGCAGGGCGATGTAGAACAACAGCGCGAAGAGGGTGTAGACGATCGCCAGCCCGGTGTCGGTGCGGAGTTTCTTACCCACCTTCGGGCCGACCAGTTCGACGCGCTGGATCTCGGCCTGTGTGCCGCTTTTCTGTTCGACCGCCGCGATGACGGTGCTGGTGAAACTCTTGAGGAGCACCTTATAGATGTGCCGCTCGCCGACCATGTTGTAGTCTATCTGGCCGGTCACCGGGATCTTGTGTTTTTTCACGAGTTCGGCGAGTTTCTCCTGTGCGACCGGCTGGTCGTACCACAGTTCGATCCGGTCGCCCACTTCGACGTTGAAGTGTTTTTTGATAAGCGTCACGCCGGGGAAGAGACCTTTCACCTCTTCGATGTAGCGGTCGACCTCGGCCGCGTCGGCCAGCGCGATGGAGGGGAGTTTGATGGTGAACTCATTGTCGCGCCCCTCGAACTGCATGATCTCCACGCCGTCGAAGTCCGAAAGCGCGGCGCGGACACCGGCGATATCGATGTTGCCGACCTTGAGCTGTATCTCGGTGCCCCCCTTGAAGTCGACGCCGTAGTTGGGGCCGATGACCGCCGTGAGGATGATGCCGGCGAGCACCGCGACGGTCGATATGACCGCGAACAGTTTGAATTTGTCGGTGAAGTTTATGTTGAGATCGGGCTTTATCAGTTGCATGGCGTCCTCCTTAAACCGATATCTTCTTGAACCCCATCTTCATCATGAAGTGAAAGATCACCTTCGTGACGTAGATGGCGGTGAACAGGGACGACGCGATACCGATGAGCAGGGTTATCGCGAAGCCCTTGACGGTGCCGCTGCCGAAATTCCACAGGAAGAACCCGGCTATCGCGGTGGTAAGGTTCGAATCGAATATCGCCGAGAAGGCGCGCTCGTAGCCCAGTTCGAACGCCGTCTGGAAGGAATGGCCGTTGCGCAGTTCCTCGCGGATGCGTTCGTTGATCAGCACGTTGGCGTCGACCGCCATGCCGATGGTCAGCACGATGCCGGCGATGCCGGGGAAGGTGAGCGTCGCCCCGAAGGCGGCCATGAAGGCCATGATGAACAGCACGTTGAGAACGACCGCGAGGTCGGCGACGAAGCCCGACAACCCGTAGTATATCATCATCGCGATGACCACCACGAGTATGCCGGCCGCGATGGACAGTTTGCCTTTTTCGATCGAGTCGGCGCCGAGGCTCGGGCCGACGGTCCGGTTCTCTTCGAAGGTGACCGGCGCGGGGAGCGAACCGGCGCGCAGGACCAGCGACAGGTCCTTCGCCTCGGCGAGCGTCGTATTGAAGTCGCTCATCGAGTTGAGGGTGATCATCGCATTGCCGCCCGATATCTTGCTCTGGATGACCGGCGCCGAATTGACGCGGTTATCAAGTACTATTGCCATCTTACGTTTGATGAACTTCCCGGTGACCTCTTCGAATATCCGGGCGCCGTTGCGGTCGAACGAAAGGCTGACATAGGGACGGTTGCGCTGCTGGTCGACATCGACGCGCGCGTCGGTCAGCATGTCGCCGGTGAGGTAGGCCTTCCTCTCGACGAGCCACGACATGTACTCCTTCCCCTCGGCTTTGACCAGCTCCTCGAGCAGGAACTCGGTCCCCTCGGGCGCCTTGCCCTTGAGCCAGTTCAAAAGGGTCTCCTTGTCGGCCCCTACCGCATAGAGATAACTCACCATGCCGCCTTCCGAGGTCTGGCCGCGCCCCTGCTGAAGAGAGACGCCTTCCGGCAGGTTCTCGGCGTAGGCCGCGAGCGGATCCTTGTCCTCGGCGACGATCTTGAACTCCAACTGGGCCGTCTGGCCGATGATGGAGCGGGCTCGCTCGACATCCTTATAGCCGGGCAACTGGATGAGTATCGAATTGGCCCCCTGCTTGACGATGACCGGCTCCTTGAGGCCGAGCGCGTCGATACGGGAACGGAGCGTTTCTATCGCCTGATCGACCGACGACTCCTTGAGGTTCTGGATATAGTCCTCGCGCATCGTCAGTTCGTATTCAAGCCCGGTCTGGGCCGTTTTGCGGAAGGTCTGGAAATAGTCGACTATCTTGTCACGGAACTTCTCGCCGTCCGATTCCGACTGAATGACGATGCGGATGATCGGGTCCACCGGATCGGCCTTGACCGAGGTGAAGGGTATCTTTTCCTCTTCGAGACGCTTGACGATCTCGTCGGTCTGACGATCGACGCGGTCCTGCACCGCCTTTTCGACATCGACCGAGAGTACGAAATGGATACCGCCCTTGAGATCGAGTCCGAGGTTGAGTCCTTCGTTTATTTTGCCGATCCACGGGTATTTCTCGCGATCCATGAACGACGGCAGAAGCAGTACGACAGCCCCGATGACGAGCGCCAGGATGAACCACGCTCTCATCGTCCAGTTCTTTTCCATCAGAAGTCTCCTTGCGTCCCTATCAGTTGTTATTGTTCTTTGGTTTCGGCGGCCTCTTCGTCCTGCACCTTCGAGATGACGGCGCTTTTCTGGACCGACACGATCACTTTGGGCGCTATCTCCAGTTTGAACGAATGGGTCTTCACCTCGACGATACGGCCGTAGAGTCCGGCGCTGGTGAGCACCTGATCGCCTTTCTGCAGGGCGCCGAGCATTTCCTGCAATTTTTTCTGTTGCTTTTTCTGCGGCATCACGACCAGAAAGTAGAAGATGACGAAGATCAGCACGAAGGGGATGAGCATGTTGAAGATCGCCATCATGCCGCCCGGCTGTTGCGCCGCCTGCGTCATCAAGGCATTGGACATTGTTGAAATCACTGAACTATTCACCGTTTTCTCCCTGCAAAAAACCAATAGGCGGGGGATAGTACCCCAGAAAGGGCTATAAGGCAAGATTTTATCTTATAATAGGAAAGAAGAACTATTTCCGCAGGAGGAGCCACAGGAAGAAGGGGCCGCCGAGGAGCGCGGTGATGACGCCGACCGGTATCTCGGCCGGGGCGATGAGTATCCGGGCGCAGGTATCGCAGAGAACAAGGAGCGCGCCGCCGGTGAAGAAGGTGGCGGGGCCGAGGAGCCGGTGCGATGGGCCGACGAGCATCCGGGCAATGTGCGGCGCCATGAGCCCGACAAAGCCGATGGGACCGGTCACGGCGACCACCCCGGCGACGGCGACCGAGGTAAGGGCGAAGAGGATGAGCGACATTTTCTTCGGGTCGAGCCCACGCGCGGCGCTCGTCTCCTCGCCAAGGCTCATGAGGTCGAGTTCGCGGTGGAAGAGGGCTGCAAGACACGCGACCGGCACGAAGGGGGCGAGTTTCAGCAACTCTCCGCTCCCGGCCGAATCGAGCGAGCCCATGAGCCAGTGAAGTATCCGGTAGCTGTGGCTATAATCGGCGAGATATTGGACGAGCACCGTGAGCCCCGAGAAGAAAAAGCCGACCGCGACACCGGCGAGCAGCATCGTTTGCGACCCGGCGCGGTGCGACACGAGCGACAGCCGCCACACGATGACGACCGACACGAGCGCGCCGCAGAACGCGGCGAGCGGTACGCCGGGGATGCCGAAGAGGCCCGGAAGACCGAGGAGAATCGCGAGCGCCGCGCCGAACGAGGCGCCACCCGAAACGCCCAAGGTATAGGGACTCGCGAGGTCGTTGCGGAAAAGCGATTGGAACACCATGCCGCACAGGGCGAGCGTCGCACCGGCGGCGAAGGCGGCGCCGGCACGCGGCAGGCGGAGGGTGTAAAGAACGCGGCGCATCGTCTCGTCGTCGGCAAACGACGGCCCGATGAAGGGAGCGACACCGCAGATGATGAGAGCGACAATCGCAAGGAGGATGAGGCGCACCGTCCGGTTCATGGCGTCACCTCCGGGGCGACGAGTCGCCTCCCCGCTTCATCGTGCCAGTGGGTGAACGGTATATCGAACAGCGCGCCGAGCGCCGCGAGTTCCAGTTTCTCGGTCGCGGTCGCCGCTAGCGTGATGCGTCCTTTTTTGAGGCCGATGACCGTCCCGCCGAGGAAGAGGGTGTCATTCACCTCGTGGGTCACCAGAACAATGGTGCGACCAAGTTCGCCGTGCACCTTTTTGATGAGTCGCAGTACCGCCGTCCGGTGAGCCGGATCGAGCGCCGCGGTCGGTTCATCGAGAAGCATGAGCGGACTTTCCTGACAGAGCGCCGCCGCGATGAGTACCAGCCGTTTCTCTCCCCCCGAAAGGGTCGTCACGGTGCGATGCAGGAGCGGCGCGATATCGGTCACCGCGACCGCCTGCGCGATGGCGGCGCGGTCGGCAGTGGTGAGCGGTGAAAAACTGCCGCGATGGGGATAGCGCGCCAGTTCAAGGAATTCGGCGACGGTGAAGGGAACGGTGAAGAGCGCCTCCTGCGGCACCACGGCGATCAACTTCGCCCGCTCGCGGCCCGGAAGCGTTCCGATCGAGTTCCCCGCCAGCTCCACCTTTCCCGCTGTCGGCGGCAGAAGTCCCGCAAGACATTTGAGAAGCGTCGATTTCCCCGCGCCATTCGGCCCGATGAGCGTCAGAAGTCCCCGCTCCGGCAGGTCAAGCGAGATATCGTTCAGTATCGGCGCCCCGCCGAGCGTTATGTTGATGTTCTGTGCGGTCAGAAAAGCGTTCATGGTTTCACCGTATCGGGAAAAAGGAGCCGCGTCAACTCTTCGAGGAGGAGCGGGACGCGCGGTCCCGGAATGAAGGAGCGGTCGCCCGCGACGAGATGGACCCGGCCGTTCTTGACCGCCGGGAGTGAGTCGAAGGTCTTCCAATCATCGATGGTCGGATCGTTCTTTGCTTCGTCGGCCGAGATGAATTCGATGATGATGTCGGGATTCATCGCGAGCAGTCCTTCGGCCGAGATGCGCGGATACGGTATCTTGACGGTGCAGGCGTTCACCCCACCGGCCCGCGTGATGAGGTCGTCATGGAAACTGCCCTGCCCCGCGACGAAGAGCCCTTTGATGCCGGTCGCGTCGCGGTCACGCCCCACCGCCACGAGCACCTTCGGCCGTTCCTTTCCGGCGCTTTTTTCCGCCACCTGCGTGAGCGCCGCGTCGATCCGGGCAACGAAGGCATCGGCCTCTTTTGCGGCGCCGCACTGCCCCCCGATGAGCCGCGCCGTCGCGGCGACATCGTCGAGTTTCTGCGCCGGGAGCGCAACGGTAATTATGCCGGCGGCATGTAGCTTTTCGGCGATATCCTTCTGTTCGGGAAGATGGAAAACAGTGTCGGGACGAAGGCCGAGTATCGCTTCGAGCGACGGGTCGTACCAGCCGCCGATCTTTGCTATCTGCGTCGCCTCGGGCGGCCATGAACAGTAGCGGGTCACCCCGACGAGATGCGGCCCGAGGCCCAGTTCAAAGAGCGTTTCGGTGATGCTCGGGGCAAGGGAAACGATACGGTCACAGCCCGCTATTTTCTGCTGGGTATCGGTGCGGTTGCAACTGAAACAGAGACCGAGAAGCAGGAAAACGACCGCCGTCATGCGGAGCCGGATGCCCATCACTTCTCCTTTTTTTTGAGTTCCCGCTTTGCGCGCTGCCAGAGCGCCTCAAGATCGTCGAGTGAGTGTTTGCCGTCGGTGGTGGTGGGATCGAGTTCTTCCACCATATTGAACCGCTCGCGGAAGCGCAGGGCGCAGTGGCGCAGGGAATCTTCCGGGTTGACGCCGAGTTTGCGCGACAGGTTCACCACCGCCGCGAGCAGGTCGCCCATCTCGTGGAAGGTCTTATCGGCGTCGCCCGAAGCGACCGCCTCTTTCAGTTCGGCTGTCTCTTCCGTTATCTTGGCGAGCGTGTCCTCCCATTTGCCCCAGTCGAACCCGACCGACGCGGCGCGGTCGGCGTAGCGCTGGGTGAGGAGCGTCGCGGGCATCGCCGTGGGAATGCCGTCAAGGAGATATTTCTTCGCCTCTTTGTCCTTCTTTATCTGGTTCCAGTTCTGCACCACCTCGTCGGCATCCTTCACCTGCGTATCGCCGAAAACATGGGGGTGGCGCCGCACCAGTTTATCGGAGATCCGTTCGGCGACCGAGTCGAAATCGAAGAGCCCTTGCTCCTGCGCCATCTGCGACACGAAGACGATCTGGAGCAGGAGATCGCCCAGTTCGTCCTGCAATTCGTCGGTCCCCTGATCGATCGCCTCGACCACTTCGTAGGCCTCTTCGATAATGTAGGGTTTGAGCGACGGGATCGACTGCTTGCGGTCCCACGGACAGCCGTTCGGGCCGCGCAGGGTGGCCATGATGGCCTTGAGCCGTTCGATGCCGTGCGGTGCGGTCATGGGAATGTCAGCAGCCGGGGGCGTTCGTTTTGACGAACGACGGCGGAACATAGATATAGTCGTTGCTGAAACAGGCGGTGCAGAAGTCGCCCGGTTTTTTCAGCAGGTGCTGGAAATCGGATATCTCCAGATAGCGGAGGGAGTCGGCGTTGAGGTAGTCGCGCGTCTCCTCGACCGTTTTGTTGTTCGCGATGAGTTCCGACCGGGTCGGCGTATCGATGCCGTAGAAGCACGATCCGATGACGCGCGGCGAACCGATGCGGACATGGACCTCTTTCGCGCCGGCACCCTTTATCATCCGGACGATCTTGCGCAGGGTCGTGCCGCGGACGATCGAATCGTCGACCAGCACCACGCGCTTATCGGTGAAGAAACCGGGAAGCGGATTGAATTTCTGCTTGACCCCTTCGTCGCGGGCATCCTGTAGGGGACGCAGGAAAGTGCGGCCGACATAGTGGTTACGGATGAGTCCCATGTCGAACGACGCCTTTTTCTCGGCGGCGTAGCCGAGCGCCACGAAGTTCGACGAATCG
>CALMRE010000254.1 GCA_937871295.1 uncultured bacterium | reverse complement strand
GGTTTCGAATCTGAAAGGGATAGAAAACATGCCTAATCTCGAAGAAATTGGTGCAAGCGACAACCAAATTGAATCACTCGAACCGCTCCGCACTCTGACGAAACTAGAATGGCTGAAACTTAGCAACAACAAAATAAATGATTTAGAACCCATAGGGGAACTTTCAGTTTTAACTTCGCTCTATGTTAATGGAAACTACATAAAGGACATTTCTCCTTTATATAAGACAACATCTCTTAATATGCTTTCTATATGGGGGAACTGTATTGTCGATTTGTCCCAATTCGAGAAAATAAAAGAGAATAACAGCGATTTGATCATTACCGGAAATAGCGCGGACGAACAAACTCCCGAAAAATGCCAGTAACCTCCCAATGATGACCCCCCCAAAAATCCTTTTTGCAACACTTGTTGCTTTAGTATTTCTTTCCGGTCTTATCCTTTGGTATCTTTCCGCTATCCGTACCTATGATCTTTCAATCGGCCGGAAATACAGCTACCACCTGAACTATCGAAACACCGCGAAATCAACCATCGCTCTTCCCGGCGTCGAAGCGCAGAGCAACAGCGGCGACATGACCTGTGAAATGAAGTGGGATATGGCGCCGCTGGCGGGCTCCTCGACATAGGACCTTTCGTGAGTCGTGAAAAGTGAACGGCGCGCGGAGAAAAGAAGGAGCGGGGACTCAGCCGCACTGACCACCTTTTTCACATTAGAACAAAAGAATTAAAAGAAAAAATGTCTTGCTTTCGGAGGGCCTTGTACGCTATAATCGCCCGTTCGGGACGAATGTCTGAAAAAGGGGGAGTACTTGCTCTACATCGGTAAAAAAAAGGAACTCACCGAATATTTCAAATCGATCCCGCTCGAGAAGAAACAACAACTTTACCGGGGGGTGCGCGCGGTCATCGCCATTCTGGTGAAGATATCCAAAATGACCGAACTGTACTCCATAAAGGATAAGATATTCGAAGAATTCACCGAAACGCTGGGACAGAACATGGAACTTATCCATAACAACCTGCCCTACGCGTCGGTCGTTACCAAAAAGGTCGGTTTCTACTTTCAGGAGAAACGGGTAAATCTCTTCGATGAAGGGGAGCGGAAATTCCGCAACATCTTTCTGGTCAACGAGATCCGTGAACTTTATTTCGTAAAAGGGGTCACCAAGGAGGAGTTCCTCAACTTTTTCTCCGTCATACAGGAAACGATAAATTACACCTTGGTCGACTACGATTTCAACACCCGTTTATGGGACTACGGGATCACTCATATCGGCACGATATCCGATCCCGACATGGGCGATCCCGAACCGTGGAGGGAGGAGGAGTTCGCCTGCGAACGACCTCCGCTGAACTTCCCGGCGCTTATGGCGATGGCGATCAGAAAGCCGCAGGAGATGTACGATGTCGTCCGGGAGTTCGACAATATCGGGAAAACGAGGAGCGGCGAGTTCGAAGAATGGCTGGCCAAGCGGGGCAAGGTGTTCACCGTACAGCGGTATCTCGAAAAGACGGTTCATTTCGCTTTGAGCGCCAACAGCGACGTGTCAAAGAACATTGTTGCCAAACTGTGCGGATACGCGGAGACCAATCTGCAGAGGGGCGATTTCGAATCGGGGGTCCCGTTCATCAACGCGCTGCAGCAGCTCGACGGCGCGATAAAGGAACCCGAAGACCCCCGCAGGGGCCAGATCAGAAGCGCGTTGGAGAAGATCACTGCGGAACAGTTCTTGGGCCAGCTTTTCGATGTCGTCGCCAAGATGCCTCTTTCTCCGTCACAGATACGGAGTTTCGGCGATTTCCTCTACTTCGCGAGTCAAAGTTCTTTTGAGCAGGTTTTCCTCGAATTGGTCGAACTCTCATCGAAGGAGGTCCGGCTTCACTGTCTGGAGGTCATCGCCGAGAATCTCAAAGATCTGGCGCTGGCGAAAAGATTGGCGGAACATACCGACTGGCATGTCCTGAGAAATCTTTTATTCGTCCTTCGCTACATATACCGGCAGGATTATCTTCCGATAGCCCGGCAGGTGATGAACCATCAGGTCAGGCAGGTACGGATCGAGGCGGCCCGGGTCTTGAGCCTCTACGATGCCGATGAGAATATAGAGTATTGGCACCGGGCGATCTTCTCGCCCGACGAGGAGGTGCGCGCTCTGGCGGTTGAGAATCTGGTCAAGATGAAGGGTATCGCCGCGAAACAGATACTCAACGAGATATTCAAGCCCGAGAACAGGGGTAAATTCGACATCGGCGATTACGAAAAGTATGTCGACCTGATACTTGCCTCCCAGCGTCCTGAATTCTTTGATCTTCCGGCGAATCTCCTCTTCTCCGATAACCGCGAGTTGCGCCGCATCGCACTGCGGGGACTCGGCCGGGTGGAGGACCTCGCCCCCATCTCGAAGCAGATCGAACGGCGGGTCAAGGGCGAAGATTTCGCCGCCCTTGAGAAACAGGAGATAGAGCAGGTGTTGGGTCTTGCCAAGGGGTTGGTGTTGCCCGATGTCTTGAAGGCGCTGGAGTATGTTTTCAAACTCAGGGGCGGTTTTTTCAACAGGAAGAAATACGCCCCTTTCAAGAAGATCGTTTTCGACCATATGAAAACGCGAAGCGGTCGTTCCACGCTGATACAGAAATGGTTCGAGAAGGCTCTGAAGGAGGGCGACAAGGAAACGAAAGCCATCATACAGGGGAGAGGATAGCGTGGAAGAAAGAAGAAATCTGCCGGAATTCGAGAATTCCCCCAAGAAGTGGCGCTACAACCTGACCCGGTCGTTCTTCACCTTCTGGAAGAATGTCAAGATGTACAGCAGCGAAAATGCCCGGATAGACGAGGAACTGGACGTTTTCAAGAAGGTGCTGGATTTCTTTTTCAGAGAGAAGGATGAGGTTTCGATACTGTTCGACGGGATCGATGTCAAGGTCGACAAGGTGCGTATACGCGGGCAACGGCAGGATGACAAGTATTTCGAGGATATCTACGACCTGTTCCTTTCCCTGTGTATGTCGGGGGTCGTTTTCAAGCGGGGGGTGACCGATAAGGAGATACTCGATTTTTACCGGGTGATAGGGAAATATCCGGTCGGGCGGGAGCCCAAGGTGCAGGTCTATCAGCGGGTGAGATCGGAACTGCCCGATATGCCGCACATAGAAACATCCGCATACGATCCGGAAGAGTCCGGCAACCTCCCGATCTATACGCCGGCGCAGTCCTGTCGCCGGATCTACCGTAAAATGGCCTCCGAGTTCGCCGAATACGGGAAGATGGCGTCGGCCTCCGAAAGCATACCGCTCCGGATGATCGAAAGAAGCGTGCAGGATGCGATAATGATAGCGCGCAATACGGCCGGCACCGCCGTGTACGATCTCCTCCTGTTCCTCGCTTCCAGCGCGGAATATCAAGGCGATGTCAAAGGCGCTTCGGCGGCCAACAGAGCCTTGCTGTCGCTACTTGTCTCCCTGAAATTGGGCTTTGACGATATCTTTATCAAGCGGACCGCCATAGCGGCATATTTTCAATACATTGCCGCGGAACTCGATACGGGCTACACGGTCCTCTCGCGGATGGATGAGTTTCACTACGGCAGGGTCGAAGCGGCCCTCAATGCCTCGGCCCGGATAACGGACTTTTCCGATACGGGCCTGTTGTTGGCCAACAGCAGTTGCGGCACCGTTTCGGCGGAGATACTCAAGGTGGTCGCCTACTATGACGCCGTCACGAGGGAATGGCCCGCCGGCTATCCGTACACCGGGCCTCTTTTTTCAAGACCGGAAGCCTTGCGCAGTATTTTGAGGAACATCAGGATGGGGGCGTTCAAAAGGGAGATCGCCGAAGCGTTCATCGGCGTCACCGGCGTCTATCCTCCCGGGAGCATACTGAAGTTGCCGGCGACCGCGGAGCTCGCGGTTTCGGGGGGCCGGTTCGAAAGTTACAGCGGGCAGGCCGATGTTTTCGTGCTTGATGCATCGTTCGCGGTCAAGGAGCAACGGAAAGTCAAGGCGGATGCCGTAGTGGATATCCCCGATAGTGCGGGGATGGTGCTGCCGGCGGCCGGCCTGACACAGATACTCTCGATATACCTTGAGGAGGCGTCGGCCGGAGGTCCCGTATGAAACAGTTAGGAACGCTCCTTTTATCCGAGCAGCCCTTTTCCGAGATCGTCATCGGCAACACCGCCGTGGTCCGGGCGATGATAGAGACCGGAACGCGGGTGGTGACCAGTTACCCCGGCTCGCCCACCCCCGAGATCGCCGAGGCGATAAAGAGCCTCCCGACCGACCAGCGCCCCTTCTACTTCGAATTCTCCACCAACGAGAAAGTGGCGACCGAGGTGGCCTACGGCGCGTCGGTCAACGGCCATCTGTCGTGCGTCTTTTTCAAGAGCGTCGGACTCAATGTCGCCGCCGACACCTTCGTCCAGCTCGGCCACATGAACCTGATCGGCGGGATGGTCATCATCTGGGGCGACGATCCCGGCGCCCACAGCTAGCAGAACGAACAGGATAACCGCCACTTCGCGCTTCTTTCGTATACGCCGGTCCTCGAGCCGGCGACCCCGGCGGAGGTCTATTCCTTTTATAAAGAGGCGGCCCGCATATCGGTCGAGAAGGGGATGCCGGTGGTGCTGCGGCTGACGACCCATGTCTGCCATCAAAAGGAAAAGGTATCTTTTTCCGGCTGGAGTCCGAAGCCGTGGGACAAAACGCCGCGCTTCGATCCGCAGAACGGTCCCTACATCCCTATCACGACCGAGGTTTTCCCGATGAAACGGCGCGCCCTCGCGCGGCTTGCCGCGCTTGCCGCGGATTTCGACCGGACACCGCTCAACCGGAGCGAAGACAACCGGAACCGCGACCGCGGCGTCATCACCTTCGGCACGACCTATCTTTCGCTCATGGATGTCCTGCAGGGTGTGGCGAAAAAGCCCGATATCCTGAAACTGGGTACTCTGCACCCGCTTCCGGCGGGGCTCATACAGGCGTTCCTGGAAAGTCACCGCGAGGTGAAGATACTCGAAGAACTAGACGCGATCATCGAACCGCAGGTCAAAGCGCTCGCCTACGACAAGGGACTGACGACCCGCATCAGCGGCAAACGCGACCCCGAGGAGTGGATCGGCGAATATACCCCCGACAAGGTATACGGCATACTGCGCAGTGAATGGCCCGATATGCTTCCCGAGAAAGCGGCGCGGCCGGCCGAACAGCCCTACGCGCCGAAGCGACCGGCGCAGATGTGTCCCGGCTGCGGTCACCGGAGCGCCTTCTACGCGATAAAGAAAGCGCTTGCTCCGGCCGATATCCGGGTGGGCGATATCGGCTGTCACTCGCTCGGTTTCCTGCCGCCCTACAAAATGAACGAACTGCTCATGTGCATGGGCGCCTCGGTGCCGATGGGGTCGGGGCTGTCGCTCTTCCAGACCGAGCGCAAGGTGATCGCCTTCCTCGGCGACTCGACCTTCTTCCACGCGGGACTTCCCGGCATCATCAATGCGATCTTCAATAAGCACAAGGTGACGCTTATCCTCATGGAGAACGGCACCACCGCGATGACGGGCCATCAGGACCATCCGGCGGTCGGAAAGAATTTCAACGAGATCACCGATGCGATACCGGTCCGCCGCGTACTTGAAGGACTCGGCGTCAAGCATATCTTCGAGGTCGACGCCTACCAGCAGGGGAAACTCATCGAGTTGGTGAAGCAGGCGGTCGAGATACCGGAGTTCTCGGTGGTCATCGCGAAGCATCCCTGCATGCTGAAATATATGCGGGAACAGCGCCGCAAGCCCGATTTCAAGGAGAAGCAGGTCATGGTGCCGCCCGAACTCTGCGACGGCGTGCATGAATGTGTCGAAAAATTCGCCTGCCCGACCTTCACGCGGCTCCCGAATGGAAAGGTGACGGTCAATACCGACCTGTGCATCGGCGACGGTTCCTGCATGCAGACCTGTCCGTCCAAGGCGATCAAACCGAAAGCGTAGGGAGCAAGCCATGACGATGAATATCTATATCACCGGGGTCGGCGGACAGGGGATCGGGATGCTTTCGGAGGCGCTCATCCGGGCGGCCGATCATGCGGGGCTTACGGTCAAAGGGGTCGATACCCACGGCCTTGCCCAGCGCGGCGGCATCGTGGTGTCGCATCTGCGTATCGGCGAGGATGTCCATTCGCCGCTTATCCCCGTTGGTCAGGCCGACATCGCGGTGGCGCTCGAACGGCACGAGGCGCTCCGGGCGCTCAATGGTTCCCTCAAGGATGGCGGGACACTCGTCTGGTACGACACCGTCTGGCAGCCGCTTGAGGTGCGCGTCGGCGCGGCGCCCGAGGTGGCGGCCGAGACCATCGCGCAAGAATGCGAACGCCGCAGAGTGAAGAACATCAGGGTCCGGGTCGACGATCTGCCCGATACGCGGATGCAGAATGTCGCGCTTCTCGCGGCGATCTGCCGGGACGGGCTCATTCCCGGCGTCAAACGGGAACACTACGAGGCGGCGATGGAAGATCTGATGGAAGGAAAAATGCTTGAAAAGAACCGGGGTCTTTTTACGAAGTTGACCGGAACGGAGCGATAGAACCAACGACGAGGTTGATCATGGCCGAGAAACGGACCACACCGAAGAAGAAAACGGCTTCTTCGGGCGAGACGCCCAAAAAGAAAAGCGCTTCCGGCCCGGCGTCGAAAAGGGCGCGGGAACTCGAACAGCTCGTCGCCGAACGGACGGCCGAACTCGAGCGGCGCAACCGTCAACTCGAAACGGATATCCTTATGCGCAAGGAGACCGAAGAGGCGCTCCGCCGTTCCGAGGAACGCTACCGGATCCTTTCGGAGCTGACGATGGATTCGGCGTCGAGCGTCATTCTCCTGCCCGACGGACGGTTCCATCGCGAATGGATCGCCGACAAACTGTTCCGCGAATACGGGTACGATCCTTCGGAAGTGGATACGCTCGAAAAATGGGTCGGCATACTCCATCCCGACGATCGCGAGATGGCGAAAAAAGCCTTCGCCGAAGTGCTCGGCGGCCGGACGGTGGCGCGCGAGGGGCGTATCATCGATAAAAAAGGACAGCAGCACTGGATCATCAACACCATCTATCCCCGCTTCGATGGACATAGCCGCCGGGTCATCGGTTTCATCAGCGCGGTGCGTGAGATAACCGAACGCAAACAGATGCTCGACAGCATCCAGCGGATACAGAATCTCGACAAACTCGCGGTCCTTTCGGGGGGGATCGCGCATGATTTCAACAACCTCCTTTCGGCGATGTTCGGCTATGTCGATATGGCGCGCGGTCTGGCGCCCGACGGCCGCATGCGGGAACTGCTCGAAAAGGCGCTGCTGAACTTCGACCGGGCGCGCGATCTCACGCAGCAACTGCTTACCTTTGCAAAGGGCGGTATCCCGCAGAAGCAGATCGGGAAAATAGGTCCGGTGATTAAGCACGCGGCCGATTTTTCGCTCGCCGGTTCGACCGTTTCCTGTCGCTGCTCTTTTCCCGATGATCTGTGGCTGTGCGATTTCGACCGGAACCACATCGGGCAGGTCATCAGCAATCTGGTCCTCAATGCGCGGGATGCCCTGCCGCACGGCGGCATCATAGAGATAACGGCCGCGAACCATGTCGTGCCGGAGGGGCAGGACTCTTCCTTGCGAACGGGGCAGTATATAAGAGTCACGGTGTGCGACAAGGGGAACGGCATCCCGCGGGACATTCTGCCGCGCATATTCGACCCTTTCTTCACCACCAAACCGAAAGGGAGCGGTCTGGGGCTTGCGATCTCCCATTCGATAATCCGCAAACACGGCGGCCACATAGATGTCGAATCGGACCCGGGGCGCGGTACCGTTTTCACGATATACCTTCCCGCATCTGAAGCGGAAGGCCGTCTTTTCGAGACACCGCCGGAGCCGGAACCGTTGCCGGAAAGCAAAAAGGGAGAACGGATACTGGTCATGGATGACGACGCCGCCATACGGGATCTGGCGGTAGAGATGCTTTCCACGCTCGGTTTTCAGGCGGTCGTCGTTGCAGGCGGTAACGAGGCGGTCGAGCGCTATGCCGAGGCGAAACGGTCCGGTGCGCCGTTCGATGCGGTACTGCTCGATCTGACGGTGCCGGGCGATGTGGGCGGCGTCGATGCGCTGAAGGCATTGCGGAACCTCGACCCCGATGTGTTGGCGGCCGCTTCCAGCGGCTATTCCGAGGATCCGGTCATGGCGCATCCCGCCGATTACGGTTTCCGCGAAAGCCTCCGCAAGCCGTACCGCCTGCGCGATATGGCGGAACTCATGGCGAAACTATTCGGATAGCGAGCCCTGCCCGCCGAAGGGGAAGTCGCGTTCATACGACCACCGCTGCCGTTCATGATCAAGTTCGGTGAAGCCCAGTCCGCAAAGTCTGAAACGTCGCGGCAGGGATAACTCTTTGCCGATCCGTCGTATCGCGGGGACATGCTGTTTCTGAAGCGCCGTGGAAAGGGTGCAGTGGGGTATCCAGCGTTCGGGGCGGTAGTAGGGTACCGATCGATCGGCGCACGAGCCGGTCGCCGCGTCGATGCGGCGATGGAGCGCGAGCAGCGGCCGGGTGGGCGTGATACCGAGAAAAGCCGATAGCCCTTCGATGGCGAACAGGCCGATCCGGTCTAATTCGAGTCGCATCGGGCGTAGGTCTTTCGCGATACCGGCGACCGTCGCGATCGCCCGTTCTTTTCCGCAGCCGGTGAATATGGAAAAGGTCACGTGCGGTCGCGCGCCACGGTATTCCTGAACGCCGCAGGGGATGCCTGCTTCTCCCAGCCGTTCCCAGAGCGCCGTAATGAACCGTTCTCCCTGTTTGTCAAAAAGGCCGATGACGGCGTAGGTGCGCAAGAGTCGAAAGGTCATAGCGGTCTCCCGACGGACACCACAGTATCTTTGTCCCGCGCGGAGAAATCAATTTTTCCCGCATCCGAAAAACCATGCGGTTTTCTTGACTCGGACACGAGGGGCGAATATACTCGCCGCGAACTTGTGACTATGCGGGGTGCCGCACGATGAATAATAGGCAACTCACCGGAATGCTTGTAAAACGCGGCATCCTGTCGCTTCCGGAGTTGAAGAACCTCGAAGAAAAATCTCTTGAATCGGGGCAGGGGCTCAAGGACCTTCTTTTCAAAGAGGCCCGCATCGACGAGTCGCAGCTCGTCGATATGCTTTCCGAACAGTACAATGTTCCCAAGATAAAACTGACCGATCTCGACATAGAGGAAGAGGTCATCTCGATCCTCAACAAGCAGACCTGTCTGCGCTACAAAGTGGTCCCCATATCCCGTATCGGGAACACGCTGACCGTCGCGATGAGCGATCCGTCGAACATGAACGCGCAGGACGATATAAAATTCCTGACCGACTACAATGTCGAAGTGGTGGTCGCCTCCGAGACCGAGATCATCGAAACGATCGAGAAATACTATGGCGCGATAGAGACCCCGCAGGCGGCCGGCAGCGGCGAAGAGATCGGCTTCAACCTTGACGAACTGCTCTCGGAAATGGAGGAGATACAGGTCGAGGGCGGCGAGATGAGGGAGATGACGATCGAGGAGTCGATCCGCGAGGCGGGCGATGCTCCGGTCGTCAAACTGGTCAACATGGTGGTTCTCGACGCCATCAAGAAGAAGGCCTCCGATATCCATGTCGAACCGTACGAGAAGAGTTTCCGGATGCGTTTCCGCATAGACGGCGTACTCTACGATGTTCTCCATCCGCCCAAACACATGCAGGATGCGATCGTCGCCCGCTTCAAGGTCTTGGCCAATCTCGATATCGCCGAAAAACGCGTTCCGCAGGACGGCCGCATAAAGATCAGAATGGGGCGGGGCCGCGAGATGGATTTCCGCGTATCGGTCCTTCCCTGTATCTTCGGCGAAAAGGTCGTTCTCCGTCTTTTGGACAAAAGCAATCTGCAGCTCGACATGACCAAACTGGGCTTCTTCGAGGAACAGCTCGAGGGCTTCAAGAACGCCATCCATCGTCCCTACGGCATGATCCTCGTCACCGGTCCCACCGGTTCGGGTAAGACGACCACGCTTTATTCGGCCCTTTCGGAACTTAATAAGACCGATGTCAATATCTCCACGGCCGAGGATCCGGTCGAATTCAACCTTGAGGGGATCAATCAGGTCCCGATACGCGAACAGGTGGGCCTCACCTTCGCGGCGGCGCTCCGCTCCTTCCTCCGGCAGGATCCCGACATCATCATGGTCGGCGAGATCCGCGACTTCGAGACGGCCGAGATCGCGGTCAAAGCGGCCCTCACCGGTCACTTGGTCATGAGCACGCTCCACACCAATGATGCTCCGTCGACCATCACCCGACTGCTGAACATGGGTATCGAAAGTTTCCTTGTCACCTCTTCGCTCAATGTTATCGCGGCCCAGCGGCTCGGCAGAAAGGTGTGTCAGGCCTGCAAGGAGGAGTTCCCGATAGAGAAGCATGTTCTCAAGGAACTGCAGATATCCGACCGTATGCTCGCCGAGATAGCCGGCGGGGTGCCCCGCATCTACAAAGGTCGCGGCTGTGACGCCTGCTCCGGCTCGGGCTACAAGGGTCGTATCGCGTTCTATGAGGTACTGCTCATGAGCGAGGCGATCAAGGAGGCGGTCCTGAACGGTTCGAGTTCCTCGGAACTCAAGCAGATCGCCATACAGGAAGGGATGAAGAGCATGCGGATGAGCGCCAATATCCATCTGCTCTCGGGAACCACCTCGATCGACGAGGTGCTCCGCAACACGGCACCCGATTGATGCCTGAATACCAGCGAGGTACCCGATGGTAGACGCCTCAAGCGTATCGTTACAGGATCTGCTGACCCTGTTGATCGAGCAGAGCGCTTCGGATCTTCATATCACCTCCGGCAGTCCGCCGCAGCTTCGCATCGACGGCAATCTCCGGCAGGTGAGCCTGCCGCCGCTGTCGCCCACCGACACCAAGCGGCTGGCGTACAGCATCCTCACCGAACGGCAGAAGAAACAGTTCGAAGAGGCCAACGAACTCGACCTGTCGTTCGGCGTCAAGAACTTGAGCCGTTTTCGCGCGAACATCTTCATGCAACGCGGCGCGGTCGCCGCCGCCATCCGCGTCATTCCCTATAAGATACTCGATTTCACAACGCTCGGTCTGCCCGAGGTGGTAGAGGAGATAGCCAAGAAACCGAAGGGACTGGTGCTCGTCACCGGACCGACCGGCAGCGGCAAATCGACCACGCTCGCCTCGATGATCGATTACGTCAACCGGAATCGCAAGGGCCATATCGTTACCATCGAAGATCCGATAGAGTTCATTCACACTCATAAGAGCTGTATCGTCAATCAGCGCGAGGTCGGCTCCGATACCGCCTCGTTCGCCAAGGCGCTCCGGGTCATTCTGCGGCAGGACCCCGACGTGGTGCTCATCGGCGAGATCCGCGATATCGAAACGATGGAAACGGCGCTCGCGGTCTCCGAAACGGGGCATCTGTGCTTCGCGACGCTTCACACCAACAACACCATCGAAACGATCAACCGTATTATCGACATGTTCCCGGTGAATCAGCAGTCGCAGGTGCGCACTCAGCTCAGTTTCGTCCTGCAGGGAATTCTTGCGCAGATACTGTTGCCCAAAAAATACGGCGGCGGCCGGACCGTGTGCTGCGAGATCATGGTGCCGACCCCGGCGATACGCAACCTGATACGGGAGAACAAACTGCAGCAGATATACTCCACGATGCAGTCCGGTCAGCGAGAGCATCATATGCAGACCATGACGCAGGATCTGGTTCGGCTCGTTCAGAAGGATATCGTCAGTATGGAAGAGGCGCAACAGGTGGCGCCGAGTCTCGAGGAGTTCGTCAGTCTGATGTCGCGGGCAAAATAACGGGCGGGGGATGTCATGACCTATTACAAGTACAAGGGCACCAATAAGAAGGGAGAGATCGTCAAGGGACTGCTCGAAGCCGACGATGAAAAGAGTGCCCAGCAGGCGCTCTACGCCCAGAACATCAAGGCCGATGAGATAAAGAAGGATTGGACGCGGATAGAACTCGGCGCCCAGAAGATAACAAGCAAGGACATGGTCGTCTTCACCCGACAGTTCTCCACGATGATCAGCGCCGGTCTTTCGATCATACAGTCGCTGGACATCCTCGGCGCGAATGCCGAGAATCCCTCTTTTCGCAGGGTCATCCGCAAGATCAAGCAGGCGGTCGAGGAGGGGAAGTCGTTGTCGGACGCGCTGCGCGAGCATAACAATGTGTTCGACAATCTCTATGTGAACCTCGTGGCTGCGGGCGAGGTGGGCGGTATCCTCGATACGATCCTCGACCGTCTGGCGGCGTTCCTCGAGAAAAACGACAAGATCGTCAAGAAGATAAAGGGCGCTCTCTCTTATCCCATCATCATCATGGTCGTGGTCGTTGGTCTTATCTCGGTCATGATGGTCTTCGTCATACCGACCTTTGCCGCCATGTTCCAAGGACAGGGGAAGGATCTGCCCGGCATCACTAAAATGATCGTCGATATCTCCGACTGGTTCAGGGCGAATATCATCATCATGGGCATTATCGCCGCCGGGATCATAATCGGGTTCAAGATCCTGATGAAAAACCCCCAGGCGCAATACACCTTCGACAAGGTGGCGTTGGCCTCGCCGGTCTTCGGCGATCTCATCAAGAAGACCGCGGTCGCCCGGTTCACCCGGACGCTGGGCACCCTGCTGAGTTCAGGCGTGCCGCTGGTCGACGGACTACTCGTCGTTTCGTCGACCGCCGGCAATCAGGTCATCGAGAACGGGATCAAGTATGTGCGCGATCGGGTCATCGAGGGGCAGGATATGACCACCCCTCTGGTCGCGGCAAAGATATTCCCGCAGATGGTCGTTTCGATGATCGGCGTCGGCGAGGCGACCGGCGCGATGGACACCATGCTTGCGAAGATCGCCGACTTCTACGATGACGAGGTCGATGTGGCGGTCGGCAATCTCACCGCGATGCTCGAGCCGATCATGATGGTCATCATCGGCGGCGTTGTCGGCACGGTCATGGTCGCGATGTATCTGCCGATGTTCAAGATGGGCGAAGCGGTCGGTTAGGGATGGATATCTTCCGCGCCGAGGATCTCCGGAAGAATCTCTATTCCTTCTTCATTATCCGGTTCTTCTTCCTTGCGGCGCTGTTCTTCGCCTTTTTCCTTTTTCCCTTCATCAATGAACAGACCGATCTGTTCTCTTTCCGCAACAAGATTCTCCTTGTCATCATATTCTTTTTCATACTTCTCAATTTTGTTTCCCTGATCGTCAATCGTACTATCAATCAACAGAGATGGCTTCGGCTGTTCGCCTATCTGCAATTCTTTCTGGAACTCTTTTTCTGGATATTGGTCGCCTACCTCACCGGCGGGATATCTTCCCCCTATCTTTACGTCGTGGTGATCACGATCATGTATTCAGGGTTCATCCTCGATGAGAAGGGAGCGCTTTTCACCACCGTTTCCAGTTTCTCCCTGCTGTTGCTCATGGCTTTCTTCATCAAGTCGTCGGTCCTCCCCATCATATCGGTGGAACTCATCGATCTGTACGCCCTGCGCTGGCCGCAGTTCTTCACCCAACTGTTCGTCTACCTCTTTTTCTTTTCCGTAGCCGGCCTCATCGCGACGCGGGTCGCCCGCTCCATGCAACGGGTCAATCGTGAGTTGTTCGAACGCGAACTGATGGCCCGGGAGATGAAGACCCATTTTTACGCCATTTTCAGTTCCCTCTCTATGGGTTTTGTGATCACCCGCGACAAAAAACCGGTCTATGCGAACGATTTCGCCCGCAACACCTGTCTGCGCATGGAGGCCTTCGTTGAGCACATACTGGGAGAGCCCTACACCTACGCGAACTGGTCGGAACTTCGCTGGGAGGGGAGGATGCTCTACTGTTCGGTACAGCAGTATGTGGACAATCAGGAGGTGCTCATTTTCTCCGATGTCACCGAGTTGCGATTGCGCGAAGAGGAGAACCGCCGTCGCGAGAAAATGGCGGCCATCGGTCAGTTGACCGCCTCGATAGCCCATGAGATAAAGAACCCGATCGCGAGCCTGGTCGGTGCAAGCGAGGTCATCTTCTCGACCGTACAGCATCCCGACGAGGATTCACAGCGCCTTATGGAGATCATTTCCCGGGAGGGAGAGCGGGTCAAGAAACTGCTGGACAGTCTCTTCTCTTCGACTGAAGAGCGGCAGCTTACGATAACGACCGTAGCGTTAAAACCGCTCGTGGAGGACATCTGTCGCGTGTTCTCTCTTTCCTATCCGGCGATACGCATAGAGACGGTGTTGGACGATGTCTCTCTGGAAGGCGATGCCGACCGCCTGCGGGAGGTGCTCTGGAATCTGCTGCTCAACAGCATCGAGGTGATGAAGAAGGAGGGGGCGATATTCCTCCGCACCGAACGGGGAGAGTCTTCGTGCGCTCTGCTGGTCAGGGACCGGGGCGGCGGTATACCGCTGGCGCACATAGAGCGCATCTTCGATCCCTTCTTCTCGACGAAAAAACGTGGCACCGGCCTCGGCTTGGCGGTGGTCTACAATGTGGTCAAGATGCACGGCGGCACGATCAGTGTGAAAAATGTGGAGGGCGGCGCCGAGTTCAGGGTCGTTTTTCCCTATCGTCAGGAGGTGATGCGTGGACAGGACGCGGATACTGGTCGTTGATGACGAACTCAGCATGCGGCAGTTCCTCGAGATACTCCTGAAAAAGGAGGGCTACGAGGTCGTTACCGCAGAGAACGGAGCCGCGGCGCTTCAGAAACTCCAGAAGGGCGATTTTCCGGTCATACTCATGGATTATAACATGCCCGAAAGCATCGACGGCGTCGAATTGCTCAACAAACTCCGCCGCCTCCGGCCGGCGAGTCAAATAATCATCATAACGGCGTACGCTTCCACCGAACAGGCGATCAAGGCCATACAGATGGGCGCCCTCGACTATGTGTCCAAGCCCTTTAATGTCGCGCAGATCAAGGATATCGTGAAACGGGCCGCCGCAGAGTATCAGGGACATGCCGCGGCAGCTCCGGCGCCGGAGGGTGCGGCGGGCGGCGCCGGCACCGCGGGGGAGCTCTCCGTGGTTGCCGAAAGCCCCGCGATGAAAAAAGTTCTTCAGTATGCGGCGCAGGTGGCTCCGACCGATTCGATGGTGCTCATCACCGGCGAAAGCGGTGTCGGCAAAGAGATCGTCGCCCGCCATATCCACAACAACAGCGCTCGCCGTAACGCCCCTTGGTATCCGATCAACTGCGGCGCGATACCGGAGAGCCTGCAGGAAAGTGAACTGTTCGGCTACGAGAAGGGGGCCTTCACCGGCGCCGACAAGATCAAGCGCGGCTATTTCGAGGTGGTGGGCACCGGCACTCTTTTTCTCGACGAGGTGGGGGAAGTTTCCGAGAATATGCAGGTCCGGCTTCTCCGCGTGCTGCAGGAGCGTATATTCATGCGGGTCGGCGGTGTCGAGAAACTGGAGACGCACGCCCGCCTCATCGCGGCGACCAACAAGGAACTCCACAAGGAAGTAGAGCGCGGCGCCTTTCGCGAGGATCTCTATTTCCGCCTCAATGTGTTCGAGATACATGTGCCGCCGCTTCGCGAGCGACGCGACGATATCATCCCGCTCGCCGATCAGTTCCTCTCCGCCATGTCCGCCAAGGCGGGCCGCAAGGTCCTCCTCGATCAGGAGGTTAAACGATTTTTGCTGGAATATCACTTCCCCGGTAATGTGCGGGAACTGCACAACATCATCGAACGCGCCTTTGTCCTTTCCTCCGGTCCCCTTATCACGATGCGGGAGATATCGGTCCGGCGTTCCGGCGCTCCGGTCGAGGGTCATATCCTGCTGACCGATCCGGTCGAACTCGATGAGATATTGGCCGATACCGAGCGGCGCTATATCGCCGCAGCGCTCGAAAAGACGGGGCGTAACCGGCAGGAGGCGGCGATGCTGCTGGGCATCACCGAGCGGTCGTTGCGTTACCGGATGGACAAACTGGACCTGAAAGAGGGAAGCGGCGATGCCTGATCTCTATCTCTATCATCCGGTATTCCGGCAGACCTTTGCCGTATTCTTTTTTCTGCTGGGCATGACGGTGGGCAGTTTCCTCAATGTCTGCATCTACCGGATCCCGCTGGGCAGATCGATCGTCTATCCGCCGAGCGGCTGTCCGTTGTGCGGTCATGCTATCCGCTGGTATGAGAACATCCCCGTCCTGTCGTGGCTTCTGCTTCGCGGGCGCTGCTCGGGGTGCAAGGCGCCCATATCGATCCAATATCCGATGGTCGAATTGCTGACCGGATTTCTCTTTTTGATGGCCTACATCGAGTGGAACATCTCGCTCGACCTGCTCTTCATCCTGATCTATCTGGCACTTCTCATCATCATCGCCGGTATCGACATCAAAGCGCAGATCGTGCCGCATGTGCTGACGATACCCGGCATGGCGTGCGGTCTTCTCTATGCATATCTGGCGCCGGAACGGGATCTTCTGTATGCCGTGTCGGGACTTCTTATCGGCGGCGGCACGCTGCTCATGGTCATCGTGGGTTTCTATCTCGTGACAAAAAAGATCGGAATGGGCGGTGGTGATGTGATGATCCTCGGCATGATCGGCGCTTATCTCGGACCCGCGAAACTGGCGCCGGTCCTTTTCATCGCTTCGGTCGGCGGCATCCTTTTCTATCTGATCATGCGTGTCGTGTTCCGTCGAGGCCGGATAGCGAACTCGATCACGACCGACGATATAAAAGGCTCCGAGGCCGATCTCGACCGCGTCATCTATTTCGGTCCTTTCCTCGCGCTCGGCGGCATCATCCTGCTGTTCGTCGATGAAGCGGCTCTATATCGTTTCCTCTCTTTTTGAGGTGGATCATGGATCTGAGACAACGCGCTCTTGAGTATCACCGGAACCCCTTCCCCGGCAAGATCGGCATCGTTCCTTTAAAGCCCTGCGCGACGCAGGAGGATCTGTCTCTGGCCTATACTCCCGGTGTCGCATGGCCCTGCCGCGAGATAGCCGAGCGGCCCGACGCGGTCTACGAATATACCGGTCGCGGTAACCTCGTCGCCGTCATCTCCGACGGTACGGCGGTGCTGGGGCTCGGCGATATCGGTCCGCTCGCCGCCAAACCGGTGATGGAGGGGAAGGCGCTCCTCTTCAAGCGGTTCGCCGGGATCGATGCGATCGATCTGGAAGTCGCCGAAAAAGAGGTCGATCGTTTCATCGATATCGTCGCGGCGCTCGAACCGTCGTTCGGCGGCGTAAATCTCGAGGACATTGCTTCGCCTCGCTGTTTTGCGATAGAGGAGCGGCTCAAGGCGCGTATGAAGATACCGGTCTTTCATGACGACCAGCATGGCACGGCGGTCATCGCCGCCGCGGCGATACTCAACGGGCTCGACATCATCGGCAAGGATATCCGCAATGTCCGCGTTGCGATGCGCGGCGCCGGCGCCGCGGGGGTAGCCATCGCGCGGCATCTGGTCGAACTCGGCATGGCGCCGGAACAGATATTCGCCGCCGGCCGGAGCGGAGTGCTCTACGAGGGGCGCGCCAACCGCGTCAGTCCGTGGCACGACATCCTCTTCCGCAAGACCGATGCGCGGACGCTCGCCGACATCATGCGCGGCGCCGACATCTTCATCGGGGTGAGCGCGGCGGGGGTCGTCGACGAGGCGATGCTCCGTTCGATGGCCAAGGATCCCATCGTCCTGCCGATGGCCAATCCCGATCCCGAGGTCCCCTACGATGTGGTCAAGAAAGTGCGGCCCGACGCTCTTGCCGGCACCGGCCGCAGCGACTATCCCAATCAAGTCAACAATGTGCTGGGATTCCCCGCCATATTCCGCGGCGCCCTCGATGTCCGCGCCTTGGCGATAACCGACGGGATGAAGGTGGCCGCCTCGCGGGCGCTGGCCCGGATCGCCCGTCTGCCGGTCCCCGAAGCGGTGCTCAGGGCCTATGGTCTTAAGGAACTCTCGTTCGGTCGCGACTATCTGATACCCAAACCGTTCGACCTGCGGGTGCTCGTCGAGGAGGCGTGCGCCGTGGCCGAGGCGGCGGTGGCCGAAGGGGTGGCCCGCGTGGCCCATTTCGACGCGGCGAACTACCGCCGGTCGCTCGAAGATAGATTTCTGAAGGAGGGGTGAGGGGTGACCGAACGGGGCATGGTGCAACTCTACACCGGCAACGGCAAGGGGAAGACGACCGCCGCCATCGGCCTCGCGGTGCGCGCCCTCGGCGCCGGGAAGAAGGTCTTCATCGCCCAGTTCGTCAAAGGGATGCGCTACAGCGAACTGAACCTGCTCGAAAAACTCGACGGCCTTGAACTGCGTCGCTACGGCCGCGACTGTTTCATCGTGAAGAGCCCGGAGCAGGCAGACATCGACCTCGCACGGCAGGGGCTGACCGAGGTGTCCGCCATCCTGAAGAAGGGGGCGCACGACCTCGTGATACTCGACGAGGCATCCATTGCGCTTTTCTATAATCTCTTCACGCTCGACGAACTGCTCGCCGCCATCAACGGACGGGCGCCGCAGGTCGAGGTGGTCGTCACCGGCCGCTATGCGCCGCAGGGACTCATCGACGCGGCCGATCTGGTCACCGAGATGCGCGAGGAGAAACATTACTACACCAAGGGCGTTCAGGCCCGCGACGGCATCGAGAAGTAACTCTTAGAGGTTTTCATGCAGCACGAATGGGAACAGATACTCGATCTTATCGCCGAGGGGTGCTTCTCGGCGGCGGCCAAACGGCATATCCGTGAGGCGAAGACGCTGACCCGCGAGGGGGCCGACCGCGAATTCCGGCTCATCGCCGAGGCGGGGACGCTCCACGACGCCGGTGTCCGCATCTTCAACTACGACCTCGACCGCCTGAGCGATATCCTCTACCGCTTCGATCACGACGAGCCGTTGGAATCGCTTGACTACCGCGCCGTCGGCGACTTCCTCGAACAGGTACGCCTCGCCAAAGGCGAAGTGGCGCGCCAGACCTGGGTGAAGGATTTCGCGGTGCTCTTCGGCGCATTCGAACCCGATGTGTCGCTCGAGATGACCATCAAGCAGACGATAGATAAGAAAGGGGAGATAAACTCCGAGGCGAGTCCCGAACTGGCCCGCATCCGGCGGCATCTTGCCGATACGCACCAGCTCATTTCGCGAGAGATAAAGACGATGCTCATCGACCCGACGGTCGGCGCGATGCTGCAGGAGGACTACTTCACGATACGCGACGACCGCTATGTGCTGCCGTTCAAGACGCAGTTCAAGAAGGTCATGAAGGGGGTCATCCACAACCTCTCGCGGACCGGCCTGACCGCGTTTTTAGAGCCGCTGCCGCTGGTCGAACTCAATAACCGGCTGAGTCTGCTGGCCTCCCATGAACACGAGGAGATACGGAAGATACTGCGCGAACTGCGCGGGCTTTTAGGCCGCAAGCGGGCGGCGGTCGATGAATGTGTGGCGCTGGCGCTTCGGGTCGAATCGCTCCATGCCCGCGACCGCTGGATGCGCGCCTACGACTGTGCGGTCCCCGAATTTTCCGACGAGGGGACAGCGGTCGAGGAGGCGTGGTACCCGCCGGTCCTTGCGGCGATGGGCGACAAGACGGTGCGCAACGCCTTTACCTTTAAGGAGGGGGAGCGGATCATGGTCGTCAGCGGTCCCAACGCCGGCGGCAAGACGGTGGCGCTCAAGACCTTTTTCACGGTGGCGGAACTGGCGCGGTGCGGTTTCCCGGTGCCGGCGAAGCGGGCGAAATTGCCGTTCTTCGACGATATATTCCTTGTCCTCGGCGACCAGCAGGACGCCAACGAGGGGGAATCCTCCTTCTCGGCCCACCTCCGCAGTCTGTCGGGTATCGCTCATACGGCGGCCGAACGGTCGCTGGTCCTTATCGACGAGATCGGGACCGGGACCGATCCCCAGCAGGGGGGCGCCATCGCCCGCGCCTTCCTTGAATTCCTGCGCGACAAGGGATGCTTCACCCTCGTCACCTCCCATCTGGCCGAGGTCAAGGCCATAGCGCTCGAGGATGCCGCCTTCGTGCCGGTCGCGATGGGCTTCGACGAAAAGCGCGACCGCCCGAACTACCGCTTCATCTATAACCTCGTCGGCGGCAGTAACGCGCTGGCGCTGGTCAAACAGATAGACTTCCCCGCCGAGTTCGTTCGCAACCTTGAAAAACTGCTCTCGACCCGCGAGGAGTCGGTCGAACCGCTTCTCAACCGCCTGCGTCAGAAAGAGCAGGAACTCGACGAGGAGAAGGAGCAGCTGGAGGCGCTGAAGGCCGAGACGGTCAAGCAGAAAGAGGAGATCGAGGCGCTGCACCACAAACTGGCCCAGAAAGAGCGCGGGTTCGAGCAGGAGCGTCTTAAGATGCTCAAGCGGCTGACCGAACTCGAAGAGACGCAACTGCGCCGCCGGGTCGAGGAGATCGACGCCAAGAAGATCGCCGAACGGATAGCGGTGGTCCGCAAGGAGAAGGAGAACCTGAGTCAGGCGATAGACCGCGAGAAAGCGAAACAGGATGAGACCAAGGGGGTTCCGCTCAGCACGGCGGAGGGGGTAGTGCCGGGCGAAACGCTGGTGTACGACAAACTCATGAAACTGAAGGGGACGCTCGTCGCGGTCAAAGGAAAGAACGCGGAGATCATGGCGAGCGGCAAGAGCGTGTCGGTGCCGGTCGAGCGGCTCATCGTCATCGGCGGGAAACGGGCGAAGAAGGTTTCGTCGGGCGCGGTCGCCACCGAGGCGGCCTACAATGAACGGTGCGATGTCCGCGGCGTCGACGCCGAAGAGGCGCGGGGATTGGTCGAGAAGGCGATCGACACCGCCTACACCGCCCGGAGTCTCAGTCTCATCATCGTGCACGGTCACGGGACGGGGGTGCTTAAAAAGGCGGTGCGGGAGCATTTGAATTCATTGGCGAAACGCTATCACTTCACCGCGCGTCCCGCTCCGGTGGAACAGGGGGGTGACGGCGCGACCATCGTCGAGTTCAAATAGATCAACATGCTGTTATCGTTTAGCAAAAAAGCGCGGCGAGCCTTTTGCTGGTAGCATAGGTGAGAGGTTTGGATAAACGGAGGATCCCATGCAAAGAGTGTTTCTGATGTTCCTGATGATCGGCGCTTTCATCGCCTGCGACGATGCGGCACAGACCAAAATGCCCGATGATACCGCCGTTGCCGATACCGACACCGTCGTTGCCGCCTGCGGAGACGGTACGGTCGCGGAAGATGAGGTCTGCGAGCCGGGCGACACGGCCGACTGCACCGAGGTGACGGTCGGCTACAGCGGCACCGCGACCTGCTACGAGGACTGCTCCGGCTGGGATATGTCCGACTGCGTCGATACCGACGAATGCGCCGATGAGCCGGGGATATGCGGCGATGCCTCCTATGCATCGTGCGAGAATACCGAAGGGGCCTATGTCTGCACCTGCGCCAACGGCTATGTCCCCACCAGCGACGACAAACTCTGCGTACCGAAGTACGATTTCGAAGGGTCCACATATAACGGCGACCTGCTGCTTATCGTCAACGAGGATGCCGACGGGAACAATCAGGCCTTCATCGGTACGATGCCCGAAACGCTCCTGATGAAGAGCGTGCCCGCTACGGCGAGCGTCGAAGAGCCGCCGACACGACCGGCGTTCCGTGACCGCGTCATCCCGCTGCCGGCCCACGCGACACCCGACCGGCGGCTGGGCGTGAACCGTTTCATCGAGCCGGAACCGGACCCGGTGGTCGGCGACCGTAAATACTTCTGGGCCTATAATTTCAATACCGGCGACCGTTATGAGAGCGAGGCCGAGGCGGTGTATGTCGGCGAAAAGTGCATCATGTGGGCCCAACTCCCGGTGCGTGTCTCCACCTACGCCGCGCAGGATATCGGCAAGGAGTTCGACAACACCATTTACGGTCTCATCACCGAGACCTTCTACGAGGCCTCCGATGTCGATCAGAACGGCAAGATCACGATCTTCTTCCTCGACGCGGGCGGTAATGCGGGGGGCTATTTCAGTTCCTACGAACTCTACGATTTCGAGGATTCGAACAGGACCGACATGATCTACATCGAGGAGATGACGGCGCAGTGGGGCGACTATGCGGTCGGGATCATCGCCCACGAATTCACCCATCTGGTCCATAACAACCGCGACGAACTGGTCGAGGAGCTCCCCCAGATGAACACGTGGGTCATGGAGGGGATGTCCACCAGCGGCGAACATGTCTACGGCGGCTTCCAGAGCGACTACAAGAGCACCTACAATTCCAATGATTCGATCGCCAACGGCATGTCGGTCACCTACTGGGAATACACCAGTCAGGACATCATCGGCAACTACGCGCTGACCTACCTGTTCCACCAGTACCTGCGCATCCACTCGGGGCAGGGGACCGCGCTCTACCGTGAAATCATCGAGAGCGAGTATAACGATGACCGCGACTATGACGCGGTCATTCAGAAGTACATCGACCCCGAACTCGACACCGCCAAGATGCTTACCAACTTCCGCATCGCTCTTGTCGCCAACGAGGCGACCGGCCTGTACGGCTTCAAGAAGGAGAGCGGTTTTTCCGGCATCGCGCGGCGCTACTGGCCGGGGGCCGGCGGCAACGATTTCTACCTGCGCGGCGGCGGCGCGCTCCAGATCGGCATCGACGGCTCGTTCAAGGCGCCCAACGACTCCGACGGCGGTATTCGTTACATCGGCATCTGGAGCGGGAAAAAGGCGACCGTCACCGCCGATGAATACAAAGGCGAATAACTCTTTGCAAAAATCCGGCGACTCGCTACAATGACCCCGATACAACGGTCGGAGGTGTCTCATGAGAATGTTCCTGTTGTGCCTGCTCTCTGCGGCGGCTTTCTCGCTTTCCGCCGCGCCGGTCTACCATGCCGACGGCAGGGCGACCGCACTGGAGCGCGTCGAGGGTATGTCGGTGGTGCTGGGCGGGGTTGCGAACGATGAGCCGGTCGTCGGGCGTTGGAATGCCGGCGCCGACCGCTACACGCTGCTGGCGCGGGACGGCGGCCTGCCGGTCTACCGCTACGGCGCGGCCTACCTCATCGCGCGGGCCGAACTTTTCTGGCGGGGAACGGGCGACATCGCCGTGCTTGCGCGCGATTTCGGTCTGACGCTCGCCGAGATACTGCCCGGCTACAACCTATACAAATTCACCGTCGCGGGGGATGCGGTCGAAACGGCACGGCGCATCACCGAAGCGCGACGCGGATGGGCCTTCCCGAACCTCGTGCGAGAGGTTCGTCCGCGGCTTGCCCTGCCGCAGGACGAGTTCTACGCGGAATATCAGTGGGCGCTCCATAACCGCGGTGCCTACATCGACGCCTACGGTGATCCGGTCGAAACGCTCGCACGCGCCGATATCCGCTTCGAGGATGCCCTGCGCTTCCTGATGAAAGTACAGTTCGAGCCGGCGAAGTACGCGACCAAAGTGGCGATCATGGATTCGGGCGTCGTGACGACCCATCCCGACCTCGTCGGCGACGGCGGCAAGATGGATCCAGGCTACGACGCCATCCGCGATGTCGACGGCGGCGATCCGCATATCCCCGACGGGACCACCGGCTACGCGCTGGCGACCTACGCGCACGGCACCGACTGCGCCGGCATATCGGCGGCCGAATCGAACGATATCGGCGTTACCGGCGTCTGTCCGTGGTGCGGTATCTATCCGGTGCTTGCGCTCGAAGGGGTCGAGGGGAGCGCCATCAGCGAAGAGATGTATCTCAAGACCTACGACCGGCTGGTGGCCGATCCCGCGATCGTCGCGGTCAACTGCAGTTTCGGCGTCACCTCAGAATACGGCGAAGTGCCGATGATGCCCGGCGTCGAGGAGTCGCACGCCCATTTCATGAAGAACGGCCGCAACGGCAAGGGGGGCGCGATACTCTACGCCTCGGGCAACGACGGGGTCAACGCCCACTATGACGGTATGTTCCAGCATATCTTTGAATTCGAACGCGACGGGGTGCCGGTCTCCCACCGGCTCATCATCGTCGGCGCCACCTCGGCGTGGGACACCCACATCGACTACTCGAACTGGGGAATGGAGTTAGGGATCAGTACGCCGTCGCTCTCTTCCTATCCGGTCATCGGCATCGCGACGACCCACATCCCCGGCGCGGGCAGACTGGGCGACGACTGGACCGCCACCTTCAGCGGCACCTCGGCGGCGGCCCCTTTCGCCACCGGCGCGATGGGTTTCATCTTCTCGCTCAATCCCGAACTCACGCTCGAGGAGGCGGTGAATATCCTCTACACGAGCGCCGACAAGATACATCCCGAGACCGGGTTCTGGAATGAGGCGGGCTTCTCGCCGAAATTCGGCCACGGCCGGGTCAATCTCCACAAGGCGGCGCGTCTGGCGCTCGGCTACCCGATGTGCGACCCGCTGTTGGTCGGGGAAGAGACACTCAACGGACTGGACGACGACTGCGACGGCTGGGTCGACGAGGGGTTGAAGGGGGAATTCACGGTGGGGCATGCCTGCACGGACGATGCCGACTGCCTGATGCCGGATTTTCTGCCCGAACAGGTGGCCTGCGTCGGAGAGGTCATGGGCTACACGATGCCGAACAATTACTGTCTGTTGTGGCCCGAGGCGGAGCCCTGTCCCGACGGTTCGTACCTCACGGTCGATCAGGGGGTACTGGTCTGCCTGCGCGAATGCGGAGCGCTTTCCCCCTGCGACCGCGAAGGCTATTACTGCACCGACGATATCTACGGCGTCTGTCTGCCCTACTGCGATACCGACAAGGACTGCCCCGAAGGGAATTACTGCGACATCGAGTCGCGCTGCCGCATGGATCCCTCGCCGGTGGGCGGTCCCTGCCAGAGCGAGGAGGACTGCATCCATTCGGGCGCCTACTGCGACACCTCCAAGCCGGGGGGCTACTGTTTCACGCAGTGCGATCAGTGGAACGACAACGGTTGCCCCGACGACGCCAAGTGCATCTACAGTTCCCGTTCCCGCGCCTATATCTGCGCCGGATCCTGCACCGGCGACGACGACTGCCGTCCCGAGGCCGACTATTACAAATGTCATGTCCGCTGGCAGGGAAAAGAGGGGGTCTGCTTCCGCCCGTGCCGCGGCGACGGCGAATGCATCGGCGGCATCGATGGCGCCGACGACGCCTACTGCAATGAAGAGGGTCGTTGTGTTCCGTACGATTGGGTTGCACCCGATGCCGAGGTCGCGGAAGAGGAGCCCCTGCCCGACGGCGAAACGCCTGACGAACCCTTCACGATGCCGGAACCGAAAGAAGAAGACGCCGCCTGCGCGCTTATCCTCATCTGACCTCCGTTTCCCCCCTTTCCACCGGAACTTTTTTTCCCGTTCGTCGGTCAGAGATAAGACGCCGGGATGCGTTGCCGGAAAACAGACCGAGGAGGTCCTATGCGATCCGTATCTTTTTTCTTTCTCTTTTTCAGCATCGCGATCCTTCAGGCCGCCGATGCCTGCTACTATTTCCACGGTTCGGAACGGTGCCTGGAACTGCGGGTCGAAGCGTCGCGGGCGGCGGTCTCCGTGGCGGGCGGCGCGGCGATGCCGCTGACCGGCGAGGTGGCGATCCGCTTCCCTGACGGGGTGAGCGTCGCGGCGCAGGAGAAAGAACTGGCGCGGTTCGGCCTTACGATGATCCGCCCGCACGCCGATTGGCCGGTCTACGGCGTGGCCCGTCCGGCGGCGGCTACCGACCTGTTCGCGCTGTCGCGGCGACTGGTGGAGCGCGGGCTGGTCCGGTGGGCCCAGCCGGTGTGGATGGAACGACCCCGCCTCCACGCGACCGCGCCGAACGACACGTTCTATGTCGAACAGTGGCACCATCCGATGATCCGGTCGGACGCGGCATGGGAACTGGAAACGGGGAACCCCGCCTCGGTCATCGCGGTGGTCGACAGCGGGGTCGACACCCAGCATCCCGATCTCTGGAGCCATCTGCTCCTCGGCCTGAGTTTCGTCCCCTCGGAACCCTATGTCGATCCCAATATGAACGGAACGCTTCTCGAACCGAACCCCTACATCATGGCCCACGGGACCGCCGTCTCGGGACTGGCGGCCGCCACCGGCGACAACGGTATCGGGGTGGCCGGCGTCTGTTGGAACTGCGGTCTGTTGCCCATCAAATACATCGGCAACGAACTCGGGCAGGTGGCGGCCAACCGCAAACTGGACGCGCTCAAATGGGCGGTCGACAACGGGGCGTGGGTCGTCAACAACTCGTGGAGCGCCGCGTCCGACACCGACAGTTCCGGGAACTGCATCGCGGTGGCGGCCGACAACTTCATGAGCGAGGCGATCGCCTACGGTCTTCAGAACGGTCGCGGCGGCCTCGGCACCGTCATGGTCTGGGCGTCGGGCAATTCACACTGCGACACCGCGCTCAATGCGACGCTCGCCACCGACGACATCCTCACCGTCTCCGCCCTGCGCAAGGACGGGACCATCACCGACTATTCCAACTGGGGCGTCGCGATCGATATCGCCGCGCCGGCGGGGGGCGACGAAAGCGACATCGTCGGTCTGACGACCACCGATGCGACCGCGGCCAATAAAGGTTTCAACCCCATCTACAGCGAGAACGGCTATCCCGATCTGCCCGATCTGAGTTACACGAAATATTTCAACGGCACCTCGGCCGCTTCGCCGGTGGTTGCGGGTGCGGTCGGGCTCATGCTTTCGGCGGCGCCCTATCTTACCGCCCAGCAGGCGATCCAGTGCGTGAAACTGTCGGCGGCGGCGGGCGCGCTCCAGCCCTGTCCCTACGGCAATGCCGCCGCCTGCTACGGCGCCGGGCTACTCGATGTGCGGGCGATGGTGGAGAACGCGAAAAGCGGACTCTGCGGCGGGAGTCCCGAATGCACGATAGACGACGACTGCGACCCCGGCGAAACATGCCATAACGGCCTGTGCGTGACATCGGGCGGTTCAGACGACGCTCCTCAGCCCGACGACGGCGCACCCGACGATACCTTTTTCGACGTCGATCCGCAGAACGATACCGGCGTTGCGTCCGACGAGACTTCTCAGGATGACGGCGCCGTCCCGGACGACGGGATCGCGCTTGATGAGCAGGCCGCCGCTCCCGACGACGCGGCGCCGGCGCTCTATGAAGAGGGATCAGGCGGCTGTTCGCTGATACTTTAGTCAACAGCGATCAACAGCAGCGCCTTCTTGACTTCGACGCGGTGCTTTGTTAGTGTAGGGGCGGCAACGAGAACAACCGCAACGGAGGCCACCATGCATCAGGGCGTTACCGAGAAGTTCCTGCGCTATGTCGCTATCGACACCCAGTCGGATGAAAGTTCGGAGAGTTCGCCGTCATCGGCCAAACAGCTCGACCTCGCCAAACTTCTGGTGAAGGAGTTGAAGGCGCTCGGGCTCAAGAATGTGTCGCTCGACAAGTACGGCTATGTGATGGCCGAACTGCCGTCGAACATCAAGAAGAAGGTCCCGGCCCTCGGCTTCATCGCCCACATGGACACCAGTCCCGATATGCCGGGCGTCAACATCAAGCCGCGCATCATCAAGAACTACGACGGGAAGGATGTGGTCCTCGACAAAAAGAAGAACATCGTCATCACGACCGCCGACTTTCCCGAGATAAAGCAGTACAAGGGGCAGACGCTCATCACCACCGACGGATCGACCCTGCTGGGCGCCGACGACAAGGCGGGCATCGCCGAGATCATGACGGCGGTCGAATATCTCGTCAAGCATCCCGAAGTGAAGCACGGCCCGATAAAGATCGGCTTCACCCCCGACGAAGAGGTCGGCCGCGGCGTCGACAATTTCGATGTCAAGAAGTTCGGCGCCGATTTCGCCTACACGATGGACGGAGGCGCGGTGGGGGAACTCGAGTATGAGAACTTCAACGCGACGATGGCGAGCATCACCATTCAGGGACGCAACATCCATCCCGGCTACGCGAAGGACCGGATGAAGAACGCCATCCTCATCGGCATGGAACTCAACGATCTCCTGCCGGTCGATCAGCGGCCCGAGTTCACCGTCGGCTACGAAGGGTTCTACCACATCATGAAGTTCGACGGATCGGTCGAAAAGGCGACGATGAAATACATCATCCGTGACCACGACCGAGCCAAGATCGGCAAGAAGAAGGAGTTCATCACCCGCGCCGTCGAGTTCATCAACAAGAAATACGGCGCCGGCACCGTCACGCTCGAACTCAAGGATCAGTATTTCAATATGCGCGAGAAGGTCGAACCGGTATTCCATATCGTCGAGACGGCCAAGAAGGCGATGGAACTGTGCGGCGTCGAACCGCATGTGATACCGATACGCGGCGGCACCGACGGTTCGCGGCTCTCCTACATGGGATTGCCTTGCCCGAACATCTTTGCCGGCGGCCACAACTTCCACGGCAAGCTTGAGTATGTGGTGGTCGAGTCGATGGAGAAGGCGACCGCGGTCATCCTGAAGATAATCGAACTTTACACCGCGAAGTAGCGTTCCTACGGGCGTTCGATCCGGCCCCGGATACCGCGGCGGTCCTTGCTGATAAGAAAAAGTCTGAACGGTCCCCCCTCCTGTGAGAAAAGCGCCTCGCTGCTTTCCGGATATTCGCGCTCTTCCGGGAAACCGAGTCCCTTCTGCAGAGAGAGCCGTCCGTTCTGGAATACCGCGAACCGGCCGGAACGGCTGTCGTAGTGGGCCCGCACCGGTCCGTTGCCGCGCGGCGTGAAACCGGCGACAGGCTGCAAAAGCCGCTCGGCAGGGTCGAACCGGTAGAGATACACCTGCAGAAGCGAGAGGCGCGGCAGGCGCAGAAGGCTCCGTTCCGTTTCTCCCGAATAGAGAAAGGTCGTAAGGAAAACCTCGCGGCCGTCCTCGCCGCAGAAGAGATGGACCGGCTTTTCGATGACGCTGCCGTAGAGGGTATCTTCCTCGCTGTCGCCGGTGAGGAAGAAATTGTCCCACTCTTTGAGCGCCGTGGATCCGCGGCTCAAGATATACCGGCCGGCCCGCGGGTCCTCCTCGTCATACCGGCCGCGGTGCAGCAGCCAGAGGTGGCCGTCGCCGGTCATGCACAAGGCGCTCATCTCGTCGGTGTTCGCTTGATTGCGGGTCGTCTCCTCTGTGAGTACCCCGCCGCCGCCGCGATACAGCGTGAGCCGCATCCCGTCGCCCGACAGCGATTTGGCCGCCAGCAGATCAAGCCCCGCATGATAGGCGAGCGGTGTCGATCCGGGATACATGCCCTCCAGCGCGGTCAGGCCGGAACCGGTGAAACGATGCCAGTGCGGCCGGTCGTTGCCGTTTTCAAGGCGCACGAAAAGAGCCGATTGGGTCAGCGCGGCGCAATCGTCCCCTTCACAGAGCGTCGTTTCGTTGCCGCAGGAAACAAGAGCCATCACGGAGGGAAACAAAAAAAGAAGGTGGCGGGGGAGTTTCAGAAGCACAAGAGCGCTTCTTAGTATTCCATCGACTTGAGTTCGACCTCGGCCTGCTTGTAGAATTCGTGCTCGGCGGTGACCAGTTTCAGGATGGAGCGGAAGAGATCCTTCGCCTTGGTCGGGTTGAAGTTCTTCATGACCTTCGCCTTGTCGAAGAGTTTCTTGACGGTTTTATCCTTGTCGTCGTTCCACTGCTTGCACTCTTTCTTGTCGGGATCCTTCTGGAGACATTTCTCGTAATTCTCGTTGGCGACGACATAGTTGTCCTTCTTCTCCATGTCGAGCGCCTTGGCGTAATAACCGATCGCGTAGATGCTGTCGATCCGCTGGGAGAACTCGGTGCCGCCCGGGACGATCTCGGTATCGAGCGCCTTTGCCGCCTCGAGGTTGTCGAGAATAAGGCTGTAGTTGAGGAGGTTGACCCCCTCGAGTATCTTGTCGCGCACCTTATTGAAGTTCAAGAGCTGGCTCTTAAGCGCAAGGACCTTGGCGTCCTCCTCGCACTCGCATTTGAGCTGGCTGACCTTGACGATGGCCTGTATCGCCTCGTTATATTTCCCTTGAGAACACATCTTCAGGACGAGTTCGCGGGCCTTTTCCAGTTTCCCCTGATTCTTCTCAAGTTGGTCGCGTTTACGCGCGTTGGTCTCTTCGCGCTCCTTCTCGCGGCGCTCGCGCTCCTCTTCGAGCCGGGCCCGTTCGCGCTCTTCCTGTTCACGTTTCTTTTCCTCGGCCAGACGGCGTTTCCGCTCGGCCTCTTCGCGTTTCCGCTCGAGTTCCTCCTCGCGCTGACGCTTTTCTTCGGCCAGACGTTCGCGCCGCTCTTCGGCTTCACGCTCCTTGCGGGCGAGTTCCGCTTCGCGTTTCTTCCGTTCGATCTCACGCTTGGACATACCGCTGTCCTCGTCGTCGCCGCTGTCGTCGTCGTCGTCGTCGCCGCCGCCGCCGCTCTTTGTTATCTTCTTGGCGATGGGAGCGAAAGCGCTCTTCACCAGTTTCTTATACAGGGATCCGGCCGACAGATCGTCCACCGATCCGAACGACTTTTTCTCATCGGCGACACTCGACTCGCCGTCGATATCGATGACCAGAAGACGGACGAGCACCTCGTCGTCATCTTCCTTGATGAGGAACAGCGCCGCGTAGTCGAAGTCGGCGTCGCCCGCTTCTTCGTACCAGCAATCGGTTTTGCTGCCGCATTTTTTGAGTTTGTCCAGCAACTTCGACTTTACATCCTTGTGGGAAACATAGTCGTATTTCTTCTTGAAGACCTTTTCTATCTCTTTGGATATCTTGCTTTCGCTGCCGACATCCTTGATGATCGGCTCCATGAGAAGGATCTTCTTCCCGAATAGCGGTAAGGTGAAGAGTACACACAGCCCGACGATCAAAAGCCTTTTCACAGCCGCTCCTCCTGCCAGAGACTTAACAAAATGTCTCGACCATTTAATACAAAATTATTCATTTATCAAGTTTTTGTTCATTTCTTTCGAGGTTTTTTCAGCCTTCTCCCCGCAACGGCCCAGTGCGAGGCGATGACCGCTCTTTTTCATGATGCCCCGGCAGGGCTGTTCGGTCGCACCGATCCGTACTTTTTCGACGATAAGCCACCCTGCCTCTTCGCGGAAAATGAAACGGGCATCGGCCGTCGGCATGTTGCCGATACGGACCGGTCCGGTGGCGCGCAGTTCGCTCCCTTCGACGCGCACCGCGATATGTTGCGGAGGTTGGAGCTCGGGCCGTGAAGGCATCGTTGCGGTCGGAGTATCGTCGCCCAGCAACGCGAGTAGTGATGAGACGGTGGTCGCTTTTTTACTTCCCACCGTTGCCGCGATGCGCGCCGCTTCGTTGCGGAGATGGATAAAATAAAGCACCGCCAGCATCGCGAGTAGTGCCAGTACAAAAAACAGTGCGCGCGGCCGGTCGCCTTCCATGGGACGGCATCTCCTCCATGACTCGTGAGCGATACCTCGCAATGAATAACAGAGATGCCGCCGAAAGTCAACCGGGAGAGCGCTTTTCACCGCCGATAAATTGTTGACATTGTCCGCCCTTATCATTATAAAGGTCTCCGCTTGTGCGATGAATGATGCCTAGATAAGGAGGTCTCCGATGTCGTATCTGAAGACGCGCGGTTTCAGGGCGCCCAAACCCGAGAAGGAAAGCGAGAAGAATTTCGCCGAGAAGGATGCCTTTCAGGAAGGCGGCCAGAAAATGATGGATCAGTTGGCCAACCATCCCTATTTCATCATCGGTTCGGTCGCGGGGGTCATCGGCGCGGTGGTCATAGCGATACTGATCTCCAACTGGTTCGCCGAGGCGCGCGAAGCCAAAGCGACCCCGTTCGTGCAGGCGCTGGCGCTCTGGGAAGGCGACGCGGAAAAAGAGGCTCCGGCGGCGCTGGATGAAACGGGCCGCATGAAGCAGGCGCTCGCGAAGTTCGACGAGGCGGCTTCCACGCTCAAGGGCTCCTTCATGGGCGATGTGTCGCTCTTCTATAAAGCCAAGGCGCACTACCGGCTCAAGGAGTTCGACTCGGCGATCACGCTGTTCAAGCAGTTGCAGGGTGATTCGAAGATACCGGCCGACATCCGTTTCGGCGCCTACGAAGGGGAGGCTTACTGCCATCTCGACCGTAACGATCATGCCGAAGCGATAAAAGTATGGGAGCGTTACTACACGATCAAGGATGCGAAACTTTACAGGGATTTTGCCCTTTATTACATCGGTACCGCGTATGATCGCATGAACGATCCGGCCAAGGCGGTCGAATATTTCACGAAACTCAAGGCCGAGTTCCCCGAAAGCCCCCTTGTTTCGAAGGTGGCCGGTCGTCTCCCCGAAGAGAAGAAGGAAGAGAAGCCCGAAGAAAAGAAGGCGTCGTAGCGGTCGCCGGATGAAAAGACTTTTCTCCATCATACTGCTGACCCTGCTGTGGTGCGCGCCTGCGGCGGCCGAGGAGTTGCTCGTCAACTGGGCGGCGCCGCTCAAGAACGAATTCGCCAGCATAAAAAAACGTGAGTACGCGGGGGTGTTTTACCACGAGGGGCATCTCTATGCGGCGCTCCGGAGCGGCCGTATCGTCGCGTTCGACCGCGAGGGCCGGCGGTTGGGTGAACGGCGTTTCAGCGGCGAGTTCCTTATTCCGCCGGTCGCGGCCCCGGGAGGCATCCTTGTCTGTGAATCGAATACGGTCCGCCTGCTCAAGCCTGATCTGACCGAGATCTGGAATGTGCCGGGCAAGTCGCCGATCGTTTCGTCGCCGCTGGTGTCATCCGGCGGTATATTCCTCCAGTTCGCCGAGAACACCCTTTATCTGGTCGACCCGCTCACCGGCGCCATACGCGCCAACTATACTTTTTACGGGGAGGATCCGCTTTCCTACGCGCTACTTGGCCGGCCGGTCGTTTACGGCGACAAGACCGCCTTCGGTTTTTCGAACGGTCAGATCATCTTCTTCCTGCTGAAGAAGGATGCGTCGAGCGGCGTCGAGGAACTGCTTCCGTACTATAAGTACCAGACCGGCGGGTCGGCGGCTGTTTTCGACAAAAAGGAGTTCCATGATATTTTCTCGCTGTTGCCCGGAGCCGAAGGGAACCTGCTTTTTTCGAACGGCGAAGGGGGCGGTGCGATACAGGTGGCCGACGGGTCGGTCACCAAGCGGGCCGAGATGCGGAATCTTACGCTCGTCGAACTTGCCGGCGGCGAGGTGCTCGCGTACGGCGAGGGAGGGGTGTTGCTGCTCGCGAAGGACGGGACGGTCTCCCGGCGCCTGTTCGCCACGACCGGTTTCGTGACCGGCTATGTCGCCGGAGGAGAGTATGCCTTTTTTACCGATTCTCTCGGCACGGTATCGGTCTGGGACGGAGCGCTCACCGGCCGGCTGACCGGCACCCGTATCCCGCAGGGCGTTTCGAGCGGCGGGGTATGGGCGGAGGGTTCTTTTTATGTGCTTTCGGACATGGGGGTGCTTTACTCGTTCAGTGTCGTAAAAAACCCGAAGGTACAAAAAATACTTGAAAAAATAAAAAAAGACGATATGAAAGACGGCAGTTCACGGATCAGTGAGTAACTGGAGGAGTGGATGAACAAATCGGATCTTATCAATGTGCTCGCCGACAAGGCGAAGCTCTCGAAGCGTAACTCGGAACAGTTCGTAAACCTGATGGTCGATGCCATGATCGACGCGATGCGGAAAGAAGAACGCATCGAGATCAGAGGGTTCGGCAGTTTCGTCATCCGCCATTACGGCCAGTATGAAGGCCGCAATCCGCGGACGGGTCAGAAGATACAGATAGACGGCAAGCGTCTGCCGTTCTTCAAGGCGGGTAAGGATCTGCTTCAGCGGGTCAACACGAAGTAACGGATGTCCTCATTCTCTCCCGAGGACTTTCTGCTTCCCGAGGCGATAGCCTTACTTAAACATCACATAGAAGCGAACGACGGCAATGAAGTACTTGTCGTCGGTTCGGTCAACGCCGACGGCTTCGTCTACGAGGTCGAACTGTTCGGCCGTGGCACCGATTCGGCCGTGCCCGCCGTCCTCAAGGCGGCCCATCCCGGCGCCGTCATCATCCACAATCATCCCGGCGGCGATATCCGTCCCTCCGACGCCGACATCAGTGTCGCCTCCGAGGCGGCCGAGAAGAGCGTCGGTTCCTACATCGTCGACAACGGCGTCACCCGCATCTTCCCGATAGTCCGGTGGATACCGGTCAAGGCGGAGGAGTTCCATCCGGTGACGGCCGAAGAGGTGACGGAGATATTCGCCGAGAAGGGGAAGCTCTGGCAGTCCTATCCCGACTACGAGTTCCGGCCGCCGCAGTTGGAGATGGCGCTCGCCGCGACCGCTGCGGTCAACGCCGGGACGATGCTCGTGGCCGAGGCGGGGACCGGGACCGGCAAGTCGTTCTCGTACCTCGTTCCGGCGCTTTTGTATGTGGCCATGAACGAGGGGCGCAAGGCGGTCATCACCACCTCGACCATCGCGCTGGAGGAACAGCTCTCCGAAAAGGATATCCCGTTCCTCAAGGAGCGGCTGGGGTTCGAGAAGATAACGGTGGCGGTCCTCAAGGGGCGGCAGAACTACCTGTGTCTGCGGAAATACGACCTGTTCCGGCGCGGCAACCTCGACCTTCCCTTCGACGGCAAGAGCGATCAGGGTCATATCGTCGACGAGATGGATGTCTGGATCGGGATGCCGCACGACGGCTCGAAAAGCGCCATGACCGCCGCGATGGATGCCGACCTCTGGGCCGAGATATGTTCCGACGAACATTCGTGCGAACGGGCGAAATGCCGCTTCTTCCCGCAGTGTTTCTTCTACCGGTCGCGCCGCAGGGCGAACTTCGCGCAGATACTGCTGGTGAACCATCACCTCCTCATGGCCGATGTGTCGCTGCGGATGGAGGAGGAGAACGGGGGAGGGATCCTGCCGCCGTACGACATCCTCATCATCGACGAGGCGCACAATCTCTTCAAGTCGGCGGTCAGCTTTCTCGGCGAATCGGTATCGCTCTCGGGGATCCTGCGACTGCTCCGGCGCCTGTTCAACAACGAGCGCGGCACCGGGCTATTGGCGCGGCTCCTCGACGCCTACGCCGACAAGGCGACCGCGAAGGATATCGAGAAACTGGTCATGGAGATCGCCGCCTTCATCCCGTACTACCTCCATTCGCTCATTCCCGAATGCATGGAGCGGTTCAAGGCGGAGAAGGAGAACTATCTGCAACTCGACGATCTGCGGCTCCGCACCGAACTGCGCGAGGCGCTCATCCGGGTGACGCAGTTCCTCGACGCCCTCAACGAACGGCTCGCCCCGATAGCCGACCGCATCGGCAAGGCGGTGGAGCACGACCCGCTGAGACGCACCAAGGAGGAGGACACCATCGTCTCGCTCCTCACCGAGGTGAACGGCTGTGTCCGGCGGCTCAATTCGATGCACGACCTCTTCGAACTTTTCTTCACCAGCAGCGATACTGAAAAACTGGTCTTCTGGGGCGAGATCGTGTCGCGGACCAATCTGCGTATATCGATCACCCCCATCGACATCCAGCGGATATTCGTCAAAAACATCTACGAAAAGGCGCGCACCATCATCTTCACCTCGGCAACGCTCACCACGGCGCGCGGTCCCGAGGGGTTCGATTTTCTCAAGCATGAAACGGGACTCGATCTCACCGACCGGCCGACCGCCTACCTGCACCTCCCCGGCTGTTTCGACTACGCCAACGCCCTCCGCGCCTTCACCGCGCCCGATATGCCCGACCCGAACGACCCCGAGTTCGAGGAGGCCTCCATCGCGGCGGCCGCCGACCTCATCCTCGCCTCCAACGGCGGGGCGCTGGTGCTGTTCACCTCGGTCAAGCACCGCGAGGCGGCGCGCAAATACTTCAAAGAGTTCCCCCTGCCGGTCATCACGCAGAGCGAAGCGGCCATCGCATCGGTCATGAAGCGGTTCCGCGGCGATATCAACAGTTCGCTCCTCGCCACCGACACCTTTTGGGAAGGGATCGATGTGAAGGGCGACTCTCTGCGCAACCTCATCATCGTCCGCCTGCCGTTCCGCTATCCGTCGCATCCGTTCATCATCCGCTTCGTCGCCAACCTCGAGGCGCGGACGGGAGAGGACGGTTTCTCGCTCTTCACCCTGCCGCACGCGATACTCAAGTTCAAACAGGGGGTGGGGCGGCTCATCCGCACCAAATCGGATCGCGGCGTGGTGGTGGTGCTCGATAGGCGGCTCATGCAGAAAAGTTACGGCCGCGTCTTTTTGCAGGCGCTCCCCGAGGGGATCACCTTCGCATCGCTCCCGATGCGGCGGGTCACCGCGCGGGTCGGCGAATTCTTCGGCCACGGGTAAGGGACAGAGCAATTTCGTTTATACCTGAAAGTTTTGCTTGAAATATGAAAAGTTGCGGCTATACTTGAAATTGTGGTGTTTATTTGCAAAAGGTTAAGGTATGCTTGAAATTCTTAAAAAGTACAATTTCTGGGACGGTGCCGAGATACCTGTCGGGTTCACCCGGCAAAGCTATCTCGACGCGCTCACCGGGTATCTCGGGAATCGGTTGATCAAGGTCGTCCTCGGACAGCGGCGCGGCGGCAAGAGCTACATCATGCGGATGCTTATCCGCCAACTTATCGCCGCGGGAACTCCGCCGCAGAATATCCTGTACATCAACCGCGAGATGAGCGAACTCTCGGCGATAGCGACCGCGGCAGACCTTATCGCGGCGGTGAACGAGTGGCGCAAAGAACTGAAGGTCACCGGAAAAGCCTATATCTTTATCGACGAGGTGCAGGAAATAGAGGGATGGGAAACGGTCGTCAACTCGCTTTCGCAGGATTACAAACGCTCCTATGAGCTTTTCATCACCGGGTCGAATGCCCATCTTCTCTCGGGGGAACTCGCCACCCGACTGAGCGGACGCTATCTCACGCTGGAGGTCTTCCCGTTCAGCTACACCGAATACTGCGGCTTCCGGGAACTGGCCAAAGGGCGTGACTCCTTCGTCGAATATCTCCAGAACGGCGGCATACCGGAACTGTGCCACCTTGACTCGCCCGAGATACGACGCAACTACATGGCGACCCTCCGCGACTCGATCATCCTTCGCGACATCATGGCCCGCCATCAGATACGCGATCCGTACTTGCTCGATCGGGTCGTCGCCTTCGCCATTGATTCGGTCGGCGGCCTTTTTTCGGTCAACTCGATCGTCAACTATCTTAAAAGCAACGGGCTGAAGACCAACAGCGAAACGGTCGGCAGTTATCTGGGATACCTGAAGATCGCTTTTTTTCTGCATGAATCGGAGCGGTACGATATCAAAGGAAAGCGTATCCTCACGGGTGAAAGGAAGTATTATCTCAACGACACGGCATTCAAGCACTATCTGTCGTCGTCGTTCGATAACAGCGTGAGCCGCTATCTGGAGAATGTCGTCTATCTGACGCTCCGGCGCCGCGGCTACACAGTGTATACCGGCGTCATCGGCGGTAAGGAGATCGACTTCATCGCCGAAAAGGGAGCCGAACGGCTCTATGTGCAGGCGACCTATCTGCTTTCCGACGAGGCGGTCATCGCGCGGGAATTCGGCAATCTCGAAGCGATACCGGACAACCACGAAAAGATCGTGGTCTCGCTCGACGATCTGCCGTTGGGCAATAAAGAGGGGATCAAGCATCTTCGGGCGTGGGATTTTGTCGAGTAGGCAGCCGCACTTCTTTTTGACTTCATTTTCCTTCCTGTTATAGTGTAGTGTCGTTTCAGGGGATATCGGGGGTCTTTCATGTCGGTGGTCCTTTCCATCATCGCGGTCATCGTCCTCGCGGGTGCTCTTCTGTTCGCCGCCGACAACAAGCCCGCGCCGGTCGAAAAGAAGGTAACGACCATCTGCACGGGGAAAGAGGTCACGGCTAAAGGTATCAAGTCGATGCAGAAGTGTGAAATAGAGGATATGCTGCGCAACCTTGAGGCCCAACCGGAACCGAAGGTCGTCAAGAACGCGATGTGCTACGATCCCGCTATGCCGCAGGCGCTTGACTATGTTTGCCCGAAGTGCGGTCAGCGCACCAAATACAGCAGCGATTATCACTTCCTTCTCTCCACGCCGATCAGCGAGACCATAAATTTCTTCAACGGACTCTTCGCCGAGTCAAAGCTGAAAATGTCGCTTGATACTTCGACGCTTTGTGCCAAATGCAACCCCAACGCGAAGGAGCATGGTGTGTTTCTCGTCATCACTTATGCCGATGGAACAACGACTCGCTCAAGCATAAGCAACAAGGGGGATTTCTATATTCTCAGCTCTTTCCTTGATGGGTTGTTGGTTAACGATTTCACTAAGCACGGTGATGTCGAACCGTTAAAACTAGATATCGACCGTCTCCGCGAACTGCTCGGTCTGCCGAAGGCCGAAGAGAAGAAGGAGTAACCATGGCGGCGGTCCTCTCCATCATCGCGGTCATCGTCCTCGCCGGGACGCTGTTCCTCGTCGGATGCAACAAACTTCCGTGGTCGAACACCACGACCTGTACCGGTCAGGAAGTTACGGTGCAAGGGATCAAGTCCCTTCAGAAATGCCAGATAGATGACCTGCTCAATAAAGTTGAACAAATGCCCGCGCCAACACAAATAATAAGCGCGACCTGTTATGTGCCATTTATTAATGATGAACCGGTTTCATATATGGCTCTCCGTCAGAAACTATGGGTAGAGGGTAAAAGAGAGAAGGAAGAAAA
>CALMRE010000253.1 GCA_937871295.1 uncultured bacterium | reverse complement strand
CTGCTTGGTGGTGAAGAAGGGATCGAAGATGCGCGGCTGTATCTCGGCCGGAACCCCCACCCCGTGATCGCGGATCGTTATCCGCAGGTAGCGGCCCGGCGCGAGCGTCGGATGCGCGCCCCCGTCGATCGACACCGCCGTCGCCGCCGCCTCGATGACGCCGCCCGCCGGCATCGCCTGCTGGGCGTTGAGGATGATATTGTTGAAGACCTGTCCTATCTGATCGGGATCGTGGTCGCACAGCGGCAGATCGTCGGGGAGGTCGGCCCGGAACGAAACATTCGAACCGGAGAGGGTGAAACGCGCCGTCTCGTGGAGAAGCGGCTGTATCGCGCCGGTGCGCCGCGCCGGAGCGCCCCCCTTGGAGAAAGTGAGCAGTTGCCGGGTCAGTCCCCGCGCCCGCCCCATCGCCTGCAATGCCTCTTCGAGATAGTGACCGATCTGCGGCTCCTTGGTGACCATCCGGGCCAGATCGACAAAGCCGAAGATGCCGCCGAGGAGATTGTTGAAATCGTGGGCGATGCCGCCCGCGAGGACCCCGAGCGATTCGATCTTCTGCCCCTTCTGCGCCTCCTCCCACAACTGTTTCTTTTCGGTGATGTCGACCGAAACACCCAACAGCGCCGGCATCCCGGAGAAGTTGAACGGTATCTTTACCGTCGAGAGGAGGTGTGTCTTGCCGGTCGCGTCGGTGATCGGTTCTTCGGGTATCAGTTTGGGTATTCCCGAGTCGATGACCGCCGCATCGTCGGCGCGGAAATGTTCCACCTCCGCCGGCGTGGCGCCGAAATCGACATCGCTTTTCCCCGTGAGTTCCTCGACGGTGACGCCGTAGTTGTCGGCCACCGCCTTGTTGACGAGTATGAAGCGGCTGTCGCGGTTCTTGGCGAAGATGAAGTGCGGCACCAGATCGATGATCTGCCGTAGAAGCCGCTCGCTCTCGCGCAGGGCGTTCTCCGCCTCGCGTCGTTCGCTGATGTCGCGCCCCTCGGCCACCACCTGCACCACCTTCCCGGTGTCGTCGCGGATCGGGTAGAGATTGAACTCGATGGTTATCGGACCGTGTTTGGTGAG
>CALMRE010000252.1 GCA_937871295.1 uncultured bacterium | reverse complement strand
TGTGTTGCTTAATTGCTTCTAATGTTCTTTGAGCCCGATCCTGTAGCTTGCGCCTTCTTGCTGCATCTGACAAACTAATCCCTTCGAACATGAGGTTCTCGTCAAACCCCTCGCGGGTAAGAACCGAAAGAATCCTTTCGCAAAATTCTTTTACCTTCTCTACGCCCCTAACTCGATAACCGACAAAATCATCACCACCGTAGTGTCTTGCCTTATAATAGCTTCTTACTGTCTCAAGTTCTCTCTTGGGAATGCCAATTTTACTTAAAAGGGCTTCCTCCAAAGAACCTTTTTTTATTATGTAGACATCTATTTTCATGCCTCGCCCGCCTCCCTTAGCCCCTGCCAACGGTAGGCACGGCGAAAACCAGCCCTCTCGGCTTTAGCAACCGTCTCGGCATAAAATTCGCCGACTTGGTCACCGATGATTATCCGATCATACTGCTGATCGAAAGGCAGATGGTATATTTTTTCACCCGTTCCCGGATTGATGTTGCACTTTATCATCGGGTAGCGTTTGAGCTCTTCGGAACGAACGGTGACCTTCAATTCGCGCGCCACCATACCGGCCTCTTCCGAAAGATCGGTGGTGGTCGCGAAAATGGGCGTCACGAACTGAATCCCTTCAGTGATCCGGTACAAGATGCTCGTTCCAAAGAGTTGCATGATGTGTTTTTCGCGGATGACTTTTTGTTTTGACCAGCACTTGCACTGAACAATATGTGTTTTGCCGCCCTTTCGGCATATCAGATCGCGCCCAAAATCTTCAAAACCTTTGAGCGCGCCCTGATACTTGACCGTCCACCCCTCTTTTTCGTACAGATGGCCGATGTACCGCTCATACACTCGCCCAATCTCGACATTGCTCTTGTCCCTCTCCCAATAGCGGTCAAGAGCCATCTGGAACTTTTGTGCGGTTGGCAACTTGTCATATTCTTCTCGACTTAAATATCCTTTTGCCAGCGCCGGGTCAATATCTTCAAGGGCATCGACAGCACCTGCACGCAAGTCGGCGGCTTCATCAAGTATGGCGTCGCGATATTCCACCAGAACCGGAAAATATTCTTCATAGGATGCCAACTGATATTCTAAAAACTTCAGTTTCTTCGCCATCTCGACACGCTTGGCGCGAAGTTCTGCCACCGCTTCGGCCGCTTTCCATGCTGGATTTGATTTCAGAACCAATGCACATTCAACTTCCAAATCACGAGTTTCGACAAACTCGGCAAAGGCATCTGCAAGCCACTTGCGACCTTGAATATAACCCTCATCAAATGTTGCCATCACCTTTGGGATCTGGTCTAAAAGACGAAAATGTTCCTGTTTCCAAGCATCCCTAGCAATATCAATTTTCTCTTGCTCTCTTTCAAGAAGCTTTTTGTTTTGGATATACTCTCCTTCGTTTCTCCGTAATACTTTGTCTAATTCATCAAGGTTTTTCCGATGCGTTTCTGCAATGGCCTTCTTTTCTTCGAGAAATGCCTTGTACTCCTTTTCATATTCTATCCTTATTTCCTTTTCGTATCCTTGAATCGTCCAATATCTCCAATAAGCCTCTCCTCTGCCTATAAGCCAACCGATACAAACAAACAGCGCAATCCATACCAAAACGCTGAACATCAGGCTTCTCCGCAGATAAAATTACGGCTCTCCGTCAGAAACTATGGGTAGAGGGTAAAAGAGAGAAGGAAGAAAAAAG
>CALMRE010000251.1 GCA_937871295.1 uncultured bacterium | reverse complement strand
GCGTAGCCGACAGCCAGCCGACCGGCGACATCGTGTACGAACTGACGGTCGAAGAAGGGATCGAGTATCAGATACACATCATTCCCGGAACCGGCGTCGACCTTGCCCTCGATCTCATCGGCGCCTGTGGAGAGAACGAGGCCTGTCTCGCCGCCGCCGACAGCGGTACCGCCGGAAAGGTCGAACTCCTGACCTACACGGCGCAACAGACCGGGACCGTTCATATCGTCATCGAAGGCGGCGAGTCAGGCGATACCGCTCCTTTCGAACTGAATGTGTCGATCGTCGAACAGCCCGATGAGGACACGGTGGAACCCGACGATATCCTGCCCGACGACGCCCAGCCCGACGAGACCTTGGTGGACGAGATCGTCGTCGACGAGGAGGAACCGGACGAGACGGTCATCGACGATGTCGCGACCGACGACATCCTTATCGACGAGGAAGAGGCCGACGACGCGCCGGTCATCGTCGACGACGGCTCCCCGCTCGTGGACGACACCGTGACCCCCGACGATGCCGCGCCGGCCGACAAGGACAGCGCCGTGGCCGACACGACCGTCACCGACACCACCGTCGTGGACAACGAGGTGCCCGACGAAACGGGCGACGAAACGGTCGATGAGGGAACAGACACCCCCCTGATCGACGAAGATGCGATAATCGTCCCCGATACACAGGCCCAACCATCGGCTGATGGATGCGGCTGTACGATGTTGTTCTAATTTCTCTTGACTTTCATTTTCGGACACCTATAACATATTTGCTAGTGGCAACCTTCTGAGGGGCGATGCGTGGCGCAACGATTTCTTTGCAATGTGAACGGCGCGCGCTATACTGACACATTCTTGGTGAGGGTGGACGCATGACGAGGGTTCCGGCCATCGCGCTGTTATTTGCGACGCTGCTCCTTTTCTGGCTCTTTCTCAACGGGTCGCTGGCAGGCGATGTGCTGGTCGTCGGCATCGTCGCGGCCCTTTTCATCGCGATCCTCTTCCGCGGCGGCCGCTCGATACTTTCCGGTTTCCATTTCACCCCGCGCACCATCTTCGCGGCCCTCGGTTATCTGGTGTTCTTCCTTGCCGAACTGATCAAGTCGAATCTTCACATCGCCCGTGTGGTGCTGACCCCGTCGCTCCCCATCACCCCCGCCATCGTCAAGGTGCGGACGCGGCTCCAAAGCCCGATGGGCCGCCTGCTCCTCGCCAACTCGATCACGCTCACCCCCGGCACCCTCACGGTCGAGATCGACGGCGAATGGCTCTACATCCACTGGGTGAACGCCGAGGCGACCGACATCGACGCCGCAACGGCGCAGATCGTGGCGGGCTTCGAGAAGTACCTCGAGGTGATGTATGGTTGATATCCTTATCTACATAGCGACGGCGCTCACCGGGACCGGTATCCTGCTGGCCCTCTACCGTTTCCTCAAGGGGCCGTCGCCGGCCGACCGCGTGGTCGCGTTCGACACCCTGACGCTGATGACCGTCACCCTCATCGTCATCATCGCGCTCGCCGAAGGGCGCGGCATCTACCTCGATGTGGCGGTGGTCTACGCGCTCCTGTCGTTCCTCGGGGTGATCGCGGTGGCCCGCTATCTGGAACGGGGGTTCTGAGATGACGATACCCGGCATCATCGGCGGACTGTTCCTCGTGCTCGGCGCGGCGTTCCTCCTGCTCGCGGGGCTGGGACTGGTCCGGATGCCCGACCTGTTCAACCGGATACAGGCGGGGACCAAGGCGACGACGCTGGGGACGCTGCTCACCCTCGCCGGGGCCGCCTGCCTGCGTCCCGAATGGACCTTGAAACTGCTGCTCATCGGCCTGTTCATACTGCTTACCAACCCTATATCGTCGCAGGTGCTCGCCCGCGCGGCGCACCGCACCGGCGCCGCGAAGAGCGAAAAGACGACGGTCGACCGTCTCGTCGACGATACGGAGGAGCGCCCATGAGCGGACTTCTCCTCGCGCTGACGATACTGCTGGCCGCCGCGATGATCGGCGCCGCGTTGGTCGCGATACTCGGGAAGAGCATGCCGATCGCGATATTGGCGGCGGGGCTGGTGAGTCTGCTCGCGTCGGTCCTGTTCCTCCTCCTCGCCTCGCCCGATGTGGCGATGACCGAGGCGGCCATCGGGAGCGGCCTCACCACGTTCCTGTTCTTCTTCATCCTCGGCCGGATGCGGGGAGGCGAACATGATTAGGAAATTCGCCGCACTCCTCATCCTTGCCGGTATCGCCGCGATCTTCACGGGGCTCCTGTTCACCTATGAACCCGACGCCGAACTCAACACCACCGCGCGCTATTACGCCGAACGGACCGCCGCCGACATCGGCGCGGCCAATATCGTCACCGCGATCGTCGTCACCTACCGCGGGCTCGACACGCTGGGCGAAGTGACGGTGCTGTTCCTGACCGCCGCGATCGTGGGGCTGGTCCTCGCCCGGGGACGGCGCCGCAAGGAGGATCGACATCTGGCGCCGGTGGGTGAACTGCTCGCGACCGGCAGCCGCTTTCTCGCGCCGCTCATCATTCTGTTGGGCGTCTATGTCTTCGTGAACGGTCACCTCACCCCCGGCGGCGGCTTTCAGGGAGGCGCCATCATCGCCTCGGGGGTACTGCTGATCCTGCTCGCCGATCCCTGCCGCTGTCTCAGCCACCGGATCATCGACACGGTCGAGTCGGTGTCGGGGCTCTTCTATGTCGGCATCGCCCTTTTGGGGATCGTGCTCGCCGGCGGGTTCCTCGACAGCCATCTCCTGCCGAGGGGCGAACTGGGCGACCTCTTCTCGGCCGGCGCGATACCGCTCATCTACTCGCTGATCGGACTCAAGGTCGGGGCCGAGTTCTCCTCGATACTGGCGCACCTTTCGGAAACGGAGGAACTCTGATGGCCCTTATCGCGATGGCGGCGGGATTCATCCTGATACTCATCGGCTTCTACGGCGCGCTGACCAACCGTAATATTCTGCGGATGATCGTCGCCTTCACCGTCGCCGACACCGGCGTGAACATCGTCATGGTGGCCGTCGGCTATATGCGCGGCCGCACCGCCCCCATCCTCGACAACACCGTTCCGGCCGCCGCGGCGGCCGCCCGCATCATCGACCCGGTGCCGCAGGCGCTGGTGCTGACCGCGATCGTCATCGGCATGGGGGTGACGGCGCTGATGCTCGCCTTCGCCTACCGGTTCTACGAAAAGAAACGGACCCTCGATATCACCAAATGCACCGAACTTAAATGGTAAGCGCGATCGTCATCATAGCGGCGGCGCTGGCCGCCGAGTTCCTGCTGGGGCTTCTCGGCGACCGCTGGCGTGCCGCCGCGTACGGCGTGACGCTCTTTGCGCTCGGGTTCATGGCCTTCATATCGGCCGAATGGGTCTGGGCCTTCGCCGCCTACGAAGCACAGCCGGTCGAGATATTCACCGCCGGGGTCCAGCCCCCCTTCGCGATAAACCTGCGGATGGGTCTCCCCGAGGCGGCGCTCACACTGCTCATCAACCTGACGGGGCTCTTCTCGGCGCTCTATCTCAAACGGGCGCTTTTGGAAAAGGGACGCGCCGCGATGGCGGTGCTGCTCGTCTTCGTGATGGCGCAGAACGGCATCGTGCTGACCCGCGACATCTTCAACCTTTTCGTCTTCTTTGAACTTTCGGTCATCGCGACCGGCGGTATGATGCTTCTTTCGGCGGACGAACGGGCGGTGGCGGCCGGCTTCAAATACCTCATCGTGTCGCAGGTGATATCGGCGTTCCTCCTCATCGGCATCATATTCTCCTACCACGCCACCGGCGTACTCAACATCGACCTGATGCGCCCCGAATATTTCGCCGCCCTGCAGGCGGGGGGGCTCGCCTTTTTCCTGATGTTCATCGCGGTCACCGCCGAACTGAAACCGTTCCCGGCCAACGGCTGGGCGCTGGACATCTACGAATCGGCCCATCCCGCCTTCGCGGGGCTTTTCTCGGTCGCCTCGGCGACGGCGACCCTCTACGCGACCGACAAACTGCTGATGATCGGCGGCCCGGCGTGGCTCCCGATCGCGACCGGCATCGGCATCGTCACCTTCATCGCCGCCAACATACTCGCCCTGCCGCAACGCAATGACCGGCGCCTGCTCGGCTATTCGTCGGTCGCCCAGATCGGGCTCATTTTCGCCGTACTCGGTCAGCGCGACATCCTCGGCGACCAGTATCTGTTCGTCGCGGGGGGACTCATCGCGGCGCACGCCGCCGCCAAGGCGGGACTCTACTGGCTCTCGGGGCTCATCGCCTCGCGCGACATCACCGGCTGGAGCGCCCTGCGCGACCATCCGGTGCTCATCTTCGCCTTCGTCTCGTTCATCGCGCTCCTGACCGGCCTGCCCCCCTTCCCCGGATTCTACGCCAAGTGGGAACTCGCCGTCGCGCTGGCCGGGAGCGGCCGCTATATCCTCCTCGCGCTGATACTAATCGGCGCGCTCATCGAGGCGGGCTACCTCTTCCGCTGGCTCGGCTACGCGCTGAAGCGCGACAAGCCCGCCGAAGAGATAGCCTGCGATCCGACCGCCGTTACGGCGATCATCGAGGCGCTCGCCGCCGGGTGGGCCTTCGCCTACCTGTGGGGCGATCTTTCGGGCCACGGCAACATCCTGCACGCACTTCCGATCCTCTTCGCGCTGTCGTTCCTGATCCTCGACTGGCTCCCGGCTTGGGTGAAAAACACCGTCGCCATCGGCGGGATGGTCGGCTACTTCGCGCTCAACTACGCCGCCTACGACCCGCTGCG
>CALMRE010000250.1 GCA_937871295.1 uncultured bacterium | reverse complement strand
CACTGATATTTCGTCGACCGGGTCGATCTCGTAAAAATCGTCCGGCGAGGCATCGACCGTTTCGTCTGGTTGGATGTCGTCCGTGGTCGTGTCGATATCATCGTCCGGAGCGACCAACGTGTCTTCGTCGGGAAGAACCGCCGCATCGTCGGGTTCTATCATGGTGTCGGTTATGATGATGACTGTGTCGTCTTCGACAAGTAATGACTCGTTCTCGGCGAAAAGCGTATCATCGTCAGAGGCGATAGTATCGCTTTCAGAAAGCAGGACATCGTCGTCGGGAGTGATAGTGTCTTCGTCGGAGATTATGTATTTAGCGAAATATGGGCTAAGCTTGTCGCCTGCGACCATAAACTCTCCGCCGACATAAAGAGTTCCTTTTCCATCGAAAGTAAGTTCCCGAACATAATTATCAACACCGCTTCCCATTACATTCCAATTGCTACCGTCCCATTGGGCAATATGGTTACTCGGCACACCGCCTGCCGTAGTAAAACGACCACCAGCGTAAAGGATATTATCATTATCCACGGCTAAAGAATAGACATGTTCATTAGTCCCCGTCCCGACCTTACTCCATGTGTTGCCGTCCCATTTGGCAATATATTTCAATGACACGCCCAAAAGGCCTCCTGCATAAAGAATGCCGTTTCCGCCCATTGCCAAAGCATGAACTGCAAAGGTTACACCGGTCCCAATTCCACTCCATGCCGCTCCATTCCATTTAGCCACATGGTTTGCCGACACCCCGCCTGCAAGCGTGAAGTCTCCTCCCACGTAAAGATGGCCATCAGAACCAAAAACAAGGGAGGACACATTGTTGTTTACTCCACTCCCCAACTTGCTCCATATCACACCGTTCCATTTGGCGATTCGATTTGCTGACACTCCGCCTGCAGTTGTAAATTCTCCTCCTGCATAGAGATCGCCCTCCCCATCCACTGCAAGCGCGTATACATAAGCATTCATCCCGCCCCCTAGCGGATCCCAAGAAAATCCATTCCAACGAGCGATATAATTCACTGTCGTTTCCCCGGCGGTCGTAAAAGCGCCACCAGCGTAAAGAATACCGTTTTCATCAACTGCAAGGGCGCGGACATCCCAATTCATCCCTGTCCCAAGTGTAATCCATGACGAGCCATCCCATTTGGCGATATAATTAGTTCTTATCGTCCCAGCATTAAGGAAAGATCCCCCCAAATACAATACATTGTTCTTGTGATCGTATGCGATGGCATATACCGCCATATTTATACCAAGGCCCAATGCTGTCCATGAAATACCATTCCATCGGGCGATATTGTTTGCAGCGACATCGCCTGCCGTATTAAATTCGCCGCCAACATATAAGTTTCCATTACTATCGAATGTAAGAGTGGAAACATAGGGAATGTTTTCTTGATAAAGACCAGCTCCAAGAGCATCCCACTGTGTGCCGTCCCATTTGGCAATCAATTTTGCAACAATACCTCCGGCGGTAGTAAAATACCCGCCCGCATAAAGTATTCCGGTCGCGTCAAATGCAAGAGCACTGACAGCTCCTCCCATTCCTGTTCCCACAGATTCCCATGTCACGCCATTCCATCGGGCGATATATTTTGCAGTTGTGCCGCCCGCCACAGTAAAAAAACCTCCGACATAAAGATTTTCATCTTTGTCAAAAGCAAGAGAATAAACTTCTTGATTTGCCCCAGAGTCCAAGGCACTCCAATCCACCCCATTCCATCGGGCAATATTATTAGCTGATATGCCTCCCGCACTATTAAACTGTCCTCCAGCATAAAGTTCTCCATTTTCATTAATGATAATTGCGCGAACAATGCCTCCCGTCCCTGTACCAAGTGCGCTCCATATTGAGCCATTCCATTTAGCAATACGATTTGCAGGTATACCGTCTATGCTTGTGAAGCCTCCACCTACATAAAGATTGTTTTCTTTGTCAAGAGCAATGGCGTCTACACCTCCCAAACTAGAAACCAAAGAAGTCCATTCAACCCCATCCCATTTAACTACACCTCCCGTTGACACGCCACCCGCACTGCTAAAAGAACCTCCCACATAAAGATTGCCTTCCGTATCAATCACCAGTTCAGTAGCTTTACCATTTAGTCCGCTTCCTAATGTTTCCCATGTATTCGTAGGAACATGGAGTCTTGCGATTCTGTTTGCCGGGATATCCTTGATAACAGTAAAATCTCCTGCCACATAAATATAATCGTTATATCGCGCCATCACATAAACACCGCCGTTTGCTCCGGGTATCTCTGGATTCATCGATACCCACCGTTCATCGCCGGGAACGGCGTAGCGGGCGGAGGGACCGCCGAGGTCGAGTGCCACCGGCGCTTCTTCTTCCCACGCGAATTCGGGCGGGGTGAGGTTGGCGGTGGCTGTCGCGGCGGCCGTCGGCATCTCGCCGCCGCACGCGACAAGCATCAATCCGATCATCGCAAGAAGTATGTTCCGCATGGACCCGCTCCCGGTTCAATGAAGATATTCCGCCGGATTTAATCAGAAATCGGAATGATTGTCAAAAAGAATTAAAGACCGTGGCGGTTATTTCGACTTGGTGATGGTGAGCGGCTTGTCGAGTTCGAACTGCTTCAGATGGCAGAGCTTGGTCCGGTTGGTGTCGAGATCCCACAGGTGCATCGGGTTTCCCTGACACAGCCGCCATTCGGGACACTTCACGCAGTCGCCGGTCCGCATCCATTTCCGGTCGCGGAATTCCTTGTAGCCGTGCTCCCAGACATCGATGAAGGGCTGTTCGAAGACATTGCCCTGTTTGAAACGGCGGTCGATATTGGGGCAGGCGAGTATGTCGCCGTTGACCATGATCCCCGCGACATTGACCCCGGCGCGGCAGAACCAGTCGTGACCGCGGACCCGGTGTTCGTAACAGCCGAGATAGCCCGATTCGGAGTAGGTGACCTTCATTCCCGGCTTTTTGCGGTAGGCGAGTATCTTCTGCATGAGATAATGGAAATCCTCTTTGCCGAGGAACAGTTCCGGCGTCTGCACCGCGCGGCCGATGGGGGAGATGGTGAAGAACCGCCACCGTTTGACGCCGAGCGACTTGACGAGGTCGTAAATTTTATCCAGTTCGCCGATATTGCGCCGGTTGACGCAGGTGATGACATCCATCACGCGGTAGAACGGGTTCTTGAGGAGCAGGTCGATGGCGTTGACCGCTTTGCGGAACGATTTTTTGTCGCCGCGCAGCCAGTTGTGCGTCTCCTCGAGGCCGTCGAGCGACACGGTGACCGAATGCATCCGCGCCTCTTTGGCCTTCTTTATCATGTCGGTGTCCCACGCGTAACCGTTGGTGACCATCCCCCACGGGAATTCGCGCTTGATGATCTCCTTGCCGAGCTCCCAGACGCCGGGATAGATCGTCGGTTCGCCGCCCGACAGCACGATCATCACCTTGTGGGAGTCGTACTTCGTCTTGATGCCGTCGAGCGTCTCGAGTATCTTGTCGGCGGGCAGGTCGGGCAGGGTGTCGTTCTTCTGGCAGTCGCTGCCGCAGTGGATACAGGCGATGTTGCAGCGGTGGGTCAGTTCGAAGAAGATATAGCGCAGTTCATGGAGACGGCGCTCGTAATGCTGTTTTAACGGGAGCAGCGCCCGTTTGGCGACGCGCTTGATATTCATTTCTTGACGAAGGGCCGCGATATCGGGCCGTAGTCGGTGGTCATCTCGTCGGGCTGTTCGATGACGGTGTCTGCATCACTTTTCGCTTCATCGTAATCGGTCGGGTAGGGGCCGTATTCCATCGCCGGTTCGTCGGGAACGACCACCGGTTCGTCGGCGTCGGTCGCCAGATCGTCGTAGTCGGTCTGCACCGGGCCGTATTCCATCGCCGGGTCGTCGGGGGTCACCACCGGCTCGTCGGCATCGGGCACTATCGAATCATCGTAGTCAACACCGATGTCGCCATAGAGCAACGCATCCCCATATTCATCGTTCTGGTATTGATCGTAGTCGGTCGGTCCGGGGCCGTATTCCATCGCAGGGTCTTTTTCGGGACCGCAGCCGATGATGGACATCGCCGCCGCCGTCGCCAGACACATCAGTTTATAAAAACCTTTCGTCATGATCGCCTCCTTCCCAATGACCGCCTGTTTAGTGGCAAGAACCGGCCAACTTTATCATATCGCGCCGATTTTTCCAGTTTTCCGGGGAGTTTTATTGGTCGTCGTCGGTGCCGATGATCTCGTCGTCATCATTGGCGAGATCGGCATCATATTCGGTGTAGACATCGCCGTAGACCGTGGTGTCGGCGTACTCGTCGTAGTCGTCTTGGTAAAGGTCGCCTTCGGTATCTAAGATATCGGCATCTTCGTCGATGTTCGCATCGTTGTCGACCGAGTCGTCAAAGTCAACGCCGGGGTCACCGTACACCGTGTCGGGATAAAAATCGTTATCTTCCGGCAGAGCTTCGGGGTCGGGAGTGTTGCCCCAGTCGATATCCTTGTCGGGTGAGGCCTCCGCCTCGGCGGCATCGTATCCGGTATCGGGTATCCCGTAAAGAGTGTCCATGCCGGTGTCGGTTTCGGAGGAAGGATCATTATTGCAGCCGATGAGCGACATCGCCGCCGCCGTCGCGAAGCACATGAGCTTGTAAAAACTTTTCGTCATGACCAACCCCCTTCCCGTGGAGACTGAAATAACGGAATATCCGTGGTCAGTATAGCCGTTCGGATATTATTTACAAGCAAAATCTTCGGGTTTCAGTCGCAGAGGGCGAGATCGTTGTATACAGTAAAACATCATTCTACTGTAAATCGTGTCAGGAACACGGAGCCCCCCCACGACGGGTCGGGGGTGTTGCCGTTATTGGTGGCGCGGCCAGCGAGAAAAATATCCCCATCCGATCCTGTTGCGATTGAGTTAATCCCGTTAAGATCGCCGATATCTTTCCACTGCTTGAAATAGAGGCGGTTCCCCTCGTAATCATAGGCGGCAAGAATGAACGAGTACATACACGCGTTTTCTTGACAAAAAGTTCCGTAAGAAACTTCTCCACCGGCGAACACATGGCCTTTGTCATCGACGGCCACGGTGTAATTGGAGTCCCATCCATCGGTGCCGAATTGTCGGACCCATTCCATGGCGCCGTCGGCGTCGAACATCGCTATGAAAGTGTCGGCGTCTCCAGCCGACGTATTGTTCGCGAAGGCGCCGGAAGTGATGCCGCTGACAAAAACAGAGCCTGTTTTGTCGACCGCGACGGCATAGCCGATATTCCACATTTCCGTCACCCCCCAATTCCGGCTCCAGATCTCGTCGCCGTCGGGCGTGAACTTTATCAAGAATGCCTTGCTGCGGTCGCCGCCGCCGTCGGGGTCGGCGTTGTCCTCGGTGCGGCCGACCACATACACCGCATTGTCGCCGTCCAATGCCACCGCGTGGGCCTGATCCTGTTTATCGTCGTTCCATTGACGCACCCAGACGATCTCGCTATCGGCGCTTATCTTCATGAGGAAAGGATCGTTGCCGCCTCCATAGGTATTGCCGTACAATGCTCCTCGGGTGGTGCCGGCTATATAACCGTTCCCGGCGGTGTCAACGGCGATGGCATCGGCCCAGTCTCGGGCATCGGAACCGTATTCCTGCGCCCAGACTTTTTCTCCGTTTTTGTCGAACTTGACGATCTGTATTTGATCGTTGTTGTACCCCGCGGCAAGACAGTTCCCGGCGGCATCGACCGCAACAGAATGTCCTTCGTGTGCGTTGAGGATATCGGCCGAAAGGGAACTCCATGCTATCGTGCCATCCGAATTGACCTTTGTCAGAAAGAAACCGCCTTCGGTCGATGCCGGTTCATCAATGCTGACTTCGCTGTTCTCGCCAGCCACGAGAAGAGACCCGTCGGCTGAGGCTATGACGGTCGTCGCCCTATCGCCTCCCGGTGAATCTTCGAACCCCCAGTGGATCGCCCATTTTTCAGTTAGTTCAAGTGGCGTCGGGTCACTATCGGGTAAAAAGTCATCGGAATCGGTGTCGTTGCCGAACACAACTTCCACATCGTTGTTAGTGTCGACCTGATCGGGTGCGCCATCATGGTCGCTCTCGGTTTTTTCTCCACACCCGATCATCGACGTGAGCGCCGCCACGACGATGAACATCAGCCGGTAAAAGTGCGTGGTCATGACAACCTCCGGTAGCTAGTCCTCGTCGCTGAGGAGCGTGTCGTCGTCGTCGTTCCCGAGGTCGGCATCGTATTCGGTGTAAACATCGCCATAGACCGTGGTGTCGGCGTACTCGTCGTAGTCGTCTTGGTAAAGGTCGCCTTCGGTATCTAAGATATCGGCATCTTCGTCGATGTTCGCATCGTTGTCGACCGAGTCGTCAAAGTCAACGCCGGGGTCACCGTACACCGTGTCGGGATAAAAATCGTTATCTTCCGGCAGAGCTTCGGGGTCGGGAGTGTTGCCCCAGTCGATATCCTTGTCGGGTGAGGCCTCCGCCTCGGCGGCATCGTATCCGGTATCGGGTATCCCGTAAAGAGTGTCCATGCCGGTGTCGGTTTCGGAGGAAGGATCATTATTGCATCCGATCAGGTTCATCGCCGCCGCCGTCGCCAGACACATCAGTTTATAAAAACCTTTCGTCATGACCGCCTCCAACGCCTAATCGTTATCCGAAAGCAGACCGTCGTCATCTGATTCGCCGACCTTATGGATCGTGATCGAGATATTCTTTTTTTCGTAGGTGCCCCAATCCCATCCGCCTGAACCTGCCAGATGATCCAATTGAATGTTCAATTCTTTGGTGGCATACAGGCCACCGTTAAGATCCCCATCAATATCCTCGAAAGTAAGGAAAGCATATTCCGTATCACTGAAGGATGTCGCTTCTTCAGATTCGATCAAAAAAGAGCCATCATTTTTAGTGAACATGCTTTGTGGAAACGAATAGAACTGATATTGTACAGTCACTTTGATGCCGCTGATGGGGTCGCCGCCTGTATTGGCGACCGTGCCGTCGACGTGGAAGGTGGCATACGGACAAGCGTATTCGTCTCCTTGCACGTCAGGTTCGTCCTCGTCGGGAATAACAATGGGGTCGTTGTCGACATCTTCGTCTATATCGGCGTCGGTCGTGTCGGTGTCAGTCATATCGGCATCGGTCGTGTCGGTGTCATCGCCGACCGTATCGTCAAAATCGACGCCGGGGTCGCCGTACACCGTGTCGGGGTAATAATGGTCTTCATCTATGTCGGGGACATAGGGTTGGTCGACATCTTCTTCCTCATAATAAATCGATTCGCAACCGTAAAGCGTATCCTCAAATTCATTTTCCTTATACTCATTGTCCCCGGCAGTGGTTTTGTTGCACCCGATCAGCGACATGAGTGCCGCCACGATGATGAACATCAGCCGGTAAAAGCGTGCGGTCATGACCAACCCCCCTCCCGTGGAGCCTGAAATAGCGGAATATCCGTGGCCAGTATAACCGTTCGGATATTATTTACAAGCAAAATCTTCGGGTTTCAGTCGCAGAGCGCGGCGGTTCCTTCGCATTCACAGGTCGCCGTGCATTCGCTGATATAGCGCACGCCGCCGTCGCAGCACCACGCGTTCATGTCGGTCGGAACACAGCCGCAGGAGCCGATATTGATCGCGTCGTCGTCGTTCACCTCGGTGTCGTCGGTATCGTTCTCGCCCCCCTGCGAGGCGCAGGTGCCGGTCTGCTGGGTCGCGCACTGGCCGCTGTTGACATTCAGGCAGTTGGCGAAACAGGTGTTGAAGACGGTCGTCACGCCGTCACAGCAGATGGGGGCGTATGCGGGGTTCTCGCCGCAGCCGCAGTCGTCGGGGGTGAGCGAAGCGGTCGGATCGCTGTCGCCCGAGACCGCCTCATCGACGGCGTCGTAGGAGTCCGCGTCGCTGACCGATGAGTCGGCCATGGTGAAATCTGCGTCGGAATAGCCTGTCTCCTCGTCGGCGCCGTCCTCATTCCAACTGTCGTCGGCGTTGGGGGCGGCGGTATCGGCGTCGCTGACGGAGCCGTCGGCGCTCGCGGTCGAATCGGCGGTCGCCTGATCGGTGGGGCTGTCGGGCCCTTCGGCGATATCTTCGGCCGGGTTGCCGCCCGTCGCGCCGTCGAACTCGCCCTCCTTGTCGGTGCTCCCTTCGGCGTTTGAAAGGCCTTTGTCGAGTTCGATGACCTGTTCGCAGGAACCGGCAAAAAGAAGCGCCAGAAGCGCCGCTATGATCGCGAAACTAATGCGCATCGCCATTCTCCAGAAGATCGCGGATCTCGTCCTTTTTATATCCGTCGGGGAAAACCTGCAAGTATTTTCTGCACGAAGGAAGGGTGCCGACGCTCTGCTTCACCTCGGCCTTGCACCCCTTGATGAGCAGTTCCTCGCGGAAGACCGAGCCGCCGTCCACGATGTCGCCGTGCGTCTTGAGGGCGGCGAGGATGTCGCCGAACCGGCCGTCCCGCTCATGGAGCCGCACGATCTCGAAGAGCGCCTTGTCCTTCTCGGGGCCGTCGGCCAGTTCCTTTTCGAACCAGCCCATCGCCGTCGCCGCATCGTTGGCCTTGAGGGCGCCGCGGCCGAGTAACAGGAACGAGGCGGGCTCTTCGACCACCGGCGCCTGCGCCATCGCCTTGACGGTGCGGCGTTCCTTGGGCAGAACGACCGTCTTGACCTCGTCGGCGAAGGTGCGCGACATGCCGCCGGAAAGGGCGACCGAATCGTTGGAGCGGCCGTCGATCACCTCGACGAGCCCTTCGGTGACCGTCACGGTCAGTTTCACGCCGTCGGTGTGGAGGGTGAAGCGGGTGCCGAGCACGCGGACGAGGTAGCGGTCGGCGGTATGGATGCGGAAATCGTTCCCTTTCTCTATCGCGACCTCGACGCTTCCTTTGGCGAGCCGCAGTTCTTCGGCGCCGTCGGCCGACAGGGTGGCTCTCCCTTTCACCGTCAGGGCGGCGCGGCCGTGGGATATCGCGACGCCGTCGGCGAAAGCGCGCGGGGTGGCGTCGAGCAGCGGGGCGGTCCGGGGGGCCGGGTCGTTGCCGGCGAACTTCGACTCGTCGGTGGTGGTACTGGTGGCGAACCCGAAGTAGGCCGCGACCACCAGCAGCAACGCCGCCGCAGCGCCGAGCGCGATGCGGGGGAGGGTGAACAGCGCCGCGAAGAAGCCGGGCTTTTCCTCTTCAAGGTGGCCGAAACTCCGCGCCGCGATGAGGTCTATCGCCGCGTCGTCGGCCGCCGGACGGGTCAGCAGCGGTTCGGTGGCGAGATGCCGCTCCAGCAGGTCGGCGCATGCGGCGCACCGGTCGAGATGTTCGGCCATCTCGGCGGTGAGTTCCGCTCCCCGCTCGGTCAGAGCGGTAAGCTCCGCGATGGAAAGATGTTTTTCGTTCATGATGCCGCGCCGTATGCTTTGGTTAGTAATCGTGCCATATCCTTCCGGCCGTTGTAGACGCGTGACCACACCGTCTGCAACGGTACCTTCAGGAGTGTCGCTATCTCTTTCAGGGTCAGCCCCTCCATCTCGAACATCACCAGCGCCATCCGTTTCTCGGCCGATATCTTGCCGAGCGCTTCGCGGACCTGCTCGCGGCTCTCGCCGGCCAGCAGCGCCGCCGACGGCGATTCCTGCTTCTCCTTCTCGGGCCCGGAGGCGAGGTTGGTGAAGAATTCCATCGGCTGGGAGACGATGCTCGGATCCTTGTGCCGTTTTATATAGCGGTATGCGGTATTGACCGAAACGCGGTACAGGAAGGTGGAAAAAGAGGCGTCGTGTCTGAAATTCTTCGCCGATTTAGCGAGTTCGATGAAAATCTCCTGCACGATATCCTCCGCCTCCGGTTTCGACCCGTAGATCCGGTACACCGTTGCGCTCACCTTGCCGTGGTAGCGCCGTACCAGCTCCCGCCACGCCCCCTGATTCTTGCTCAAAGCCAGGTCAAGCAGGGCCTCGTCCTTCATTTCTCCAAGAACCGGGTGTGTGATCTGCGCCACAGCCTTCATGTTCCTTTAGTGAACCGTTCTCTGCCTATTTATTGAGGTATTTTGTGAAACAAGCAAAAAAAACCGGAACTTTTTTAACACCCACCGAAATCATTGGGGAAAAACTTCCTAATGGTTTCCTAAAATTTTGCTTGACAATATATATAAAAGGGAGTTAAGTGGTAGCGGCTTCCGCTTGTGCGGATGTTTTAATTGTTTTTTTCTTGGAGGATATGATGAACAGTTACGTGAGCGCGGTACTCAACGACCTCAAGACCCGGTACCACTGGGAGAAGGAGTTCCTGCAGGCCGCTGAAGAAGTGCTTGACTCGCTTACCCCGATCGTCGAGCGCGAACCGAAGTACAAAGCCCACAAGATCCTTGAGCGCATCGTGGAACCGGAACGCACCGTCATGTTCCGCGTCCCGTGGATGGACGACAAGGGCGAGTTCCAGATCAACCGCGCCTATCGCGTACAGTTCAACAGCGCCATCGGCCCCTACAAAGGCGGCATCCGCTTCCACCCCAATGTGACCCTCTCCACCCTCAAATTCCTCGGCTTCGAACAGATATTCAAGAACTCGCTGACCGGCCTCCCCATGGGCGGCGGCAAGGGCGGTTCCGACTTCAACCCGAACGGCAAGTCCGACGGCGAAGTGATGCGTTTCTGCCAGTCGTTCATGACCGAACTCTTCCGCCACATCGGTCCCGACACCGATGTCCCGGCGGGCGATATCGGCGTGGGCGGCCGCGAGGTCGGCTATATGTTCGGCCAGTACAAACGGCTTGCCAACGAGTTCACCGGCGTGCTGACGGGCAAGGGGCTCAACTGGGGCGGCTCGCTCGTCCGTCCGGAAGCGACCGGCTTCGGCGTGGTCTACTTCGCCGAAGAGATGCTCAAGTCTAAGGGCGACTCGATGAAGGGGAAGAAGGTCGCGATATCGGGCTTCGGCAATGTGTCGTGGGGCGCGGTCACCAAGGCGAACGATCTGGGCGCGAAGGTCGTGACCATCTCCGGTCCCGACGGCTATGTCTATGACAAGGACGGCGTCAGCGGCGAAAAGATCGGGTACATGCTCGAGATGCGCGCCAGCGGTCGCGACAAGGTCGAGGATTACGCGAAGAAGTTCAAGGGTGTCGAATTCCACGCCGGCAAACGGCCGTGGGAAGTGGCGGTCGATGTGGCTCTTCCGTGCGCCATCCAGAACGAGATGGACGGCAAGGATGCCGAGACCCTTTTGAAGAACGGCTGTAAGGTCGTGGTCGAAGGCTCCAATATGTCATCCACGCTCGATGCGGTGAAACTGTTCGTCGAGAAAAAGATACTCTATGCGCCGGGCAAGGCTTCCAACGCCGGCGGCGTCGCCACCAGCGGCCTTGAGATGAGCCAGAACTCGATGCGGCTCGGCTGGACCCGCGAAGAGGTCGACCAGAAACTGCGCAACATAATGATAGGCATCCACAACTCCTGCGTCACCGCGGCGAAGGAATATGGCTTCGAGGGCAACTATGTCATCGGCGCGAACATCGCCGGTTTCAAGAAGGTCGCCAACGCGATGGTTGAGCAGGGTCTCGTGTAAATCCCGTCAAAGTTTTCTCCTTTTCTGACGCCGGGGGGCCGCAAGGCTCCCCGGTTTTTTTTTATCCGGCTCAAGAAAAAAGTTTCTTGCAAACGGACAACTTTTGTGAAAATCGTAAAAAGTTGTCTGTGTAGAGAGAACTTTTTTAGCACCATATGGTAAAACATCTTCTGCCAATGCTTTTCTTGCTTTGCCGGAATGCCTTTTTATAATCAGCGGTGTTTTTCATGAGGAGCGGCATGGACTCCGAACATATCAAAAACATCCTCCGAGGCGGGGAATCACAGGAAATAGAGTTCAAAGAGGGCTTCGGAGCCAAGGCCATCGTCGCGCTGAATGCGTTTGCGAATACCGGCGGCGGCAGGCTTCTTATCGGGGTCGCCGATAACGGCGAGGTCAAAGGCGTTGTAATGGGCGAGGAGACTGTGCAGGAGTGGGTGAACGAGATCCGGCAAAAGACCGATCCCGCCATCATTCCCGATGTCGAATCGGCGTCGATCGACGGAAAGACCGTCATCATTCTCTCGGTCAAGGAGTACCCGATCAAACCGATATCCTTGCAGGGACGCTACTACAAAAGGGTCGGGAACGCCGACCATCCGCTTTCGGCCGCCGAGGTCTCGGAAATGCATTTGCGCACGCTTCAGTTGTCGTGGGACGCATATCCGTATCCCGGCGGGAAAATGAGCGATCTGGATATGGACAAGGTCGAGGCCTTTTTGCGGAAAGTGCGGGAACGCGGAAGATATGCCGTGGCGAATACGCCGGAAGAGACTCTTGGCAAGTTGGCGTTGGTGAAGAAGGGAATCCCCACGAATGCTGCCATGATCTTGTTCGCGAAGGAGCCTATCGGTTACGATGTCCACGCCGGTCGCCTGAAAACGCCCGATATGATCCTTGATGATCGCATCATCAAGGGGACACTCTTCGATGTCCTTGACCAAACGATGCGTTACATCATTGGACATTTG
>CALMRE010000249.1 GCA_937871295.1 uncultured bacterium | reverse complement strand
TCGCCAAGGTCGATACCTACCGCAAACAGCAGACCCTCTTCGCCAAACAGCACGGCGACGACATAACCAAACTGCGAAAACTCCTCAAACTCGACCTGTTCACCGAGCCGCAGAAACGGGCCATGCTCATCCGCTACCTTGAAGCCTACGCGCCGTTCTATGGCATGGAAGATATCGATCAGGTCATCGACGCCCTCGGAGATCTGAAACTCGAAAAACGGATGCGCGAATTGATATTCAACAACCTCCTTGCTAAGGAGATGGACGAAAAATGCGCCGGAGGGAATACCGCCGCGTGCTACATCGGTGGTTCGCTCAAGGAGGTAGACGATCCCAAGTCAGCCTACACCTATTTCGATACCGCCTGCAAGAACGGCGTGGTGAACGCCTGCATCAAGATGGGCAACGCCAAGTACGAGGAGAACAACCCCGAAGCGGCCGAGTATTTCAGCATCGCCTGTTCGTGGGAGTCGCCGCAGGGGTGCAACTACATCGCCTATCTCGCCGAGATCGGTTTCGGCATCGACCGCTCGGTGTCACTGGCGACCGCGCTCTACAAAAAGGCGTGCGACATGGGACTCGACCGCAGTTGCGTCATGCACAAGAACATCGTCGCCTCCGGTTTCTCCTCCGATCAGGCGGCGGCCATCGTCCAGAAAAAGAACATCGATGCGAAGATAGATGCGGCGGTCGGGACCGACGGCAACGACATAGCGGCGGCGGTCGAGCAAAAGAAGAGGTCGGACCTTCAACAGACCTCCCGCACCGTGAAGACGGAGGAGACCTATCATCCGTATCTATGGCCCGGTGTCGGGCTGATCGCCGGAGGCGTCGCGCTGGCCGTGGGCGGCGGAGCGGGCTTCGGCGTCGCGGCGAAGAACAAAATGGATGACTACGACCGAAAGATGCTCCCAGCCAACATCCAGTCAGCGGTGGCAAGCGGCATGACGCAGGAGGAATACACGAAAGACGCCCGGAAATTGTGGGACGATGCGCAGACCTTCGAGGCGCTGGAATACACCTTCATTGCGGTGGGGTGCGCGGCAATAGCGGGCGGTATCGTTCTGGCGGTCTGGCCGGGAAAACGAGAGGTGGTAAAAGAGTTGTCGTTCTTCCCGGTGCCGGGCGGCTTTGTCGTCGCGGCCGGGTTTGAGTTTTAGGGGGTGCGGTCATGAAAAAGATACTGCTTTTAATAGCCGTGGCGTTCGCCCTTTTCGGGTGTAAGGATATGCCGACAAGCGATGTGAACAAGATAGCCTCCTACTTCGACCGCGACACAACCGATAATGATACCGTTGCGCAGATAGATGAAGATGAGATAGTCCCGGACTTGTCAGCCGAAGCCGAAGCGGAGGCTGATGATATCAACGAATCGGAACCCGAACAGGAAACGAAGCCGGTGGATGAAGACATGGCGGACGATCTAGTCGATACCACCGAGGGAGAGCCGGACGAGGATTTGTCAGTCGAAGGCGACGCGGAGGCTGATGAAGATTTGGTTGAGGCAGAACCGGACGCGGCAGAGATTGATACGGTGGATTTTGATGTAGTCGATGAAGACTCAGTTGATGTTGATACGGCAGACCTAGACGCGACAGATGCCGACAACACTATTCCCGACAATGATGTTGACATCAGTCAGTATGTGGTCACGACAGACACGGTCTACGATATAGAATCGGGCCTGCTTTGGCAAAGAGGCAGCGGTGGTCAAATAACACAGCAGGCCGCAGAAAGTTACTGTAATAATCTTTCATTGGCAGGATATGATGATTGGCGTTTGCCCACCATATCGGAACTTCGAGCCTTGATAAAGGGATGCCCCGGAACAGAAACAGGTGGGGCTTGTGCCGTTGTTGATCCAACTTGTCTTTCTTCAATAACTTGCAAAACAGCTGAATGTTCGGGGTGTGCCGCCAATAATGGTCCCGGAGAAAACGGTAACTATTGGGAGGCGGGAAATATATGGCCCATCGATATTTATCACGCATGGTCTTCTTCCGTTCTTTCAAACTCAACAACAAGTGCATGGCTTGTCAATTTCTCAGAAGCGAACATCGATTCTTCTGCCCGCACTGGTGCAAGCTCTAGTTTTGCCCGTTGTGTGCGTTCCGATTGTTTTAATGGGACGGAAAGAGTTATTTCATGCGGAGGTTTTAACGGCAATGCAACAAAGCCACAGGTCTGTATCTTGAGCCTATGGGAAGATGACGGCCTTTGTATCGATCCCGATGAATGCGAGACCGGAACTTGGCAAACACAGACAGGCGATGTTTCGGAATGCGTTTTGGGGCAATGGGTGCTTCGCCGAGCAACAAAACAATGGGGCACAAGTGCTCATGATTATGGAAGCGGGATAATAATCGATTCTTCAAATAATGTTTATGTAACTGGTTACACATCTGGTAATCTTGACAGTAATATAAACGCAGGAGGCGATTGTGATCTGGGGACACCGGGCGATCAACCTTGCCCCGATATTTTTCTAACTAAATGGAATGCTGACGGAACAAAGATATGGACAAAACAATGGGGAACCACAACTCAAGATCAGGGACAAGCATTAGCCGTTGATGGCAATGGAAATATCTTCGTGACAGGACACACTGTAGGCGAACTGGATGGCAATACCAACGGGGGCAATACTTGTGGCAGTAGCAATCCATATTGCACCGATGTTTTTCTTACAAAATGGAATTCCAACGGAACCAAAGCATGGACCAAGCAATGGGGATCGTCGAAAGAGGAGGATGGTAGGGGTGTGGCAGTCAATAGTAACGGAGATATCTTTGTTACTGGACGGACAACCGGAGATATTGACGGTAATACAAATGCAGGAACAACCGAGGATATTTATCTGACCAAGTGGAATGCCGATGGGACAAAAGCATGGACCAAGCAGTGGGGAACTGACCAATCTGATTGGGGGTTCTCTTTAGCTTTGGATTCATCAGGAAACATCTATGTAACTGGTTACACCCACGGCAATCTCGATGGAAACACTAGTGCCGGGAGTGACGATATCTTCCTCACCAAGTGGAACGCAGACGGAACCAAAGCATGGACCAAACAATGGGGTACTAGCGGAGGTGAACTGGGAGAATTCGTAACATTGGATAGTTCCGGGAATATCTATGTTACAGGAACCACCAGTGACAATCTCGATGGAAACACAACAGCTGGAGCATGGGATGTTTTCCTTACGAAATGGAACGCTGATGGCACTAAAGCATGGACAAAACAGTGGGGGACAAGCAGTTCGGAAGAGGGATACGCGGCTGTCGTCAATAGTTCTAATGACATTTTTGTTACAGGTTACACCCAAGGCGAATTTGATGGAAATTTACAGACAGGTACAACCGACATCTTTTTAACCAAGTTAAGTGATGATGGTGTAATATTATTTTCCAAACAATGGGGCGCGACAAATTCCATGACTTACAGTTTATCAATGATAGTTGATGCCGCCGATAACATATATATGGCAGGTACTACCGATGGGGAACTAGATGGGTATGCAAATTTAGGACTTAGGGATATTTTCTTTACTGAATGGTTGCCGGAATAATTACCAGGAGCATTTTACGATGAGCGGCCAAGATCATTTGCTTTTTATACGTGATTATCTTTGTGTCTTTGGTGGTGTGGCAGCAATCATATTCGGCCTTTCGAAATTTCTTAGTGTTATATGGATAAAAAGGCAAATCGAGAAGGAGCGCCAAGAAAACAGAAAGGAAATAGAAGAGATTAAAAAAGGAAATCAGATATTCAGAGAGAAATTAATGAGTCGCTATGCGCTGTATTCAGAGGCGCAGTTCAAGATATATAATGATTTGTGGGGTGCTCTCTATGATTTAGAATCAAAGGCGGTTCAATTGTTACGATATGATCAAACAAAGCAGAAGCATTTGCTACTCAATGACTTTCTTGACGAACTAGACAAAACAAAGCAATTGATACACAAGAATGCTTTGTTGATAGAGACAGTTCATTACAAGAAGATTGAGAGCCTGTACTGCCGGATAAGTAGCCTTTGCAATGACCCAGAAGACTTCAGTGACAAAAGGAACACTTACATAAGTATCGCCGTAGCGCTCAGTAGCCCAGTTAGGATAAGAAAAGAGTCTCTGACCAAAGAGCAACGAGAGAAAATGGACCTGTTATTGGATAAAGAAAAGTTGCAAGAGTATCAGATCGTGCTTCAGGAAATCATGGAATCCTTGAGACGACAGATCCGGGGACAAGAAGTTTGATGGATAAACCACCCTCAAGTTGACATAAGGTATATTATGCGAAGTAAGTGCTTGATATTATTAGGAGTATAGTATTTATACTATACTCCCTCGATTTTCCCCACCTCCACCATCCACGCTCCCTCATCTTCAGTCACCCGACCAAAGAGAATGTTCGGCCGCTTCCCCCGGATGCGCCACGCATACTTGGCGAACACCTCGGGGAACAGGACCGTCTCGTAGATCGCCGTTTCGTCCTCGAAGGTGGCAAAGGCCATCGTCTTGCCGTCGCTCGTCCGAACCGGCTTCATCGTCACGAACCACCCAACAAGCCGAACCATCTTTCCTTCATGACGCGGGAGGTCGGCCGCCGGTATCGTCTCGATGCCGGCGAGTTCCTTTCTGAAGAGCGCCAGCGGATGACGGTCCGGCAGGAACCCCAGTATCCCGAACTGTCGCTCAAGGAGCGACTGTCTGCTTGGTTCGCTGACCTGCGGCGCCGCCGTCTCGGGCGCCCCGAAGAGACTCCCTTGCCGTGCCGTGCCGGTCGGTCCGATCAGTTTCCACAACTGCCGCGGCCGTGATAATTCGGGCTCCAGCTCGTCGCATGCCCCGGCATAAACCAGAGATTCAGCATCCTGCGGCGTGAGCGCCACCCGCCGCCGCAGTTCGTCGAGCGACCGGTAGTTGCCTCCGCGTTCGCGCTCCTCCATGACAGCCACAGGCAGCGCGCTGGTCAGTCCCCCGATCGCCGTCAGTCCCGGCCGTACCGTCCGGTCCCATCCGTGCCACCCTACCCCGCTCCCGTTCACCGTGGGCGGCGTGACGGCAAGCCCCAGCCGCCGTGCCTCGCTGATGTAGGCCTGCCGTCCATAGAACCCGCCGCCGTTCCCGATGACCGCCGCGATGAAGGCCGCCGGATGGTGCGCCTTGAGCCACCCCGACTGGAACGACACCATCGCATAGGAGGCCGAATGAGGCTTGCAGAACGAGTAACCATCAAAGGAGAGGATCATATCCCAGAGGATGGAGGTCACCTCATCCCCCACTCCATTCGCCCGCGTACCGGCGAAGAACCGCTCTTTGAAATCGGGCAGGCGCTGTTCCCGGTCCTTCTTGGAGAGCACCTTCCGCAGAGAGTCGCCTTCCGCCTCGGTGAACCCGGCGAGCGCCACCGCGCACTTGGAGACATCCTCCTGATAGACCATGATGCCGTAGGTCTCGGCAAGCACCGCGTCGAGTACCGGATGGAGCGGCGGGGTCCCGTTCCCCTTGAGCCGCCGGATGTACTCACCGATCAGTTTGTTTGCCGCTGGCCGGATGATGGATGAGTGGATGACGATATGCTCGAAGTCACCATGCTGCGTCTTTTCCTGCAACTGCCGCATCGCGGGAGACTCGATGTAGAAGATCCCCATCGTCCGCCCCGAGGCGAGGAGTTCCTGCGTCGCCGTATCCTCGATGGGGTTCCATGCCGCCTCGTCGTGTGCCGCGCCGTGCGCGGTGATATCGGCAAGGGCATCGCGGCTCACCGTGAG
>CALMRE010000248.1 GCA_937871295.1 uncultured bacterium | reverse complement strand
CCGAACGCCTCGACGATCTGACTGGCATCTTTCTGTTCGGCCGCTTCGTCGGGGGTTATTCCGGCGAGGCGCATCTGTTCGATGACACCCTGATAGATGTCGGCGAGTCCCGCAAGTTCCGTGTGCGGGGTGCCGTCATGCACGCCCGGAGCCGAATCGTCTTTCACGCGGCCATAGGGAAAATTCGTCGGGTCCGAAGTGTCACACGGAAGCGATTGTCCGGTCAAGGTTCTCATGGTAGCCCTCCTTATTCGTAGTCACAGATTAAGAACGCCCACATTCCAAGCGGTTTTAACTCGATAATGAGCCGCCGGAGTTCGCGTTGCCGATCAGCCGATATTTTCTTGATGTCGAATATCTCGTCGCCGCTTATAATGAATCCATAGTGCCAGAGATACCGTTGCGTCTCGTTGGGGAGGTTCGCCCACAACGCATTGTCGCCGCCGCCTTCGATGGAATTGACAACCAGTTCGGCCCCCTCATTCGACCGCGCAAGGCCGAAGGTTGACGAACCGAAATACGATGAGCCGAAAGTCCAATACGGGATGAAGTTCTCAAGATAGCGCAAATCGCGGAAGTTGTAACGCTTCATCGTGGAGAATGTCGAGAAACCGAAATACGATGAGCCGTATGTTTCGGGGTCCGGCGTTTGAATCCACTTGTTCGGGTAGACGGTGAGGTCAAAGCCTGCCGCTTGCAGTTCGCGGGTCATGTCGGCGGCGCGAAGCCCTCCGACATCGGCAAGTTTCCGGTCAATGGCCGCGTCAATTTCCGCGTCCGTACTGGCTTCGATGATACCGAGGGCGCGTGCCCAGTTCGACCGGTTCATGCCGTGTAGCATATTCTCGATGCTTGCACGGTCCTTTATCTCGCGTTCGACGAATGCCATTTCAATGCCGAGGCCGCGCATGAAAGCCTTGATCGTTTCGCCATGCCACGCGGAACCGGTCGGAAGCATCCGCTCCATACTGCGGGCGTGCTTCGTGTCTTCATCAACGGTGCCGGTAAGCGGCACCTCAAGGTCGCCCGCGTCCATGTTGCCCGCAACAACAAGCGAACCGATGCGCGTTCCCGACTGGATAGGCGAGAAACTTACCGGTATCGTGATGACATCTGACCCGACTTCACTTGACGGGAGAAATCCTTCAAGCGATGGGCTGAATATGCGTCCCATTATTCCCACCCCCTACCGGCTATGAGAACGATTTTTCCATCTGACCGCAGTTGCATGGAGTGATATCCCCTGCCCGTATTGGTGGTTGCGAGATTGCTCCAATTAACTCCGCCGTCGATGGAATACCGCAATGTCGCCTGCTCTGAATTTGTGTCGCCGGGGTTGTTCCAGTCAAGGCAACCGCCATGCACAAGAATAGCGCCTGAATTTGCCCCAAGAGCGATGCCGACACGCGGAGAAGTATTGAACGGAGTCCCGCCGGTATCGACGAACGCCGGGCCGCTGGTGTACTTCCAACAGTCATCGTAGATCACCGAACCATCCCATCCGCAGAGTAGATACCATCCGACATTCGCGCCGGATGGAACGCGGGCAAGAGAGCAGTCAATCCGTGCGCCCGG
>CALMRE010000247.1 GCA_937871295.1 uncultured bacterium | reverse complement strand
AAGGCTCCGCATCGGGGAATTCGACGCACCACCCGTCCTCGCAGTACCAATCGTACGGACAGTCCAGCGGCGTCACGCAACTTATCTGTTCGGGCTTTCCGCTCTTGCAACCGGACGAGAGGAAAAAGGCGAAGAAAGAGAGAAGAAGAACTCCGGCGACCGCCGACAGACGCATTTTTTGCCTCTTTTTCAAAATCAACACGGGAGATTGTAGCCTTTCTCCCCGCAAAAAGCAACACAGATGTTAAAATTCTTTTAGGGTACGGGACCCACTAGGGGGCGAACTGGGCGTCGTAGGCGTTGCCGTTGAAGTTGAGCGAACCGGCGACGGTCGCGCCGGTCGTGGTCCCGGCCTGAGTCAGAGTGAGCGTTCCGTCGGTGGAGAGGAAGAACGCCCGTATCCAGTTGTCGATGACCACATTGCTGGAATTATAGGTCGTTTCATAGACCTGCCCCTCGGCGCCGGCAACGGTCCCCGCGGCATGCGCCGCCGCCGGCCAGAAGAACACGGCGTCCAATTGTATCTTGTTCGGCGTGGTCGTAAGTATCTTGGAGCACTGGAGGACCCAATCATTCGCAGTATTCTTCACCGCCGAACAGGCGGCCTGTATATTGGTCGTGCCGTTGATCGTCAGAGAGATGTTGTTGGTGGTCACGAAAGAGCCCACCGTGGCGGTGAAATTCCCGACGATGGAGGCCGTGGCAAGGCAGATCGCCTCTCCCCCGACCACTGCGCACTCCGGCCAATCGGTCCCGCCGCAGACCGTTTCATTGGGCGCGGCGCAGTTCAGATAGCAGTAGTTCGTGATCTGGTCGACAAAAACATCGGAACAGGCGTTGCCCGCGGCGCAGTCACCGGGGATGCCGGGAACCGTGCAGGTCGAACCGGTCTGACCCGAAACTACGGTATCGACATCGGGCGTGGTATCGGCGACGATATCTTCATCGGCGACGATATCTTCATCGGCGGCCGTATCGACGACGGTATCGGTCACCGTATCGGCGGTCTCGTCGGTCGCCGCATCTTCATCGGCACCCGTGTCGGCACCCGTGTCGGAGATCTCGTCCGTATCGGTCTCGGTATCATCGATGACCATATCCTCATCGGCCGTCGTGTCCACTTCGTCCGCACCCTCCATGTCGCCCATGCTGTCCATTTCGACCGCGGTGTCGACACCGTACACATCTTCATCGACCATGTCGGGATCGCCCGTACCGTTGTTATCGGGCAGTTCTCCCGTATCCTCGACGCACCAGCCGTCCAGACAGACAAGCGCGCCGGGACAGTCGAAGGAATTAACGCAACTGATCTGTTCGCTCTCTTCGTTGCCGCAGGATGCAACAGCACCGACAAAAGCCAGCGCGCAAATGGGCGCCACATACCACCGAATCATCATTGTTCTCCTCCAAAGGAAGTCCTCCACACGGCGCGATTGTAACGCAGAGCAGAATAAAAAGCAATGGCCGATTAAAAGAATTTTAAGGTGGCGCGGGAGGTTACTTGAAAGACCACTCGGTCCCGTCGGGGGTGTCCTTGATGAGGATGCCCAGCGCGTCGAGTTTGCCGCGCACTTCGTCGGCGGCGGCGAAGTTCTTCTCCTTGCGGTGGGCGTTGCGTTCCGCGATGAGCGCATCTATCTCGCCGCGGGTCAGTTTCGCCCGCTTGAGCTGGATATCCTGTATCGCCGCTATCCGTTCCGCCGGTAGCGCCTGCAGGATGCCGAACACCTTCCCCACTTCGCCGATGGCGGCAAGATAGCCGGCCGCTTCGTCGGCAGCGGGACGGGTCTTTTTGCTGACGGCCGCCTCGTTGAGGAACTTGCAGAAGGCGATGAGCGCCGCGAGCACCTTCGGGCTGTTGAAATCGTCTTCCATCGACTCGCGGAACTCGGCGATGAACGCCTCGGAGCGCTCGCTTTTCTTCGGCGCGGCGTCGCCCGCGATCTTCGCGACCAGTTTCATCGTCTCGTAGAAATAGCTCACCCGCCGTTCCGCGTCGGCAAGACCGGCGTAGGAAAAATCTATCGGGGTGCGGTAGTGGGTCGAGAGCATGAAGAGGCGCAGGACCTCGGGGTGGTACTGGTCGAGCGCGTCGTCGACGGTGATGAAGTTGCCGAGCGACTTGGACATCTTCTCCCCTTCGACCGTGAGAAATCCGTTGTGGACCCAGTATTTGACGAACGGCTTGCCCGACGCCGCCTCCGATTGCGCGATCTCGTTCTCGTGGTGCGGGAATATCAGATCGCGGCCGCCGGCATGGATATCGAACGAATCGCCGAGATATTTCGAACTCATCGCCGAGCACTCGATGTGCCAGCCGGGACGCCCCTTCCCCCACGGCGAAGCCCACGACGGCTCGCCCGGCTTGGCCGACTTCCACAGCGCGAAATCGAGCGGATTGCGTTTCCCCGCCTCGGGCTCGAAACGGGTCCCGGCGAGCAGTTCGTCGAGTTTGCGGTTCGACAGTTTGCCGTAGCCCGTGAAACTTTCGACGGCGAAATAGACCGACCCGTCCGCCGCCGCGTAGGCGTGCCCTTTCTCGATGAGTTTCTCCACGATGGTGATGATCTCGGCCATGTGTTCGGTCGCCTTCGGCTCCACATCGGGCCGCGTGAGGCCAAGCGCATCGACGGCGCGGTAGAAAGCAGCGATATTTTCAGCGGTCAACTCATCGCACGAGACACCACGATCATTCGCCCGCCGGATAATATTGTCGTCGACATCGGTGAAGTTGCGGACATAGGTGACCTGATAACCGCTGTAACGCAGATAGCTCACGATCAGGTCGATGGCGACCTCTTTGCGGGCATGGCCGATGTGCGGCTTATCGTAGACCGTCATGCCGCAGGCGTAGAGACCGACCTTGCCTTCCTGCAGGGGGATGAAATCCTCTTTCTTTTCCGAGAGTGTGTTGTAAACGCGGAGCATCGGAACCTCCAAGACCTAGAATTCGTAGGCGCCCATATCGACGGTGACATCCTGTATCCGGTCATTGCCGAGGAGGTCGGTGGTGACCCCCGCCGGGACCGCGGCGTTGCTGCCGGCGTTGATACAGGGCGAGCTCGACTGAAGCGCGAGCGGATCGTCGCCGGTAGCGACAAAATCGGGATCTTCATCGATATTGTTCCCGCCGTCGACGCCGACCGTCGGAGCCCACGCCGCCGAGCCGCCGCTTCCCATGACATTGCTGTAACTGAACGAGGGATTACTCGCCTCGAAATTGTAGGGGCCGACCGCACCGACGATGGCCGATATCTCGTCCCGCACGATGGTGTTCACAAAGACCGGGTCGCTCTGCACGAACACGATCGCGTCATCGCCGCCGTCGGCGTTCCCGTTGAAGGTGCAGTTGATCAATTCGGCGTCGGAATAGCCGAGGAATATGAGCGCGCCGCCCCACAGAGCGGCGGAGTTCCCGCTGAACACGCTATTGACGATCGTCGCCGAGGAACCGGCGGCGCCCTCCATATTGCTCAATTGGACCGCGCCGCCCAGACCGGCGAAGCCGTCGCCCGGCAGATCGGCGTGATTGTCAAGGAAGCGGGTCGCCGTGACGGTGAAGAGACTGCCGCCCTCGATGCGGATCGCGGGAGCGTTCACCGCCGCGTTGTCGGAGAATTCGCTGTCGACGATCTCGACGGTCGATCCTTCCCGCGCCGAAAGGGAGGTGCCGGTATTCTGGGAGAAACGGGTCCCGGTCATGGTCAGGGCTCCTGTCTCATGCACGAAGACGCCGCCCCCCTCGGCGGTACCGCCGTCTGAATTCTGTTCGAAGACCGAATCGGTTATCGTGACCGCGGTCGCGCCGTAGGTGCTGAGCGCGGCGGCCTCCGAAACGGCGGTGTTGCCCGAAAAGGTCGTGCCGATGAGGGTCAGAACGCTTCCGTTGAAGTAGATGGCGCCGCCGCTGTTCCCTTCGGCGTCCGAAACGGCGTTCTGGTCGAAGGTCGTCGCCTCTACGGTCAGATCGGAACCCGGGGAGACGATGGCGCCGCCGCGCAGGACCGCCGTGTTACCGGTAAAGGTGCAGTCGGTGATTTCGAGCGTGCTCGCATTGCCGGACATGACCGCGCCGCCGCTTTCGGTGGCCGCATTCTCATCGAACCGCGATCCGGTGACGGTCGCGACGCTGTCGATCAGCGACAGCGCGCCCCCCTGTTTCGAGACATTGTTCAGGAAAGAACAATTTTCCAGAAGGATCGTCATATTCATGAAACTCGCCGCGCCGCCGACACCCGCCGCGAAATTGTCGCGGAAGGTGCAGTTGCGGATGACCGGCTCGGCCGCATCCTCGTTGTTACCGGCACTGACGCCGCCTCCTTTCTCATCGACCCCGCCCGCGTCGTCGGCATAGCCGTGCTCGATGATGAAACCGTCGAGCGCCGCCGTGGCATCGAACTTATGGTCGAGGATGAGTTCCACGACATGGTAGGTATTCTCCGCGCGGTTCAGCCACACTTTGTTGGTGTCGTCCCACGCATCGTCGCCGTTGAGATCGGCCGATAGAATGGTCTCATTGAGGACCCAGTCGCGCTCTTCGCGCTGCAGCTCGGTCCCGGCGAACCCGCCATAGAGGTCGACCCCCGCATAGAGGGTGAAATTGCGTTCCCGCGGGGTGAGATGGCAGGCCTCCTGCACCGAGGTCGGGCACTGCGTGGGGATGTAGGTGCCGGCGGCGACCCATATCTCCTCGCCCGCCTCAGCCTCTTCTATCGCCGTGGAGAGGTCGGTGTAGGCGTCGGCCCACGAAGTGCCGTCGCCCGCGCCGGTCGCATTGAGGTCGACATAGACGATATTGTCGGGAGCGACGATCACATCGTCGTCAACGAGCAGTTCGTCGTCGTCGGCAAGCAGTTCGTCGCCGTCGGTGAGCAGTTCATCGCCGTCGGCCGCGATATCGTCGGTCACGACCTCGTCCTCCTCGACCGGTTCGGGATCGCCTTCGGCGAGGATGTCGTCGGTGACGATGTCGTCGGTCAGGAGATCGCCGTCGGCCGCGGTGTCGGTCACCGGGGTATCGATGTCGGCGTCCGCCTTTTTACCGTCGTCACAGGCGGCGAAGAAAATGACCATAAGAAGCGTGCTCAGGACCGCGAGACTTTTGTGTGACCACATGGTCAACCTCCTAAAGAGAATGGTTACCTTCGGTTGCGGGGGGATTATAATGAACGGCGCGCAGGTGTCAACTTGAAGTTAGAATACCGATATTGAATCGAACCAGTACTGCGCGGTCGGCGACGAAAGGGCCGCCTCGGCGGTGAGGCAATCGCCCGGCGCGGCAACGGTCTTTTCGGTCTCCCCCGCCGCAACGGTGTAGTAGTTGCCGCAGAAATGGATGCGCCCCGTCGCCCCCTCCGGGATATGGGTCATCGTTATCCGCGCCCCGCCGTTCACCTTTTCGACGCTGAACAGCGGCAGATTCGACACCGGCGTCGCCACGGTCCACAGCGGCAACGCCCCGTCGCCGAGCAGCACCGTCGCCTTCTGCGTCCATGCCCAACTGTCGGGATCGACCACCGGCAGGGGCACCGAAACGACCGGCGGGGTGAAGGTGTCGTTTTGCGGTAGGGCGATCCGCGCCGCCCGGAGCGCATCTCCGGCGAGCGGCCGCGGGTTGGCGAAGGCATACTTCAGGAGTTCATCGATAAGCTGACTTCCCCCGGCGAGGCCGAGGCCGGTGGTGGTGTTGCCGAGGTAGATGACGGCGCCGCCGTTGGGGGCGTTGACCAGCAGTTCGCCCGCCGAATCGTCGGTGAATACCTTCTCTTTCGCCTCTCCCGCGCTGTTGGTGTAATGCCAGGTGAAGGGAGCCTCGAACTGTCCCGCCTGACAGGCGCCCGAAAGGAACACCAGCGGCGTCTGGTTGGTCAGCGCATAGGCCATCGCGCCGGTGAAATCGAGATCGTCGCCCACCTGTTCGCAGGTCAGCAGGCTCGGGTAGCCGTGGCCGTTATGAACCACGATATTGGTCCCCGCCTCCAGCGCCTCCTCCTCCTTGGCGAGCGTCAAGGTCTCGGCCGACAGGCTCGGCGGCGGGAAGGTCGATGCATAGAGCCGCCGTATCGTGAAACTCGGTGGAATAGCCGATACGGTCCGTCCTTCATTCTCGAAGTAGTAACCGGCGTTGATATCTATCCCATTGTAATTGGTCGCGACATTGGCGATAAGAAGCGCCTTCTGCATATCGGCGGCGTTGTAGGCGGTCAGATAGCGACGCGCTTTGGCCACATAGCGGGCCGCCTCGATATCGTCGGAGACCGGGATGCGCGAGACCGCCAACTCGGGAAGCAGGTCGGGGCTGTCGCCGGTATCTTCGGCGTAAATGCCGTTGTGGTTGCCGTCCCATTCGGAAAGATCGGCGTAGTAGTGGTCGCTCTTGAAATCCTCCTCATAGGTACCGGCGACGATATTCGAGTATTTGTCATGGACGGCGCGCGACGGCACCACCTCGATATCGCCGCCGAGAATAAGATGCTGAAGCCCCGGACGGGTCAACGCCCACGCCTTTATCGCCGCCGCCGTATCGTTGCGCGGATCACCTTCGTCGCAGGAGCCGCCGCAGATATCCTCGACCGTCGCCACCGCCGTCGGCAGGCCGATAGCGCTGTGAAGTATCGCAAGCAACTCAAAGGTCTTACGGAAGGCCTCGACCGTCACGATGTAGGCGACCGGCGCGACGGTCAGGTCGGGCGGGTCGAATTCAACGACCGGCTCGTCGATATCGGGTGTCTCGTCCACGATGATCTCATCGACGACCACAAAGTCGTCGGACAGATCAGACAGATCGGTCTGATCCGACGGATCCGACGGATCATTGTCGACGACCTCCTTTTCCCCAATCTCACCGTCGCCGGTGATGATGAGAGCACCCTCCTCGACCGGCGTGCAAGCGACCAGAGAGAGGAACATGAACGGTAACACGAACGCCTTTTTCACCGGCGCACCTCCGTGAAAAAAAGTCGCCGCCAGCATACCGCACTCGCCTTGAAATGGCAATAAAATGAAACCTTCGCCCCCTCCTCCTCCGGAATAGTTGATAAATCCCCAGAATCTGGTAGATACAGGAGCGTGGGCCCTTCGCGGTCCGTGATCAACTTTTCGTGGAGATCCTTTTGGAATCCATACCTCCCGGTCCCGGCGTCCAGTTCGAGATCATCGGCGTCATCGTCTGCCTCATCTTCAGCGCCTTTTTCAGCGGTACCGAAACGGCGCTCACCGCGCTGTCCGACACCAAGGTCCATCATTTGCTGGAAAAGCACCCCTACGCCGCCGGCTTGCTGAAGAAGTGGATGGTCAAGCCGAGCCTCATACTCTCCACCATTCTCATCGGCAACAACCTCGTCAATATCCTCGCCTCGGTGCTCGGCGCGAACATCGCCCACCACTACCTCGGTTCGTGGGCCGACGCGGCGGCGGTCGGGGTCATGACCTTCATCCTGCTCGTTTTCGGCGAGATAACCCCCAAGACCTACGCCAAGTTGAATGCCGAGAAGGTGGCTGTCCCGGCGCTGTTCATGCTGCGACTGTTCGATATGCTCTTCTCGCCGCTTGCCATTATCCTTTCCAAATTCGCCCGACTGCTTGTCCGGCTCATGGGAGGAAAAGATTCGGGGAATGAGGGACTCAACATCACCGAACATGAGATAGAATATCTTATAAGGAAGGGGAGCGAACACGGTGTCTTCGAGAAGGAAGAACAGGGAGAACTGCTTTCGTCGGTGGTGGAATTCCGCGAAACGGTCGTCGGCGAGATCATGATCCCCCGCACCGACGCCCATTTCCTTGAAACGACCGACACTATCGGCGAGGCGATGAAAAAGATATCGGAATGGGGCCACTCCCGCATCCCGGTCTACGAGGAGAGCGTCGATAATGTCAAAGGGATACTGCTCGCCAAAAGTCTCGTCGCCGATTTCACCAAAGGCGGAGTCGACCTCGACCGGCCGATAGCCCCCTATCTGCGCAAGCCGGTCCTCTTCGCCCCCGAGAGCCAGAAGATCAACGAAACGCTCAAGACCATGCAGGCGAAACGGACCCACATGGCGGTGGTCGTTGACGAATTCGGCGGCACCTCCGGTATCATCACCCTCGAGGATATCCTTGAAGAACTGGTCGGCGACATCAAGGACGAGGTCGACAAGGAGGAGGATCAGATAACCAAACTCAAAGACAATGTCATCAGTGTCGACGCCCATATCTCCATATACGATCTGGAGGAAGAGATAGACATCAAGATGCCCGAGGACGGCGAATACAACTCGCTGGGCGGCTTCATCACCGCGCAGGCGGGCTTCGTCCCGGCGAAGGGCTACAAGTTCGAATATCAAGGCTTTTTGTTCCGCGTCGCCGAAAGCGACGACCGCCATGTCACCCGTGTGGAGATCCGCAAACTCTCCTGACCGCACCAGCGTCACACCGCGTAATTTCGGCCTTTCAACACCATTGTGGAGAGTCGCTCACTCTTGAGGGCTAACTCCGCGATTGCTCCCCGCTTACGGCGATGCACATTTTTCTGTTCGTTCGTTTCATGCAGTTCCGGCCTCATATTCCCGTCAATCGTATGCTCAACGCTGTTGAAAGATGGTAGCATTATATTAAAATGGCGCATAACTCCCGTTAACGGCGGACAAGAGCGCTCGACAAAAAAACACTCCGTCCGACTTGACAAAAACAGGCCATTGGGATAGAGTGCCCCGTTTGCAGATATAACGACTTCTGCACTGTTGGGGTTTTATCAAATAATTATCGGAGGATGCCTGTGAAAAAGTTCATCATCGTGGCGATGGCCGCCACTGCGTTACTGCTGTCTGGTTGCGACCAGCTCAAGAAGGGCGGCGCCGCCAAAGAGAAGGTAAAGGTCGATTTCCACATCATGTCGCAGTGTCCCTTCGGCGTTCAGGTCGATAACGGCATCAAGCCGGTCCTCGACAAACTGGGCAACGCGGTAGAATTCAACCGCCACTTCATCGGTCAGGAAAAGGACGGTCAGCTCTCCTCCATGCACGGCGAGAACGAGGTCAAGGGCAACCTGCTTGAGATCTGCGCCGCGAAGGTCGAACCCAAGAAATATCTCGACCTCGTGTTCTGCATGAACAAGAACTACCGTGAGATCCCGAATAATTTCGACGCTTGCGCCACCGAGGCGAAAGTCGACGGCGCCAAGATCAAGTCCTGCGCCGACGGCGACGAAGGCAAGAAACTGCTTTCGGCCTCCTATACCGCTTCAAAGGAAAAGCAGGCGAGCGGCTCCCCCACCATCTTCGTCAACGGCGAACGCTACAAGGGCGGCCGCACCGAGAACGATTTTCTCCGCAACATCTGCAACGCCTACAAACCGGAGAACAAACCGGAAGCCTGCAAATCGATCCCGGCCCCCAAGAAGGTCGATCTGACGGTCCTGACCGACGCCCGCTGCAAGAACTGCGTGGTCGATCCGATCATCAACCAGATGAAGAACATCTTCCCCGGCCTTGTCGAGAAGAAGATCGACTACGGCACCGATGAGGGAAAGAAACTCTACGAGACCATTAAGGGAACCGATGCGAAACTGCTTCCGGCGTTCCTGTTCGACAAGAATGTGACCGAGGATGCCGGGTTCCAGCAGGTCCAGCGCTGGATGCTCGATGTCAACGACAAGAAAATGCTCCGCGTGGGCGGCAAGTTCGACCCGACCGCCGAGATATGCGACAACACCATCGACGACACCGGCGACGGCAAGATCGACTGCGACGACGACACCTGCAAGAACAACCTCGTTTGCCGCAAGGAGATGAAGGAACGGCTCGATCTGTTCGTCATGAGCCAGTGCCCCTACGGCACCAAGGCGCTCGACGCGATGAAGGACGTGCTCAAGGCGTTCGGCAACAAGATCGACTTCCATGTCAATTACATCGCCACCGAGACGCCCGACGGCAAATTCAACGCCCTGCACGGCCAGCCCGAGGTCGATGAGAACATCCGCCAACTGTGCGCCATGAAGTACTACCCGAAGGACTTCAAGTACATGGATTACATCTGGTGCCGCAATCCCGATATCCGCTCGGCCGAATGGCAGAAGTGCGCGGTGAACGGCATCGACCCGAAGAAGATCGAGAAGTGTTCGACCGGCGACGAGGGCAGGAAACTCCACAGCGAGAACATCAAGATCGCCAACGGTCTCGAGATCGGCGCCAGCCCGACGTGGCTCGCCAACAACAAGTTCAAGTTCTCGGGCATCTCCGCCCCCGACATCCAGCGTCAGTTCTGCACCCAAAACCCGGGCAAGAAGGGCTGTGAGAAGGCCATCGTTCCCACCGCCCCGGCCCCGGGCACCGCTCCCGCTCCGGCGCCGAAAGGCGGCAGTTGCGGCGGTTAATACCCCCGCTCTATTCACTTGTCCACGGCCGGTCCTGCGGGGCCGGCCGTTTTTTTTCGTCCGCCATATTGCAAATTATTTCCAGACACCTATAATCCCCTCCAGACCAACGGTTTTTATGAGGTGTCACATGACCCGTACTTTGTTCGCGTTTTTTGCGGTCGCATTGCTTCTCTCCTTCGCCTGCACCAAGGAGGAGGAAGCGATCTACTGCGACCAGTTCACCCCCTGTCCCGAAGGATACACCTGCGACCTGAATTTGAGTCAGTGCCTGAAGGAGGAGGTCGCGGCCGACCAGAACGGGAACGAGAACGACCCGACCGACGACGACGGAACGCAGACCGAAACGGAAACGGTGACCGAAAACGAGAATCCGCCGACCGAAGCCGATCTGGAAGCGCCCGACTATGACACCTTCTGCAAACCGAATGCCTTCATCAGCTGTGTGGAAGGAGATGAGAGCAAGGTGGTCTCCTGTAAGTCGGACGGTAGCGCCGAGGAGGAGAAGGATTGTCCCACCGGGTTCGTCTGCAAGGATACTCTCGGCTGTCAGTACCAGATGTGCACGCCGGGGTCCCATATCTGCGACACGACCGCCGACCCCTACGCCGTCTACGAGTGTGACGAAACGGGACTCGGCCATCTGACCGATCCGGTGGAGACCTGCGACGAACTGGCCGGAGAGAAGTGTCTGGGCGGCAACTGCCTGACCCTCTGCGAGATAAAGGCCATCGAAAAGAGTTACGAAGGGTGCGACTATTTCACCGCCAACCTGCGCAACCTGCTCCAGACCCGTACCGACCCCGTTTACTCGATAACGGTCAGCAACACCAACGACACCATGACCGCCGTGGTGAATATCACGATCTCGGCCGACGGCACGACCGAGACCGACGCGGGTCTCAACTATTTCTGCATCGACAACGCGACCGACTGCCAGACCATGACCACCTCGCTGGCGCTTTCCATCCCGCCGAAGAAACTCGGCATCATCCGTTTTCCCCATGACCGGATGATAACCGGACCGGGAAGTTCGTTCCTTTCCTATCACATCGTCTCCGATATGCCGGTATCGGTCTATCAGTTCAACCCCTTCGACAACAGCAACGCCAATCCCTTCACCGCCGACGGCCTCTCGGTCGATTCGGGCGGGAGTTCCGGCGGCAAACAGTATTCCAACGACGCCTCGCTCCTGATGCCGACCAGCGGCCTCTACACCGACTATATCGTCACCTCCTACCACGCTCTTTCCACCGTCGCCCCCTCCTACGCCACCGTCATCGGCTTCAACCCGACCGAAATAGAGATAGAGGTCAATTCTCCCGTGGCCCTTTCGGGTGATTTCGGCAACGGCGTGAGCAACATAGCGGCGAACGCATGGACCACGCTGAAACTCAAACGGTTCCAGACCATACAGCTGGAAGGACCGACCAACAGCAGCGACAAGGGTCCCGACATCACCGGCGCCCGCATCCGCTGCAAGACACCCGATTCGGCCACCTGCGCCCCCTTCGTCGTCTTCGGCGGTCATGTCTGCGCCAACGTACCGGCGGAACGGAGTTACTGCGACCACCTCGAACACCAGATGTTCCCCGTCCAGATATGGGGCAAACAGTACATCATCGTGAAGACCATGCCGCGCGGCGACACCGATTTCGATATGGTGCGCATCGTCGCTTCGGAAGACGGGACCGAGATCGGCTACACCCCCTTCATCCCGACCGCGCTTCAGGGGATCACCACGTGGGACGCGAGCCAATTCCTCAACGCCCAGCAGTGGACCGAATTCTACATCCAGCAGCCGCTCTTCATCACCTCCAATAAACCGATCATGGTCGCCCAGTATGTCACCGGCTCCGAGATGATATCGGCCTCCTGCATGAACATGCACGGCTCCGAATGTGTCGGCGATCCGGCGATGATGGTGATCCCGCCGATAGAGCAGTATCGCGAGAATTACATCTTCCTGACCCCCGGCAGTTATGTGTCGAACTTCGCCACCATCGTCAAGCCGAAAAATATCGTCGCGACCCTTAACGGAACGGTCGTGAGCGATTTCATCGACATCGCCGGCACCGGGTACCAGTTCTCCATCGCCCAACTGGGCAGCGACTTCAAGAGGCACGAACTGACCTGTCCCGGCGGCTGCGGCCTGTTCGTCTACGGCTGGGAGCAGGATGTCTCATACGCCTACCCCGGCGGCCTCATGCTCAAGGATATATCGGAACACTAGACCCGGCCGATCAGCCGAGCAGACTTTCCAGCAATATCTTCAGACCTAATCCGATAAGCACCATACCGCCCGCTATCTCCATCCGTTTCCCGAAGGCACAGCCGAGCCGTTTGCCGAACAGAAAGCCGATATAGGACAGCGCGAAGGTGACCGCGCCGATGGTCGCGGCGGGAAGCCAGATCGAGGCGCACAGAAAGGTGAGCCCCACCCCGGCGGCCAGCGCGTCTATCGAGGTGGCGAGCGCGAGGAGGAGGAGCGACTTCAGCCCCAGATCGATACGGCGCGCTTCGCAGGCGTCGCTCGCGGCCGCTTCGTAGATCATCTTACCGCCGATGAAGGCGAGCAGCAGGAACGCTATCCAGTGGTCGAAATGGCAGATGTAGCCGTAGAAGGCGCCGGCGGCGAGATAGCCCGCTATCGGCATCAGCGTCTGGAAGGCGCCGAAAAAGGCGGCCATCATCGCGGCGGTGCGCCGTCCTGCGGTCGGAGAACCGATGCCGGCCGCTATCGACACGGCGAAGGCGTCCATCGCCAGACTCACCGAAAGGAGCAGTATCTCGAACAGACCCATGCGCCGACCCCGTCGTACCGTTGCCACGGCATTGTATCCGCTCCTTCCTCCATTTCAATAAAAAACGATATCGCGAAATAGTTGAAAAAAATTAAAGGAACGGTACAACTAGCGCATGACCGTTGAACGAACGAACGAACTCCTCAAACGGGCCGTCGCCGGCGATGTCCGCGCTTTCGAGGAACTGGTGAAGGATCACAAGCAGGGGCTCTACTCCTTCGCGCTGGGCCTGACGGGAGGCGACCACGCGGCCGCGGCCGATGTTCTGCAGGAGGCGTTCCTCAAGGCTTTTCTCAATATCTCCCGGTTCCGCGGCGAATGCTCCTTCATGACGTGGCTGTGGCGGATCACCCGTAACGAATTCGTCGATTACCGTGTGAGCCCGAAGACCTCCGGCAACCTGCCGCTCGACGATATCCCCGAAAAGGAACTGACCAAAGGACGCGATTTCGACGAAACGCTCGCCGAGGAACAGCGGCGGGAACAGTTGCACCGAATGCTCGGGATGCTTTCGGCCGAACACCGCGAGGTGATAGCGCTGGTCGATCTGCAGGAACTCCGCTACGACGAAGCGGCGGCCCTTCTGGGCGTTTCGGAGAGCGCGATCAAATCGCGGCTGTTCCGGGCGCGCGAAAATCTTTTTAAGTTGGCGTTGGAACATAAGAAACTTTTTAGATGATGGTCCGGTCTATTAGACAGTTCACACGGTGAGGAAGATGCGAGATTGTGACGGCTATCGGGAACTTATCGTCGGTTGGCTGAACGGCCTGCTGGACGATGCGGGGGAAAAAAGGCTGCGGGAGCACTGCGCCTCCTGTTCCTCCTGCGCCGAAGAGTTCGCGGTGGCCCGTTCGCTCAAGGGAACGGCCGACGGCCTCAAAAAAAGCCCGATGCCCCTTCCCCCAGCCTTCGACGAAACGCTCCACCTGAAACTGGTCACAGCGGCGCAGGAACGGCGCACCGCGGCACCCGCCCGGCGTTTTTCCTTCTTCACGCGGCCGCTCTTGACCGGCGTCGCGGCGCTCTTCGTCGTCGCCCTCGCCTCCGCGCTCTATTTCGCCGACGGCACCGGCGACCGCGACGAGGGAACGCTTATCTCTAAAGCGGAGGTCGCCGCCGGCGGACCGGTCACCATCCAACTCGAGTACGAAGCGGCGCGCGATCTGGCCGCGGTGACGGTGACCATCGAACTGGAGGCGGGCCTTTCCTTCTACAGTTCTCATCCCGATATCTCATCCCGGAAGACCCTCAGTTGGTCAGGCCCGCTCAAAAAGGGCAAGAACGCGGTGCCCTTCGCCGTCACGGTCGCTCAGAAAGGGGTCTGGCAGATCGCCACGACCGCCGAATACGAGGGTCTGCGGCACCGGCACCGCGTCATCCTCTCGGCCGATGGTTACAAGGTCGTGATCGCCCAGTACCGCCTGAAAACCGAGGTCACCGATGAGCAGATGGTCAACTAGCCTCGCGATCCTTTCTCTCCTGTTCACCCCCCTTCCCCTTGCGGCCGCCGCCGACCCGATAACCGGCAGCACCGTGCGCATCATCGAAGGGAATACCGCCCCCGGCTGGGAACTGCGCTTCCTGCCGCCGCCGCCGCCCGCGGTCCTCGCCCAGCCCGACGCGCCCCTCATTCCCGACGCCGACGCGGCGATCCCCGCCCCGACGGTGAAACGGTCCGCACCGCCCCTCCTCAACCGCACCGCAACACCGCGGCGCATGGAAAGGGCGACCGACCGGACCGAACGGGTAACGCCCCCCGAAAAAGCGGAGCCGCCCGTTGCCGATGCCGCCGAGCGCCCCCTCCGGAAACCGACCGCTCCGGCGACACCGCCGCCGCTCCTGCCGACATCAAAAATTGACAAAGAAGAGGAAACCGAGGACGATAGCGCCGACAAACGGAAGAAGGAACGGCGTGAACTCCTGCGTGAAAAACGGAAAGAACGGAATTATCACAACCGTCGCGTTGAATAGCTCCTTTCTCCTGCTTCTCTTGTTTTTCCCCTTCCTTCTTCGGGCCGACCATCTTGCGGTACGAGGAAGCGTGGCCGGATTCTACAACAGCAACATCGAGCATCTTTCGATCATCGATTTTCTGACCGTGGGAAAACAATACGGCATCTTCATCCGCAACGAGGCCTCGGCGGAATACGAATATGCCTTCGGCGAGACCGAGAGTTTCTCCTTCTCGCTCTCCCTCTCCTCCGACACGTGCCTGAACTCTCCCGAGAGATCGCGCTTCAACTCCTTTTTCGAGTTGGGCTGGCATGGCGAACCGCATGATCGGCTGACGCTCGACCTGACCCTGCAGGCGCACCACACCGCCGAGAACTATCTGCAGATGCGCAATATGTTCCTCGACCTGTTCGTCACCGGCGACCTTTTCTGGGATATTTCCGACGACCACGCAGCCTACGCGACACTCAAAGCGGGCTACTACACCGGGTTCGACGAGGACATGCGCTACATGACCGGCCCCGCCGTGGGTATCGAACTCGGCTATTTCTATTATCCTACGGCCTACACCGACTATCTGAAGCCGGGCATCGGCTTTGAAGGGTACTTCTTCCGCCCCGAGATACTCACCTCCTGTACCGATACGCTCCGCGTCAACAACTCCTTCATAAAACCCTATCTCTTCCTCGAGGGGAAAATCGACTTCGCCCCGGTCTTTTTAAAAGCAACGCTCCGCTATGCCTATATGGAGTGGCTCGAAAACGACCGTTTCAACGAATGGTCGAAACGACGACGCGAGCACAGTCCCTCGGTATCGACACAGGTGCTTTGGGATATGACGAAATACTTCTCGATGTCGCTCGCCTACTCCTATCGCCATATTTTCTCGAATTTCGGCCAGTCTCCCAGCGATTATATCGACTATACGATGGAAGGCCACACCGTAATGCTCGAACTATCGGCCGCCTACGAGAGAGATACGCCGTGAAAGTACTCCTCATCCGCATCGCGGCGCTCCTGCCCCTCCTTCTCCTGACCGGCTGTCCCGGTCCGGTCGAGCGTCAGATCCCCTGCGGCATCATCGATATGGATACCCCCGACCATGACCTGAACGACGGCGAGCCTCCGCTTGACGACGACCTGCCGGAAAGCGAACTCCCAGAAGAGGAAAACGAACTGCCCGACGATGACGGGGACATTCTGCCGCTACCGCTCATCATCCAGTGGGGCTCTCCGGGCGACGACACCGGGCTGGCGGCGGTGACCGCGCCTGACGGAAGCCTCTACGTGACCGGCGGCACCACCGGCGAACTGTTCGGCAATACGAACGCCGGCTCCAGCGACATCTTCCTCACGAAATTGAGCCCGGACCGCGCGTTCCTCTGGACCGAACAGTGGGGCACCGCGAACTTCGATCAAGGCTCCACCCTGACCATTGACGCGTCGGGGCATCTCTATCTATCCGGCTCGCGCGACGCCATCGTCGATCCCTTCACCGGCGCCGGCATCGGCCGTATGTTCATCGCGCGCCACACCGCCGACGGCGGCGTGGATTGGAGCAAGGAATGGGGTTCCTTCGAACAGGAATATCCCACCGGCGTTTCGGTCGATTCGGAGGGCAACGCCTATGTCACCGGCTGGACCTACGGCGCCGTGGGCGATAACGACAATCTGGGCTTCAGCGACATTTTCCTTTCCCGCTTCGACAACGCCGGCAACGAGGCGTGGAGCACCCAATGGGGCAGCGGCCTGATCGATGTCGGCTACAGCGTCGCCGCCGAGAACAGCGCCGGCATCTATGTGACCGGCTGGACCTACGGCGACATGTCCGGCGAGGCGAGCCTAGGCGGGAACGACATATTTCTGACCCGGCTCTCCGCCGACGGCGCCATCGACTGGACCCGTCAGTGGGGCTCCTATTCGGAGGACAAATCCTACGCGGTCACCGTCGCGCCCGACGGCTCCATCTACATCGGCGGCGCCACCACCGGCGGCCTCAGCGGCTTTTCCAATGTCGGCGGCGAAGATTGTTTTCTCGTGAAGTTCTCGGCGGCCGGCGATCAACTCTGGACCTACCAGTGGGGCACTCCGAAGGATGACATGGTCTACTCGGTGGCGGTCGATGCGGACGGCGCCGTTTATGCCACCGGCTTCACCGAGGGAGATCTGGGCGACGGCGTGAACAAGGGGGAGCGCGATATCTTCCTGACCGCCGTTTCTTCCGGCGGCGTCGAACAATGGACGATACTTTACGGCACCCCGGAACGGGAAGTGGCGCAGTCCCTCCGCATCGCCGACGGCTACCTCGTCGCCACCGGCTGGACCGGCGGCGATCTGGGCAAAAAGAGCGACGGCGGCAAAGACATCTTCGTGTTATTCCATCCGTTGCCGTAACGGCCGATATTTTTCACCCCGCACCGAAACTTCTCCGCTGCGCCGCCGGTCTATTCAAACAGATACGACGGCGAGTGTTCACCTGAAGGAGGTTGTCATGAGAAAGGCGGTGGTCCGCATCCTGTTGTGCACGACGGCGCTGTTCATCGCCGCCTGCGGCGATCCCAATCCCGTACCCTACATTACCGATAGCGACATCGGCAGCGACAAGGATCCCATCGGTCCGGTCGAGCAGGACGGTCTGCCCGAAACCGAGAACGATCTGCCCGACGCCGCCGAAACGGAGGATACCGATGACGGCGAAGACATCTCGCCCGACAACGATCTGCCTCCGGCGAACTGCAAACTCGATTCCGACTGCGGCGCGCCCGACATCTGCGTCAAGGCGAAATGTGCAAAGGGCTGTGAAAGCGCGGCCGATTGCGCGAACTATCCCAACACCACCTGCAACACAAAACTGGGCCGCTGTCTCAACACCCTCGCCTCAAGCGGCGCTTGCAGCGAAACCAACTGCCCCTCCGGTTGCTGTTACGCGGACAAGGGGCTTCTGGGACTCAAATGCGCGACCACCGGCACCCTCGCTGTCTGCGGCATCTGCGCGCAGGGGGAGGTCTACATGAACGGTTCGCAATGCGTTCAGGCCGCCTGCAAGGTCGGCGAGACCAAATGTCAGACCTACAATTCCTACAGCCAGCGCTCCGAGTGTTTCGAATGCGCCGCCGAGAAACAGTACCTGTGTCAGGATGATGTCCAGTGCTCCGGCGGTTCGGCGCTGATGATGGTCAATGTGATGGAGTGCATACCGGCGGGCGAACGGTGCTCCGCGCGCGACACCTGCTGCAGCGGCATGCCCTGCATTCAAGGCTACTGTTACTGAAAAAAGCGGCCGACCGGCCTACTTTTTCTTCGCCTTCTTCTCCCGGCGACCCTGGACGAAAAGCAAAAGGAGCCCCGCGACGCTTCCCGCCGCGATCGTCCAGACGAAGAAGTTCCCCCATCGCAGATAGGGCGTATCGATATGGTAGATGGGAACCGTTTCCAGTAGAAGCGCCTCTTTGAATATCGGGGTCCGGACCGGCATCGTACCGTCGGGGAGCAGCACCCCGGAGATACCGGTATTGGCCGCGCGGATGATGGTGCGCCCCGTTTCCACGGCGCGGAAATTATAGAAACTGGTGTGCTGAGAGGCGGCCGAACTGTACCCGAACCACGCGTCGTTGGTGATGCTGACGATGAGGTCGGAGCCGTTCAGGACAAAGCCGCGCACATTTTCCGAAAAGGTGCCGTCGTAGCAGATGAGGATCGACGCCTTCGCGAAGCCGAAGTCGTACACGGTATATTCGGTGCCGCGCTGGAAGGCGCCGACGGTGCTCGGGACCAGCGTGGTCAGCCCTATCGACTCCATCAGTTCGCTCCACGGCAGGTATTCGCCGAAAGGAGCCAGTTTTATCTTGTCGTAGACCTTCGCTATCCTGCCGTCATCTATGAAACCGGCGGCGTTGTAGTACTTGAAATCGTCCGGGTTCGAGATATCGACGATATCGAGTCCGATGATCTGCTGGGGGAACTGCGGCGCGTCGGGAAAGAACTTGTTCCAGAGTTTATTGAAATCGCTGAACCCGCGCGGCACCCGCACCGGCATCGCCGCCTCGTGCCAGACCACCAGATCGGTATCCTTCGGCACCTTTTCCAGCAGCGCGGTGAAACGGTCGACGATCATCTTCATCTGGTCGCTTTTCGCGTTGATGATCTCCTGTCCGATGTTGGGCTGGAGCAGCGCCGTCTTCACCTGACGCACCGGTTCGGTATTACGCACCTCGTTGAGCCGCCACAATCCATAACTACCCATAACGATGAAAAATATCAGGCAAATGGCCGTTTCGCGCACCCGTCGTTCTTTCCGGACTATCCAGCCGTAGGCGAGCACCGATGACCAGACGATGAAGAACGAAAGAATATAGTTGGAACCGACCGCCGCCCACTGGATGAAGAACAGATTATCGTATTGCGAATGACCGATGGCCGACCAGAAGAAATCGACCGGAAAGAAGTTGCGCGACGCCTCGATGGAGGTCCAGATGCCGGCGACGAGCGCCGGGATCGCCTTGCCCCGCCGGTCAAGCCAGTGCCACAGGGCGATGAAGGGCGACCAGAACAGGAACGACTCGCCTCCCATCATCCCGATGAGGAGCAGAAAGGTGAAAAAGGGGCTCACTCCGCCGTAGGTATGGATCGCGAAGAAGGCCCAGTAGAAGACCAAGAGACTCGCTATCGAGCAGACGAACCAGCCCCACAGGTAGCGGGCGCGGAAGGTCTCGAAACGCGACAGGAAGGAAAGGAGGAAGGGAAAAACGAAATAGGCGGTATAGGCGCCGAATAGTTTATGCAGGATGATCGGCTCGGCGGTGCCGGGAATGACCAGCGGAAAACTGAGCGCATAGGAGACGATATAGGCGACGCCCAGAAGGGCCGTGATGAGATTACGCCGCGCCATGACCCAACCGCTCCATAATGGCGTTCTGCCGTTCGCGCATGCGGCGCCGCTCAGCCGGGGTATCGTGATCGTAGCCGAGCAGATGCAGCAGGCCGTGAACCACCACGAAGACCGTTTCGCGCTCCGCGGTCGTCCGGTAGCGTTCCGCGTGAGCCGCCACTACCGCCGGGGCGATGAGCAGGTCGCCCAAGAGGAAACCGGCGTACTGGCCCCCCTCCCCTTCCGAGGCGGGGAACGAGATGATGTCGGTCGCCCGGTCGATGCCGCGCAGGTCGCGATTGACCCTGCGCAGTTCGTCGGCGTCGGCGAAGCGTATCGCCACCTCCCACGGATCGGCGGCGCGCAGACCTTCGGCCGCGAGCGTCCCCTTGACGGCACGGCGGATGGCCGCCCGGTCGAGCGCCGGAAGGATGCCGGGGGTCAGTTCTATGGAGAGTCTCATCGCTTCAAGCCACCGGTTGCTGGTATTCGACCCGGGCGTGATATTGCCCGGAAAGGGTCTTGATGAAACTATCCTCGATGATCGAAAGATCGCGCATCGTCATGTTGCTTTCGGAAAGCTGTCCGTCGGCGATGATGCGGCCGATGATGTTACGTACGCCGTCGGTTATCTTCTGCTGGTCTTTTTCCTTCATACTGCGGATCGCCGCCTCGACGCTGTCGGCGAGCATGATGAGCGCCACATCCTTCGAGTGCGGTTTCGGCCCCGGATAACGATAGGAGGCCGCCGGCGTCTGCGGATCGGCCTGCAGCGCCTTTTCGTAGAAATACTTCACGAAGGAGGTGCCGTGGTGCTGCTGGATAGCCGCCTCTATCTTCTCCCCCAGTTTGTAGTGCCGTGCGAGTTCCACGCCGTGCGCCACATGCTTGATGATGATGCGGGTCGACTCGAGCGGCGGAAGGGTATCGTGAATGTTCTGCCCCGACTGGTTCTCGGAGTAGTAGAAAGGACCGTGCAGTTTGCCGATGTCGTGATAATAGGCCATCACCTTGCAGGCAAGCGGGTTGACATGGATGCGCCGCGCCGCCTCTTCGACCATCACGCCGACCATGAGACTGTGCTGGTAGGAGCCGTTCGCCTCGGTCACGAGCCGCGCCATGAGCGGGTGCTGCATCGAGGTGAGTTCCAGATAGGTGATATCGGTGGTGTAGCCGAATAGCCCCTCCCACAGCGGGATGAGCCCGAGCAGAAGCAGGGCCGATACGACGCCGCTCGAGAAGGCGACCGCGAGGCCGCGCAGCAGGTTCTCCTGCGGCAGGGTGCTGTCCATCAGGAAGATGAGGAGCGCGAGTATGAGTTGGAGCCCCGAGAGCGACAGGCTCACCCGCAGGACGTGACTGCGCCGGTCGATATGGGTGATGAGGAAGAGGTAGAAGAGCGCCGATATCGTGTAGTAGGCGGGAAAATAGTAGTTGTCGGGGAAGACATTGGCGAAAAGAAGGGTCGTGGTGATGATGAAGAAGAGCGCCGTCTCGGTATTGACGAGCAGGCGTACCGTCGCCACGATGAACGGGAACGGCAGGAGGAAGTTGAAGACCCGGGCGTCGATGTTCCCCATCCACTGGGAGAACGGCACCGATATCGAGGTGATGCCGTAGGTCAGGAGCACCGTCAGCAGGGCGAGGAACGACATCAGCAGGATATCCTTGTTGCGGACGCTGAACTTGCTGACGCTGCGCCGGAAGGAGAAGAAACTGACCGCGGCGGTGAACATGATGAAGGCGAGATGCTCGAGGAAGATGACCAGCAGCGGCTTTTCCTTCTTCTTTTCCACGATGTCGCGGAAAATGGATATCTGGCGCTTGGTGATAACATCCCCGGCGCGGGCGATCAGTTCGCCGTTCTTGACCTTGATGATGACCGGCGGAATGGCCAGCGTCGCCTCTTTCTGCATCTTTTCGGTCAGTTTCTCGTCGAAGACGATGTTGTCGCGCAGAAAGGTATGGACCGCCGCCGCGATGAGGGTCAGCCCCTTGTCGGTGAAGTCGGCGCCCTGCCGCAGGGCCTTCTGGCCGTACTGTATCTCGGCCGGAAGCGTCTGCCGCGAGATCACGCGGTAGCGCGGCCGTTTGGACACCGTATCGCCTTTCTTGACCGCTATCCGGTCGAGTTGATAGTTGTCGCCCAAGCCCTCGCGGACCAGATAATAGTTATCGAGCCGGTCAATGAGCGAGAAGATGGCGTCCTCAAGTTCCGCGGAGAAAAAGCCGGCCCGCAACAGCGAAAAGAGATCCTCTCCCACCGCCGCGCCGGCCGCTTTCTCGAAATCGCGTTTCTTCTCGTCGAGGGCGATATAGACATCCCCGCGCAGACTCTCGGTCACCAATACGGCGAGATTCCGCTCCAGCGCGGCGTGATGAAGTTTCTCGAATTCCGGAGGGAGCGCTGCGGCCTCGGCGGAGCCCTTTTCGACAAGGACCTCCACGGCCCTCCCCCTCATCGCCGCAAAGGCCTGCCGCAGTTTCTGATAGCCGGCGGTGTTGTCGCGGTAGACATAGTGACGCAGCACCTTGCCGAGCGCCGCGTCGCGGATACGCGCCGTTTCCTCTTCATCCACGATATCGTAATCGCGGTCGGCGCGGACGCTGAATTTCATGACGCGGCCCGCATCGCTGTCGCGGGTCGGCAGGAAACTCATGGTCGTTTCGGGGATGGTCAGATAGGCGGCGAGCGCGGAGAAAACGAACAGCACCACGATGGCGGTCCGCCGTTCGGAAAGTTTCAGCCACTGGTAGTAGTTGTCCTTTATCCGCTCCCACCGTTCGGCCGCCGCCCGCTGTGTTTCCCGCGCCCTCCGTATCATGCTCTTTCGTACGCCTCGAGTATCCGTCCGATAATGTCGGCCCGCACGATATCGGTCAGTCCCAGCCGCACCACCGTGATGCCGTTCAAGCCCTCAAGCCGCTGCATCGCGTCGGTGAACCCGTTCTGCGCCGTACCGATGTCGCGCTGGGAGGAATCGCCCGCCACGACCATCCGGCTCCCCTCGCCGAACCGGGTCAGGAACATCTTCATCTGCGCCGTGGTCGTATTCTGCGCCTCGTCGAGAACGACGAAACTCTTTCTCAGCGTTCTGCCGCGCATGAAGGCGAGCGGAATGACCTCTATCTGGCGGCTGGAGATGAGCCGCGCCGATTCCTCGAAGGTGAAAAGCGTCTCAATGGCGTCGAACAGCGGCCGCAGATACGGGTCTATCTTCTCCTCGAGCGATCCGGGGAGGAACCCCAGTTTCTCGCCCGCTTCGACCGCCGGACGGGTGAGCACCACCCGCTCGATACGCCCTTCGCGGAGGAATTTCACCGCCAGCGCCGCCGCGAGGAAGGTCTTGCCGGTCCCCGCCGGACCGTCGACGAAAACGATCTCTTTCTTGTCGACCGCTTCGGTAAAGATGTTCTGCCCCGGCGTGCGGGGCTTGACCGGGGTGCGGTCCTTGTCGCGCAGGATGATGTCTATGGCGTCACTCCTTAAGTTCGCGGTAGATCGCCGCGGCGACCCCGAGGTCCTCCGGGCGCGTTATCTTCAGGTTGGTCGCGCTCCCCTCCACCACCCGTACCGGATGGCCGAGTTCGCGGATCAGCCGGGTGTCGTCGGTCGTTTCGCCGCCGCGTGTGCGGAACTCCTCGTGCGCCCGCCGGAGCAGGTCGTAACCGAAGCCCTGCGGCGTCTGGACGCGCCACATCGTCTTACGGTCGGATATCGCCGTCACGAGGCCGTCGTGCACCTCGAACACCGTATCGGTCGCCGGTATCGCCGCGGTCGCCGCGCCGCTCTCATGGGCTTCGCGGATGACCTCGGCCACCGTCCAGCCGGTCACGAAGGGGCGCACGGCATCATGCATCAGCACCACCGCGGGCGGATCGTTTTTCAGCGCTTCAAGCGCGTTCCACACAGAATCGTACCGTTCGTCGCCCCCCGCGATGACCCCCATGATATTCGGGATCCCCGCGAGCCCCGCGCGGTACTCGTCCAGCCGATCGGCCGCGCCGACGAACAGGATACGGTCGATGCCGGGAAAGGCGCTGAACCGTTCGGCGGTGATGCGGTATATCTTTTTGCCGTCCAGTTCCAGTTCCTGTTTGGGGACCTGCGCCCCCATCCGGCGTCCCCTGCCTCCGGCAAGAAGGACCGCCACTACACCGTTCATCGTCAACCATAAAAAAAACGATAAAAGGAAAACGGGGCCATTATAATAGGAAGAGAACCTAAAGCAACTTTTCGGGGAGGCGCAGGCCGCTCAACTAGGGCACCCACAAGGAATGCCCCTACGACCCCCGCTCAACTCCGGATGTTCTCACGCCGGCCGGCGGGCTCCCTCCAACTCCGTCGCTTTTGTCCCTCGTGTCCTTTATGTCCTTTTCTCTTTTCTTACATTTTACGGTTTCAGCCAACTTTCGGCGTCGGGCCGCACGATGACGCGGGCGTTCTGATAGGCCATCTTCATGGTCAGGCAGGTCCGGCCGACATAGCCGCCTTCCTCGCGGTAGAGCGCAAGCGCAAGGTCGGGCGGCCCGTGCGGATCGGTCAGATAGAGCGGCAGTAGGATTTGAAGATGCCCGTTGAAATACTGCGGAACGGCGGTCCGGTAGTTGTTCCGCACCAGTTTCATGGTGTACTCGATGGCTCCCTTGACCAGATTCCGCAACGCGTATCTATTGCCCCGCAACGGTTCGGGGAAACGGATGATGTTCTCATCGATGATATGGTCGTAATCGACGGTGAGCGGCAGGTGCGGATTGCAGATGAGCAGTTCCGGCTGTTGGAAATAGTCGGCGGGTAGCGGCAGGCGACCGGAGAAATAACGGTTGATGAAAGCGTCGCTTTCTTTCTGGGCGCTCATGAAGAAATACGGCGAAGTCGCCGTAGGATGCTTATTCGTTTGAAAAAGCAGGAAGATGTCTTCGCGGTTTTCCGTAAGCAATCCTGAATTAAAACAGGCATATTCGGCGGTGGCGGTGTAGGCGATATTCTTTTCCTCTTCCAACTTTTCGAAGGTGCGCTCCAAGTAGTTCCGCAGGATGGCGAACCGCCGTGAAAGGGTGTCGGAATGATCCCACGGTTCCGGCTGGGCCAAGATCGCGATGTCTTCGAATCTTCTTTCGATCTCGGGAAAATAGGCGAACTCCAACAGTTTCGACCGTGTTGTCTGCATATCAATTCCTCCCTAGATTGAGCGCCAGCAGTTTTTCCAATATCTCTTCGTCGGTCAGGGTCGGTTGCCAGCCGTAGGCGGCAAAGACCGCTTCGTCGAGTTTCTTGTGGGCGAGGTCAAGCCACGCAGGGCGCTGGTTGTAAAGATTGGTGAGGGTTCGTTTCTGCAACTGCTTGGCGCAGGCTTCGTCGCGGGGAACGATGCGCGGATAGCGGACGGTTCCGACTTTGAATCCGCCGCGATCCTGCGCGGTCGCCGGGTCGATGAAGCGATCCCACGGGCCACCGACGGTGCCGGGAAACTCCAACACTTCTTCTTTCGTCCATTCGGGCGGGTTGAGCCAGTTGGTACGGAGTTGATCTAGGCTTTTCGCCGCTTCGCCTATCGCCTGCTCTTGCTCTTTGGTGGGCGTCGGGAGCGGGAAGGTTTCAAAGCAGGTCGTCGGCGTATAGCGTGGACGAGTTTCTAGCCTCGTGCCCATGCGTAAAGCCCACAACCGATGATGACGCGACATCACCAGACCAAAGAAACAATCATTTGGGTGGCTCAAAACAATTAATGTTTGAGCTGGCAAAACAATGTTCGGCAACCATGACACCACATGATGTTTTGACGTCTGGCACACAACAGCAAATCGCTGGATTTTTGCTATCGCAGAAATCATTGAAGGGCGCGCTTCGCCATGAATCCACCAACGCTCGCGGTATAACTTTCGATTATTCTTTACGCGAACAGGCCATACCGTATTTCGCAGATACTCAAACGGTGCGTGATAAAGTGATGCTTCCGCTTCTGACATTGTTGGGGAAAAACAGAACACCCATTTATTATCGGGACGATGCGTTACCTCATAAGCATTAATAGTGGGTCGAATCACATCCGAATTAGGCTTGCCGTGTGGGTTGCCTGCCGAACAAAGCATCTCGACGGCTAGACATTCATTCATTTCAAATGGTCCATGAAGCGCAACGCCAATATAACTCATGTTCCTATTTGCAGTAAGCGGTTTTGCCTCTATAGGGGTTTTTTCTTCCGCTAAAGATGGGCTAATGTTCGCGACCTTCTTTCCATCAAGCATCCGCTCCAACACCACACCACCGTCGAAGGCGATCAGGCTGACATGAACATTCGCGCCGTCGAGCACCCAATCTTTGTCCGAGATGGCCCAGAAGATATCGCCGGTTTCTTTAATGCGTTTGAGCACTTCGCGGTTCGCGCCGCCACGGATGCCCTGCGTGGCAAGGAGTCCAGCCCGTTTGCATTTACCGTGTTCGATATGAGTTCGCGCCCGCTCAAACCAGTAGCAACAAAGGTCTGATTGTCCAGGGATTCTGCCTTCGTATAGAGATCTCAATTTATTAACATAAGCGTCACCAAGTTCACGACGCATGTGTTTGTCGCCGAGGAACGGCGGGTTGCCGACGATGAAATCGACGGCGGGCCATTCGGGTTCTTTCGGACTCGCCGGATCGGTCAGGTCGAGTATCGCGTCCTTGCACTGGAAATTGTCGCCGATCTTCCGCAGGATCGGCTCGTTCTCGATGGAGCCGAACCCGTTGAGCCGCGGCCACTGAAGCCACCCGATCCATACCGTCATCTGCGCCAGATCGTGGGCATAAGGATTCACCTCGATCCCGTACAACTGCCACGGCCCCACCATCGGCAACGAGGTATCCAAGCCGTGCTCCATCTGGTAGACGATCACCTCCTTTTCGAGGTCTTTCAACTTGTGGAGTGTCACATAGAGGAAGTTGCCCGAACCGCACGCCGGGTCGAGCACCTTGACCGTTTGGAGGCGCGAAAGGAACTGCTGGAGCACGCTTCTGGCCTGCTTGGGTGCCGTTTTCTGCGTCTTTTCGAGCAGCGGCTCGACGAAGCGCCGCGTTTCGTCCCATTCGCGGCGGAGCGGTTGCATCACCACCGCCTCGACAAGCAGTTCAATATCCTCGCGGCCGGTGAAGTGGGCGCCGAGTTGCGACCGTTTCGCCGGATCGAGGCCCCGTTCGAACAGCGTCCCGAATATCGTGGGGTCGATGACGCTCCAGTCGAGCGCCGCCGCCGACGCTATCCGCGCCGCTTCATCCTCGGTCAGGTCGAGCGCCGTCGCGTCGTCGAAGAGGTTGCCATTGAAATGGCGGATGCTTTCGAGCCCGAAATCGCCGCCCGAAGCCATCGCTTCGAAGAGTTGGCCGAGGAACCGCCGGAACTTCGCCGGGTCGCCCGCCGCCCGTTCGGCGATCTTGGTGAATATCATGTCGGGGAGGAGTCCGATATCTTCGGCGAACAGGCAGAAAACGACGCGGTCGAGGAAGTGAGCCACCTGCGCGGCGTCGAGTCCCCGCTTCCGCATCGAGTCGGCGATACCGGCGAAGTGCTTTGCCGCATTCTGGGTGATCGTCGCGGTGGTCTTGCCGGGGCGCAGTTTCTCCGGGTCGGTGAACAGGGCGCGGAGGATTTCGAGGTTGCGAGGTTCGCCCAGCGCGTCGAGCGCTATTTCGTGCACCTCGGAGGCAGTATTGGTGAAGTTGGTGTGGACGATGATCCGGTCGAGGTCGCAAACCACCAGAAGCGGCGGATTTTCGAGCGCGTCGCGATAGAGGAGTAGTTGGTTGTAAGCCGCCGTCAGGTCTTTCTTTTTACCTTTGTATTCCCAGCCGAAATGATCCTTGTACCACACATCGGCGAACCCGTCGCCGCCGCCGTGCTTGGCCGCCCCTTTCTCGAAACAGAACCGCTCCCCTTTCGGATCGGCCTCGGCCGGGGTCTTGTGCCCGACCAGATGGCACAGATCCAGAAAGTGCTCCTGCGCGGCGGAGCGCTCCTTGAGTTCGACCCTCTTCCACTTGGCAATGAATTCGGCGGCGTTCATGGGCGGTGACTCCGTAAGTTTCAGGCGATTGTAACGAAGGCAAGGAAAGATATCAAGAAAAGAGGGCGTTCCGTTGGAGCGCCCCTACAAATTTGAACGGCAACACCTCTACCCGATGAGCGCCTTTACCTGCTCGATGATGAGGTCGATGACGAACATATTGAAGTTGTGGAAGGTCTCGGAAGAGCCGATGAGCCAGAGCAGGAGCGCGGCGACAAAGCCGATGGCGATGGCGAGCGCGACCTTTTTCACAGCTCGTTCTTCACGAAATCGACCGCGTTCCGGAATATCTTGAGTCCCGGCCCCTCGTCGTCGAGTTCGGGCAGACGGGTCCAGTGCGGGTGTTGGGTCTTCGAAATGAAGACCTCGGGATGCGGCATGAGGCCGAGTATGTTGCCGCGCTTATTGGTGATACCGGCGATCGCCTGCTCCGAACCGTTCGGGTTCTGCGGGTATTCCTGCGTCAGGTTGCCCGCCTTGTCGACATACTGGAAGGCGATCATATTATGCGCCTTGATACGGGCCAGTTCATGGTCGAAGGCAAGGAATTTCCCCTCGCCGTGCCGCACCGCGCAGGGAAGCGTCGTGATGCCGCGCAGGAAGGGACTTTTGTTCTTCGCGTTGACCTTGAGCGTCACCCAGCGGTCCTCATAGCGGGCCGAATCGTTGTGGGCGAGCGTCGCCTTCTGTTCGCCGAAGACCGTTTCGTCGTCGCCGGGAAGCAGACCGATCTTCACGAGCACCTGAAAGCCGTTGCAGATGCCGATGATGAGCCGCCCCGACCGGACGAAGTCGGCCAACTGCGGGCCGAGTTCCTGCTTTATCTTGATGCCGAGCACCCGCCCCGAGGCGATGTGGTCGCCGAAGGAAAAGCCGCCGGGGAAGACGAGCACCGAGTAATCTTTGAGCGGGGTTTCGCCCGAAACGACGCGGTTGACATGGCTGGTGACCACCTTGTCGGCACCCGCCATCTCGAAGGCCCAGCCGGTCTCCACTTCACAGTTTATGCCGTATCCGCTGAGTATCAGGACATTCGCCTTTGCCATGTATCGAGTCCTCCGCCGCTACTTCAGTTTTTCGAGGGGCGCCTTCCAGTGCCGCCACAACTCTTCGGAAGGCAGGCTGATGAGCACCCTGCCGCCGGTCCCGCTCACCTTCATGAAGCCCGAACCGTTCACCTCGCCCACCGCCGCGCACGGGGCATCGGCCATGATGGCCTCGAACCGGGCGCGATGGGCCGGGCTGACCGACACGAGGATGCGGCCGTTCGATTCGGAGAAGAGCACGATATCGTCGCGTTCGATGACGCCCTTGCGCGGCACCTTGGTGATATCGAGTTTGACCCCCAGCGCCCCCGCGAAGGCCGATTCGGCCACCGCCGTGGCCAGACCACCGTCCGAAAGGTCGTGCGCCGAAGCGACGATTCCTTCCTTCATCGCGATATGCAGTTTACGGTAAGCGGCGAGGAACTCGGCGGGCCGCACCTTCGGCGCAAGTCCGCAGGTCTTGATGCCGTGGTAGGAGAAATATTCGCTGGCCCCCATCTCTTCGGCGGTCGTGCCGACGAGATAGACGATGTCGCCCGCGTTCTTGAAATCCATCGATACCATCTTCTCGACATCGGCCATTCGCGACAGCAGGGTGAACAGGAGCGTCGGCGGGACCGATATCTTCTCCTTGCCCGAGCCGTAGTCGTTCTTCATGCTGTCCTTGCCCGATATGAGCGGGATGCGATACTGGGTGCAGATGTCGTAGAGCGCCATGTTGGAACGGACCAGCGCCGCCAGTTTCTCCTTGCCGCCCGGATTCTTCTCTTCATGATGGACCGGGTCGGGCCAGCAGAAATTGTCGAGCCCCGCGAGGAAATCGGGATCGCCGCCCACCGCCACGGCGTTGCGCACCGCCTCATCGATGACCGACGCGGTCATCCAGTAGGCGTCGATATCGCTGAAGGTCGGTTTGAGGCCGTGCGAGACCACACACGCGGTCTTGCGGAACGGGGTCAGCCGCACCACCGCCGCGTCGGCCGGACCATCGTTGAAGGCGCCGACGAACGGTTTCCCCGCCGACCGCCCCTGCACCTCGTGGTCGTATTGGCGCACCCATTCCTCTTTGCTCGCGATATTGAGCCGCCCGATCATGTCGATCATGATGGCGTTGAGATCGTCGTACTGCGGCAGGTCCCACTGGTTGCATTCGGGGCGCGCCCAGACCGCTTCGAGTTTCATTTTCGGCAGGCCGTCGTGCAGGAACTCCATATCGAGGAGCGCCACCGGCGTTTTGCCGTGGTATATCTCCAACTGACCGCTGGTGGTGAATTCACCGATGGCGGTCATTTCGACCTCGTGGATCGCCGCTATCCGTTGCAGTTCGGTCATGTGCCGGGCCGGGACCGACAGCGTCATCCGCTCCTGCGCCTCGGAGACGAATATCTCCCACGGCTGGAGCCCTTCGTATTTGAGGGGCACCTTTTCCAGGTTTATCCGCGCCCCGCCGGTGCCGGTCGCCATCTCCCCGATCGAACTGGACAGGCCGCCCGCGCCGTTGTCGGTGATCGCGGTGTAGAGACCTTTGTCGCGCGCCTCAAGGATGAAGTCGGTCATCCGCTTCTGGACTATCGGATCGCCGATCTGGACCGCCGTCACCGGACTGCCCGGATGGAGCTCCTCGGAACTGAAGGTAGCGCCGTGGATGCCGTCCTTGCCGACCCGCCCGCCGGTCATGACGATGAGATCGCCCGGTTCCGGTTTCTTCTGCCACGACGGCTTCCCGCGGACCTCGGCCGGCATGAGCCCGCCGGTGCCGCAGAACACCAGCGGTTTGCCGATGAAGCGGTTATCGAAGAAGATACTGCCGTTGACCACCGGGATGCCCGATTCGTTGCCGCCGTCCTTGACCCCCTGATGAACGCCGCGGAAGATGCGCGCCGGATGGAGGAGATTCGGCCCCGGCAGATCGCCGCGGTAGAACGGCGATGCGAAGCAGAAGACATCGGTGTTGAATATCGGTTTCGCCCCCAGTCCGCAGCCCATGATGTCGCGGTTCACCCCGACGATGCCGGTCAGCGCTCCGCCGTACGGGTCGAGCGCCGAGGGGCTGTGGGGGGGCTCGACCTTCATCGCGAGGAGCAGGCCGTCGTCTATCTCAATGACCCCGGCGTTGTCGTCGAAGACCGATTTCACCCACGGCATGGTGGGAAGGAGATCGTAGGTCGTTTTCTTGATGTAGGATTTGAAGAGCGAATCGATCTTCATCGCCACATTGGTGACGGCGTCGGTGTAGAATATCTCGGCGCTGAATATCTTGTGCTTGCAGTGTTCCGACCAGGTCTGGCCGAGAACCTCGAGTTCGCAGTCGGTCGGCAGTTCGGGGAACCCCAGCTCCTTGCGCATCGCCTTGGTACGGGGCCGCCGGTAGTAGGCCTGCACCGCCTTCATCTCTTCGCGGGAAAGGGCCAGAACGCGCTCTTTGGATATCTTGTCGAGCGCCTCGTCCTCTATCTCGAGCGGCACGAGCCGCACCTCGGGACGCGCCTGTTCGGTGACCGCCGGGATACGGTCGCCCATCCGGTCGCCCTTTTCCCACGCGGCGCGGCCGATGACCCGGTGCCGCTGGATGAGTTTGTTGCACAGCAGTCCCGTCGTTATCCGCTCCACCTCCTTCTGGCCGAGCGACCCGTTCAGGAGATATTTGCGGCCCGCATAGACCGCGTCGTGTTCGCCCACGACCCCGGGAAAAAGCGTTTTGAAGGCCCACAGCGCCGTACGCCCCTCGTTGTCGGTGACGCCGGGGAGGAAGCCCACCTCGGCCAGCCAGTCGAAGGCGAAGGCGTCGGTCAGGTCCTCGTTGAGATGCGCCACCTCGGTGACCGGATCGGTCAGCACCTCGGCGACGAAACGCTTGACCTGCGCGAGGTCGGCCTTCTGCACATCGATGAGGTAGACCTTGAAAACGCGGACATCGGCGACCGACTCGATATTGAAGTCGCTCTTGACACGCCGCTGGATTATCTTGCCGTGCGGATCCTTGAGATCGCCCCGAAGACCCACTTCCACGCGAAAGACCATGTTCGTCTCCTGAAAGAATTAGAACGCTTATCCTATATAGAATTCGGAAGGATTATTCAAGAAAAAGGCGGTTAATCGGCGAAGTGCGTCCCGGTGATGACGATGGGGGTCACCGGAACATCCTCCATGCCGCCTTGCGCGCCCGTTTCGACCGCCTCCATCGCGTCGACGACCTCGAAACCGTCGGTCACGATGCCGAAGACGGCGCACGGGAACTTGGAGGTCGAGAAGAAATCGTCGTCGGAGGTGTAATCGAGGTGCGGCAGGATATCGAAAGCGATGAAGAACTGCGAGGTGGCCGAGTCGATGTTGCTGGTCCGGGCCATCGAGACGGCGTATTTCACATGCTTCGCCACCGTAGTACGCTCGAAATCGATCGGATCGTGCGGCGTCTTCTCGGTCAGGGTCTGGTCGTACCCGCCCCCCTGCGCCACGAAACCGGGAATGACGCGGTGGAAGATGAGCCCGGCAAAGAAATCCTCCTCGATGTAGCTCTCGAAGTTGGCGCTGGTGACCGGCATCTCTTCGCCGTAGAGACCGATGGTGATGGCCCCGAGCGTCGTTTCGAGGACGGCGGGGCGCGTTATCACGAGTCCCGCGGCGTCGTCGGGAACGACATCGTCGGTCAGCAGATCGTCGACCGTTTCGTCGGTGACGATATCATCGATGACGACATCATCGGCGACGGCCGTATCGAGATCGGCGGCCGTGTCGGTATCGGTCGTCGTATTGTCGGTATCGCCGCAGGCCGCAAGCAGGCCGATCAGAAGAAAAGAAAGAAAGGCGCGGGTGATCATGGATGACCTCTTGAATGTTTTCGGGAAGATGGTTATTCGGTCGTCAGGCGTTGATAGTAGGCGTAATCGTACATGACATCGTCGTAAAGGAAACTGGCCGGGGCGCTGGTCACGCCGTCCTCGAGCATGCCCATCTCCCAAGTACCGAACGCGGTCGGATAGTCGCCGACGGCGGCGGCGGTGTCGGCAGCATATCCCATACTGTAGGACGAACCCCAACGGGCGCCGATGTAATAGTAGTTGCCGGCATACAGAGCAACATCGATCGGTCCCGATGAGTAGAAAGCGCCGCCCGACATACTGGAGGTCACCGTTACGCTTTCGATCGGGTAGTAGGTACCGTTGAGCGCGGTCGATTCATATACCTCGAAATAGACCGTCGGCGTACCGGTGTAGGTCAGATATATCTCTATCTCGGTGAGCGTCCGGTCGGTGTCGCAGGAATAGAAGTTCCCGCGCATGCGGCTGGTGCCGCCGGTCATCGGCTCGGTGCTGCCGACGGTATCGATGACCGTCCCCGCGGTATCCTCATCGGGCATCACATCGTCGTCGGGGGTGACGATGGGGCCCTCCGCCGCACAGGTCGACTCCCATGTCACGCCGCCGACCAGCAGGCCGTCAAGCGTGGCGCCCGCCGAGTTGGTGGCGATGTTATTGACCCCCTCTTCAAAATGCCACAGGCCGATGGTGTTCGCTTCGTTGGTGAGTCGCTCCTGCGGCGTGAAGGTGGTCGTGTAGCGCGCAACGCTCGATATCCGTATCTCGTCGATCAGACCGTCGAAGTAACTCGGCGTACTCGACCGGCGCGAACCGAAGAAGAGGCTCTCGCTGTTCGCGTAGGAGTTGTTGGCGTCGGTGGCGCTGGTCCCCGGTACGCCGTCGATGAAGGTGGTGATGGTCGATCCGTTCTTGACGAAGGCGACATGGTACCAAGTGCCGGTCGACGGTGTCGATCCGCCGTCGGCCGCCGCCGATGTGGCGGTGTCATAATAATAGCCGCCGTACGGCGCTTCGGTGGTGAATATCTGATTGTAGGTCCCGTAAAGATAATAGGCGGGATAGGTCAGGGTGTTCCCCTTGCGGAGAATGGGAGACTGATCGGCCTCGGTATCCTGATTGACCCACGCCTCGATGGTCCAGTTGCCCGAGAGATTGAGCAAAGCGTTGTGCGCAACCTCGATATAGCCGGTCGATCCGTCGAGCCGGACCGATCCGCAGGGAGCGGGCACATCGACATCGGGCAGGATATCCTGCTCGAAGTAGTCGATGTCGACCGTGTCGATATCCACGATATCTTCGTCAATGATGTCGATGTCGACCGTATCGATATCCAGCGTGTCCACATCAACGATATCTTCGTCGATGATGACCGTATCGTCCACAACGACGATATCCTCGTCGGCGACCGTGGTGTCGTCGGCGACCACCGCATCGTCGGTCACGGTGTCCTCATCCACCACGATCTCCTCGCAGGTGATCGTGTCGTAGGCGCTGCAATCCTCGAGGCAGTAGGCCTTCCCGGCGCTGTACTTCTCGGGATCTATGGCCACGCAGTCGGTGAGCAGTTCCGTGTCGCAGACCTCCGGCCCCTCGACGATGCCGTTGCCGCACTCGTGCGGTATCTCGTCGCAGGTGATCGTGTCCCAGCCGAGGCAGGTATCGAGACACGACGCCTTCCCGCCGCTGTAGAGTTTATCGTCGATCTCCACGCAGTCGATGAGGTTCCCGTCGCATACCTCGCCCTCGTCCACCTGCGCGTTGCCGCAGGTCTCGGGGACGACATCCTCGTCAGGCGCCGCGCTGTCGCCGTCGAGCGGCGCCGCGTCGTCCTTCACGCTGTCGCCGTCCTTGATGGCGTCGCCGTCGCCCGGATCCTCGTCGATCCAGTCGTCGGTCACCACTCCGTCTTCGTCGCCGAGCAGACCGTCCTCGTCGCCGAGAAGCTGGTCACTATCAGCATTCGCTTCGGTATCCTTCGGCACGAACTTCTTGGTGCCGCTCTCGCAGCCGCCGAGGAACAGGAATGCCAGCGCGATGCAACACCACGCGATCTTTGTCACGGAATTCATCTGTTGACTCCCTTGTTATACTATATACCCATCGGGCCCGAAACTATAACCTAATGTCCTCTTTTTGACAACTAATTTCTTTATTTGGTGGCAGAAATAAGTGTGCGATTTCGCTCGCTTTATTTCTTTACGGAATGATTGCCGGTGACAAGCTTCATCCCTTCGGTAGCCATCATGACGGCAAGGATGACCAGAACAACCGATATAACCCCCAGCACATACTGCGGTTTCTCGCCGATCAGGTAACCGTGAGCGAGGAACAGGAGCGCTCCGATGGTCATCACCAGCATGAAGATCGTCGCCCAGAGGGTGTAGCGTATCGGCTTGCCCCGACTGTAGAGATAACTGGTGAGGATGATGAAGACCAGCGCGCCGACCAGTTGGTTCGCCGCGCCGAAGACCGGCCAGACCGTTTTCCAGCCGCCGCTCACCCCGAGCAGGAACGCCGGAATGATCGGCACGAGTGTCGCCAGATGGCGGTTCCGCTTGAGGATCGGGAAGGCCCCGCCCGCCATTTCGACCGTCAGGAAACGGCCCAGCCGCACCGTCGTATCGAGGGTGGTCATGACGAAAATGTTTATCATCGTGATACCGACGAGTGCTCCCACTTTCTGCCCGAAAAGGAACTCGGTGAAGCGGCCGAAACCGGCGCCGAACACCCCGATGGGACTACCGCTCTTCATCACGGCGGTCAGACTCCCCTCGCCCACCCAGAACAGGGCGCCGGCCGCCGCGATGACCGCGATGACGGCGATGAGCGACTCGGTCAGCATCGCGCCGAACGATACCAGCATCGCGTCCTTTTCCTTGGTCAACTGCTTCGAGGTGGTGCCGCCCGCGATGATCGAATGGAATCCCGATATGGCGCCGCAGGCGATGATGATGAACAGGAACGGCACGATGGGACCCACCTCCGGGTCGGACCAACGGAAAAAGAGAGGCAGTTTCGCGCCAGCCGCCGCCGTGACTGCATCACCCGTGAGCGCCAGACTCATCTCCGGATGGGTCACGGCGATGCCGATAAGGGCGAGCAGAGTTCCGACGATGAGCACCCAACTGGAGATATAGTCACGCGGCTGGAGCAGTATCCACACCGGCAGTATCGAGGCGAAATAGCCATAGATCATCAGCGCCACGAACCAGACCATATAGGCGGTATCGCCGTCGAACGGCAGGGCGAGCGGTACTAAAAATCCGACATAGATGAGCGCCACCAGCGCCCCGAAGGCAAGGAGCGTCCGCAGCCACAGCGGCCCGCCGACGCCGGCCCAGCGGTACTGGAACAGACCGAACACCATCGCGACCGGTATCGCACCGAAGGTCGGAATGACGATCTCGGGGGTCGTGACGAACATCTTGGCGGTGATGGCCGCGAAAACCGCCACCACGAGGATAAGCGCCAGTTCGACGAATATCATGAACAGCAGCCGGGCGCGCCGCGACACATAGCGGTCGGCGATGTCGGGTATCGAGGTGCCGCCGTGCCGCACCGAAAGCATGAGGGAGAGATAATCGTGCACCGCCCCGATGAACACGCCGCCCAAGAGCGGCCAGAGGAGCGCCGGTCCCCAGCCGAACGCCGCCGCCGCGATGATGGGACCGACGATGGGACCGGCCCCCGCGATGGAGGAAAAATGGTGCCCGAACAGGACCATCGGGTGGGCGGGACAGAAATCGACGCCGTCGTTCTTCACCACCGCCGGGGTCCCCTCCCCGTCGAGCGGCTCCATGAGACGCCGCTGTATCGTCCGTTTACCGTACCACACATAGGCGACGACGAGCCATGCCGCCGCGAGAAGAAGCAGGATAGCGCCGTTCATAACGCACCTCCGCCGTTGTCTGTCTCCGGTATACTCCGATTTTTTTGCGGGTCAAATGGAGACGCGGGGCCTCTAGAAGGGGTCGACGCACGCGTAATCGAACGCGATCTGGCCGACGACCGGCGAAACGCCCACATTTTTGGAATACAGGCGCACCTCCAGTTCGATGTAGTGACCCTGCACCAGCGTAGCGGGCATATCTTTGGGCGAAATATCGGGAGGCACCTCGACGATCACCTGCCACTGTTCGAGCGCAAGTTGGGCCAGATCGTCGCTGGTCCGGGCCCGGATGATGACGCGGGTGTCGGCCGGTACTTCGGCATCCCAGTAGATCTTCCGCCAATCGGTGGATAGCGAGGAGGCGCATATTTCGAAGGTGTGGCGGAACCACCCCTCCTTCGATGCGAAGTTCTTGAGGTTGTAACCGATCATATCGCTGTAAACATAGGGACCGTTCCCCACCGGGATGATCTTTTTCTGACCTTCAAGCACCGTCGGAACGGCCGTCGAACGATCCACGGGAAGGTAGGTCACATACCCCTGACCGGCGTTACAGCGCGACATGCCCCAGACATTCCCCTTGAAATCGACCCCGACGCCGGTCCCTTGGAACGGGTGTATCGTCGCATCGCTGAGCAGATAAGGACCGTGTATCGACGCGGGATCGGGATAGACCGAGGAATCTATCATGTAGATGCTCGAATCGACCCCGGCCCCCTCCTCGGTCGAAATGAGCCAGACAAAGCCCTCGTCGTCGGCCGCGATACCGCGGAAACCGTGAAGGGTCGAGACCTGCAGCGAGGTCCACGAGCCCTGATCGGCGAAGGGCGACGCATCGGGAGTATACCGATGGACGAAACCGTCGGTGAAACTCGTCACCCAGATATTGCCCTCCTTGTCGATGCCGATGCCGTAATAACCGCCGGACCCGCCGTAATCGGGTATTTGCGGCATATAGTGTATCTGTTCTGTCGTATCGTTGATGTCGAACCAACCCAACCCGCCGTTCACCGGCGTCTGCCATTCGGGGATATAGCGGCAGGAAACCCAGTTGCGGCCGTATTTGTCCAGCACATAGCCGTAGGGACGGCAGGTCTCGGTGTTGGCGCTGGTCATATCGAATATCTGCATGATGTCGCCGGTGTTGCCGTTGAGGCGGTACGAATAGGGATCGCCCAGATAACAGCCGACCATGACATGGCCGGTGTACTCGAAATTGTCGCCGGTCTCCGGGGTCGCCGCAACACCGCGGATGCCGTTGCATGCGTAGGGTCCGTTGAGATCGCTCGCGTCGAACAGACGCGTCCAGACGACGCATTCGTCGGTGGAACGGCCGTCGGCGCCGCGCGGCAGGACATCGAGCGGGCCGGTCGAGGTCTCGATGGTGCCGCTCAGGTCGCGGTCGACGCAGTATTCGGGGTGTCCCGCGATCTTGGTGACGGTGCCGTCGCCGCGCGCCCCCACGAACATGTTGCCCGCCAGATCGACGCTGGTGCGCGACGGATCGGTCGCCGCCGAAAGGCCGACATGATAGCGCCCCACCTCGACCTGCGTGAAAGAATCTATTTTGGAGATGGTGCCGTCCACCGAATTAGGCACCCACACATAGCGCAGGAGCGTCTGCACCGTCTCCGATCCGTTGTCGAGTTCGAGTCCCCCCTCTTCGTTGACCTTCACATTGTCGGCGTTCGACGAGCCCTCGTCGTACCCGTTGCCGGTCCCCGGCCCCATCCCGGCGTGCGCCGAATCGCTGTCGGATATCGACAACTCATCACTGTCGGAAAGCAGTTCGTCGCCGCCGGCGTCGCCCTGTTCATCGCCATCGCCGCTCAGCATGTCGTCGTCGGGCTGGATACCGTCGCTCCCCTCTCCCGCCGGGATATCGCCGTCGGTCGTGTCGGGCAGGACCTGATCCTTGTCGTCGCCCTCCGGCTGATAGTCATGCACCCCCTCGTCCAGATCGCCGTTTTGCGTCGGCTTGCTGTCGCTACACGCGGCGGACAGCAGAAGGCCGACCAAAAAGCACCAACACAGCAGTAACGAACGTTTCATTTTCTTTCCCTCCCCGTGATCGAACATCTAACCGGCATGGATATCGCGCAGGTCGTTGCCGGACGGTATCTGCAGTAGACGGATGCCGAAGATCGGCGCGACGGCGACGAGAAACTCGATGAGTTCCCCCTGTATCGCCTCGTACTCCTCCCATACGGTGGTCGCGGTGAAGCAGTAGAGTTGGAGCGGCAGTCCCTCGTGGGTCGGCTCCAGCGTCCGCACCATGAGCGTCAGGTCCTGCCGGATGTCGGTGCGGCCGCGCAGATAGAGCGCCATGACGCGCCGCAGGATGAGCAGATTGGTCGCCTGCGGGCCGAGCCCTTCAACGGCGCGCGCCGCGAGGCGTCCCACCGTCGGATCGGCCGAAAGCCGCGCGATGTCGCCCTCCGTCACGAACCGGACCGACGCCATATCGAGCGGCGCCGACCGGCTGATGCGCCGCGCCCCGCTCTCCTGCATCCCGCGCCAGTTGGTGAACGACTCCTCGAGGAACTTCTGCGTCGGGATGGAGGTGAAGGTGTTGTTCCAGTTGCGCACCTTGAGCGAGTAGAGCGATATGTCGGCCACCTCGCCGTCGGCGCCGTATTTCTCCATCGCTATCCAGTCGCCTTTACGGATCGAGTTGTTGAGGCTCATCTGGAGGCTCGATACGAAGCCGAGTATCGCGTCCTTGAACACCAGCATGAACACGGCGGTCATCGCGCCGATGCCCGACAGGATGATGACGGGCGACTTCCCCATCAGTATCGCCGCCATGAGGACCAGCCCGACGAGATAGAGCACGACCGTCACGATCTGGAAGAAGCCCTTTATCGGTTTATCCTTCGCGAACTCGGTCCGCTCGTAGACCGCCTGCAGGGTCGCCAGCACCCGGGCGACGAAGACCACCATGATGAGCGCGATGAACGCCAGCGTGATGCGCCGCACCGCCGTCTCGAAGCCGACGAAGAGGTACGCGGCGTTGTGCACCACCAGCACCGGGATGAGATGGATGAGACAGTGGAACACCTTCTTCTCGAACAGCAGGTCGTCCCACGAAACGGCGCTCCGCTTTATCACATACCCGATGGCCCGCAGTATGTAGAAACGGCCGATGAAGAAAAGAAAATAGGCGGCGGCGAGCACCAGCAGGATGCGGACCGGCGTTTCAAGGAACGGATAGCCGGCGAACACCGGGTCGAAGATAGTGTGATACGCGTTCATGGCCTATTTATCTACGTAAATGCAGGAGGTCTGGACCCGCTGGGCGAAATCGAAGCCGTCGCCGAGCGTCATCTGCGGATTGGGCGTCCCGTATTCGTCGGGCGCCAGCAGGAAACGGGCCGCCGCGGTACCCGCGGGCGGGAAATAGATCTTGGCGCGGGTCTCGCCCGACACCTCGATGAAACCGCGCGCCGCGGTCGCTCCATTGATGTCGGCGCCGTTGGCGGTAAGGGTGCCGGTGAACGGGACTATGTCGATATCGGCCGCCGCGACGGTATCGCCCGCCACGTTGTCCAGTTGGGTCACCGGGAAACGGAACACCGACGAATCGTTCCCCTCCTTGATATAGAAGTTCAGATAGATGTCCCACGCGGAACTCTTGAGCACCTGAATGTAGGGATAGGGCTGCGCCTCCACCACCGGTATGACCGAAGCGCCGAGGGCGTTCTTGTCGTTCGCCGCCGAGAGATCATAGTGATCCACTTCGGGACGGGCCGTCAGAAAGTCGGCCGGCGCCCCGCCGTTGACGGTGAGGTCCAGTTGTATCTTGGCCGTGCCGATATCGAGCGTCTTGCCCGTCACGGCGGCCGACGAAACGGTCAGATCGGTATCGATCACGCCGCGCTGTTCGTACCCGAGGTAGTTGTCCCCTTTATAGACCACGTGATAGGAACCGGCCGGCAGATTGAAGGAATAGGCGCCTCCCGTGAGCGCCCCCAGATCGATCACCGGCACCTCCGACTGCGTATCGACGTCGCGGGCGAAGAGCATATCGCCCGGGGCCGCGGCGGCCGCCGTACCATTGAAAGTGACGGTCCCCGACACGGCGACCGGCGCCAGGACCGCATCGAGCGTCAAGTCGTCGCTGAAATTACCGCCGCCGTCGGTGAACTGGAAACTCTCGACATTGTTGACCCGCACCGTCGCGGTGAACGGCAGGTAGTCGGTCATCCCCTCGATGTCGTTGAAGTAACTGTCGAAGGTCAGCGCGAAGGCGCGCGGCGAATAGGTCGGGGCCGAACAGGCCTCGTCGTTGCAGTATTTCTGGCGCCGCACCAGCAGTCCCGAATAGGCGTAGTCGTCGCCCGATACGCCGAGATCCTTGAGGATGACGGTGCCCCCCGCGAAACTGGTCGCCTTGAGACGGCCGCGGGAACATTGCGCCTCGGCGGCGGTGCAGGTGGTCAGCGCCGGGAAGGTGCCGCCGGCGGCGCCGAGCGATATCGTGCCGTGGACCGTGCCGAAATCGAGTATGACCGCGCCGGTCGTCTCCGGAGTAAGGTCGGGCCACTTGAGTATCTTCTGGAAACTGTAGGGATAGTCGGCGAGCGACGAAAGATAAATGACGGTGTAGGCGATCCCTTCGTTGGAAAGCACCTCGACATTATACGATTTTGTGGCGCCCAGATCGGCGATGAGAGGGACCGATATCGCCTCCATCGGCGGATTCTTGGCGAGCGCCAGCACGCCGGTGTCGACCGCCACCCCCTCGATCGTCGCGGTCCCGCTGACGGTGGTGGTGACCAGATCTATCGGAGCGCTCGTCGCGCCGGTGACCGCGATGGCGGTCCCGTCGAACAGCGCCTTGGCGGTGAACAGCGGCGCGCCGCCCGACAGGCGGCCGGTAAAAGTCGCCGTATAGGTTCCCTTCGGCACGATACGGGTAAAGGCGCCGAACTCCGCGTAGGGTATCTCGAACGAATAGGTCCCCGCCGCGAGCGTCACCTTCGTGTCGGTCGCATCGGTCCCGGTGAGCGCCGGAAAGGCGCCGCCATTCTTGGTGACGCTACCCGACAGTTCATAGAGCGGCAGATCGATGTCGAGCGTTTTCGCGCCGGTTATCGCCACTTTTTCCTGTATCGCGATGCCGGTCGGGGGCGGGTCGGTCGGATTCGCCTTGACGCCGCGGTAATAGAAATTGTAGGTGCCCGCGGGGAAGCCGAAGCTCTCGCCCGCCAGCGCCGGGGTGAGCGCCGCCACCATGAATTCGCTTTTCGTGTCGTTGTTCTCGGCCCACAATTCACCCGCGACAAGGGCATCGTTGGCCGCGCCGCCGACGGTGAGGGCGCCGATGGTGACGGTGTGCACCGCGACATCGAACGCTATGGTGCCGCCCGGCGTCGCGTAGAGGCAGGAGCCGGTGTAGATGTCGTCATCGGGGATGATCTGGTCGGGCATGACATTGTCGCCGTCCTCGATGAGGCCGTCATCCTTGACGATGTCGAGGTCCTGTCCGTCGTTGTCGGGTTCGCTCGTATCCACCTCGCACTGGCCGGTCGAGTCGTCCCAGTGATAGCCGTCGGGACAGTTCTTATCGGTCCCGTTATCACAGGAGATGACATAGAGCGCCGTCAGCAGACTCACGGCAACGACAAGGTAGCGACGCATGGGATCCTCCATCGTTCGGTTTAAGAACGCCCCATTGTAAGAATTTCGCCCACGGAAGTCAAATCGACGGGGCAACGATGTATTCGGCGTTAAAGGGCGGACCGACGTCTACTTCCCGTAAGAAGGTTTCTTTTCGGCCACCATCGAAGGCTGGGCCGCTCCTGCTTGAGCACCGGCGCGCGATTTCGCGGAAGCACGAACGGATCTCGAAGCGGTTTTTTTCTCCTTTTCTTTCCGGAGCAACCATTCTCCGCGCTCGTTTATATATTTCATAAAAGCTTCCGGACCGAGTTCGTAGTACATGCGGGATATTTTCTCGCGTTGTTCCCGCATGAACTTGACCGCATCGAATTTCTTGGGCTTAGACATCCAGCACCTCCCTCGGCGTCCTTATCTCTATCGCGCCGTACCCTTCGCGCAGATTGACCGCATTGAATGCGTTGATGCGGTTGAGGTTGACTATGTGCTTAAAATTCCAACTCACGACGACATCGGCATGTTCCACGGTCGCGATGGCAATGTGAAGAGCGTCGGCATACATCGAACGGGGAACCGCCTTCGCCTTGATATAGGCGTCAGCGAGGGTATCGGCATAGGGCGTCCGGCGAAGCAGTTTGATATGGGAGGCCGGGATCGTTTCCAACTTATTCTTCACGGTTTCCGGCGCATACGCGAGTTCGGCGGTGGTGATCTCCGACACCAGCGCGGTGAATTCACCGGCGATGAATTTCTCGAAAAGGAGATTGGAATATTTCTCGAATTCTTCGTCGAAACAGCCACCGACGACCGATGTGTCAAGGTACACTTGCCGTATGCGTTTCATGTTCGGGTCGCTCCTCCCTGACAAACACCGGCATAATACCCTATCGGTCGGCAGGTGTCAAGCGACCGAGGAACGCCCCCTGATAAATGGTCAATGACAAATGATCAATGTTTAGAGAGTTCCGCTAGGCGAAATCTTGAATATTGAGGACCGACCCCGCTTACTGCGTATCGGTCTTGGTGAGAATGTCGCCGTTCACGGTGTAGGTGTAAGCGTTGTCGCCGTAGGTCATCATCCGGTCCTGATCGTCGTAGGTGGCCTCCATGCCGCCGTGCGACAGTCGGTTCCCGTTCTGATCGTAGCCGTAGGTCCCCGTCACGAAGCCGTTCTCCCACACCGTTTCCAACCGCCCGGCTTCATCATAGC
>CALMRE010000246.1 GCA_937871295.1 uncultured bacterium | reverse complement strand
CCGACCTCTCCCCGCATACCCCGTGGTGGCAGGTGGGGGCCCACCTGATAACCGCTTTCCGGCAACTGGTGGACCCCCAGTTCGACCTCCGCATCGCCCATGACGGGGAACAGGGCCTCGCCCAACTCAACCGCCGCGTCGAGATGCGTAGCGGTGGTGACGGCATTCCCCTACTCTCCGACCTGCGCGACAGCGGCGCCATCGAGCAGGATGCCGACATGGTGATGTTCATCCACCGGGACATGAATAAAGATGCGAAGGAGAAGGATGTCGCCACTCTCTATGTCCGCAAGAACCGCAGCGGACAGACGGGTGAAGTGAAGCTTCGCTTCATCGGACACTTTACGAAGTTCATGCCGTATGAACAGGGCCTCGTGCCCGAAGATGAATTTAAATAGAGGAGTTTTTCATGGAAAACAGCGTTCTGATCAGCATTCTGGTTGCATTTGTGATTTTGTTTTTCGTTTTTCTTCTCATCCGTGAGATGGTCTGTTGGTACTGGAAAATCAATCGCATGGTGGAGTTGTTGGAAAATATAGACAAAAAACTTGGAGCAAAATAAGAGGAGCTATTCCCCGAGAATGGTCCTGACATTATCGGTGATCGTGGCACAGATTTTGTCTGTGGGCAGATCATTCGGGTCGTCGCCAAAAGGATCCTCTATTTCTATTCCGATTTCGTTTATGCCATCCATCACCAATACGATTATGCCAAGGGCGGGAATAGCGAGCCATTGAAGAGAATGATAAAGTCCGAACGGCAATGCCATAAAATAGAGGAACATGAAAAAGGTCAGATGTGAAGCATATGCAAAAGGCACAGGCGTATTCCTGATACGCTCCATACCGCCCATGTTGTTGGTAAGCTCTGACAGATGTGTCAATAACATCTGTGTTTGGGCAACAGGGATAGCATAGTTTTTTCCTGTCTCGCTTAATTTAAGGTGAAGATCTCTCATCAAAGCGTTGGGGATATGTTTTTCTTCAAGATATGCTTCTGCGTTGCCGATACGCAATCCTTTAAAATGTTCTTCTTTAACACCATCACGCAGATGTTCTTTCAAGGCATGATGAAAAGCGGCAAGATGTTCAGCCATAAAGGAACGCAATCCCTTGTCGGAAGAGGGAATGACCGTGTTGAGCAGGAAAGAAAAAGAGCGGGAATGATTAACGCAGCCTCCCCAAAGTTTGCGACCCTCCCAGTAACGGTCATAGGAACTGTTGGTGCGAAAGACCAGAAGAAGACCCATAGCAAGACCTACAATGGTGAACACGACCATGTCCACCTTGACTCCTTTATCGAGTATGCCGAAGGCATATAAAGAAGAGATGCCCCCCGCCCAGATCATAAAGAACAATATCCGCGGAAGCATACGAGGAATAACTGTGCCGGTAAAAGCGAAGACAAGGCGAAGATAGCTTTTGTTGTCATAAACGATCATTTGTTTTATCTCCTACCATAAATAAACAGTGTTTCACGCTCCACGAGGAGCAGGAAGGGGCCATCCCTTTTCTTGATACACAGCATATCCGTTGATGAGCTTCTTGCCTATCCATATGAAAAAAGAAAGTAGAACGATGGCCCAGAGAGCATCGCGCAGACGCATTTTGCTGTCGAATGCCCGACTCACAAGCCCTACAATGATAAGAAGGCCCAAGGTTGCTGCCGCCACTTTGAATATTCCGACAAGAACCCCGAAAGGAAGGTTCTTATTGTAAAAGACACTCATCCGAACAGACCATACGGCTGTTCCGATGGAAATGACGATACCGAGTCCCAGAATGAATATCTGCTGCCCGGTAAGATCTTTTTGTTCCACCTCTGGCCCAAATACTCCCATGAGAATTACGGCACTGACAAGGGAAAGTAAGGGAACCATGGAAAGAGCAAAATCGGCCCCATCAAAATAAACCACTACTTTGTTGGTTGCTCCGAGTACCAGAAGAAGGAGAAAAATAGCACCAAAAAGAAAGAAGAAAACTTGCAAAGTTTGATTGTCCACGAAGCCCTCCCTTGCCGAAGCTGATTATATAAAAACCTCTTTTGGTGTAAAGAAAAAACGCCGCTAAAAAAAGAATGATTTGATTCTAAAAAAAACAAGGCAAAAAATTTGACTCAAAAGCAAGAGGCGATACAATGAGAGGCCTTTGTTATAATTGAGGGGGACTATCTCGTATGGAACACGACATTCTGAAAAAAGGACTTACCAACGCCGAGGTTCTGAAGAGCAGACAAGAACACGGCGAAAACATCTTGACTCCTCCGGAGCGTGATCCTTGGTGGAAATTGTTTCTTGAAAAATTCGATGATCCCATAATCCGAATTCTTATTATAGCCGCCCTTCTTGCCATCGTGATCGGCGTCATAGAAGGGAGCTATGCGGAAGGCATCGGCATCATCGTGGCGATCGCATTGGCTACAGGGCTTGCCTTCATCAACGAGTTTAAGGCAAACAAAGAGTTTGACTTGTTAAGCAGGAAAGATGACGAAAAAGACATAGAGGTCATCCGAAGTGGGAACTTTCTAAAGATCCCTAGAAAAGATATTGTTGTCGGCGATATTGTCATCATAAACATGGGGGAAGAGATTCCGGCGGATGGTTTGATTCTGGAGGCGGTCTCTCTTCAAGTGGACGAATCCAAGTTGACCGGCGAGTCGATGCCGGTTAGCAAAACCGTGAAACATGGAGAGCAGGGTGCAAGTACCGCTTATGCTGAATATTCAGTATTAAGAGGCACGACCGTTCGCGATGGTCGCGGCATCATCCAGATCACCGCTGTTGGTGATAAGACAGAGATAGGCAAGACCGCGCGTGCCGCGGCCGAAGAGACAGGGGATGAAACGCCACTTAACAAACAACTCGAACGCTTGAGCAAGTTGATCGGGGTCATCGGGTTTTCTGTTGCGGTCCTGATATTTGATGCCTTGACGATCCGTGGGGTAATGAACGGAGAGCTGTCTCTTTCTTAGGGACAGTGGTATTTCTTTGCGACGCTGAATCTTGCTGCGGCGATAGCCTTGGTCCGCGTATGGCTTCCAGTAGTGTACGATGCTTTTGAAATGCTGGGCATGGAAAAGGAAGCTCCGGATTGGCTGGAAAACAGTACCCTCGCGGGGTGGGTTAAAACCATTGTCTTGGCCGCCGTCGTGTTCTTCGCGGGCATTGGTATAGGCGCTATGACGGGAATGGTTCCCTTGTCTCCCGCTGAGTGGTTGCCGATAAAGGAATGGCAGGAATTCCTTGAGTTCTTTATGATCGCTGTGACTATTATCGTGGTCGCAGTCCCTGAGGGGTTGGCGATGAGCGTGACCTTGAGCCTTGCGTATAGCATGCGCAAAATGATCGCCAACAACACTTTGGTTCGCCGCATGCATGCGTGCGAGACCATCGGTGCCGCAACAGTTATTTGTTCTGATAAAACCGGGACACTGACAGCTAACGAGATGCGAGTATTCTCTGCAGAGATCCCTTCCATAGGGAATAAGGTCAAGGATGACAAAACATCACACAATCAAATAATAACTATAGAATCTATTGCGATCAACACTACGGCCAACTTGGGGCGCGAGAATGGCAAGATCATCTGCGCCATAGGTCAGCCGACCGAATGTGCCCTACTCACCTGGCTGGATGATAACAAGGTAGATTATTTCGAACAACGGGCCCGTTTCGATATCGAGTACCAGTTGACCTTCTCGACCGAGCGAAAATTCATGGCCACCTACGGGTATTCGCAGGATCTGAAGAAAAAGGTTCTTTATGTGAAGGGTGCGCCTGAAATAGTTCTTAAGAGATGTGCTAAGATGCTGGCGAAAGAAGGGCCTACTACCCTTCCGCATCAGGCTATTATGGGACAGCTGATTGACTGTCAAAAGCGTGGAATGAGAACTCTTGGTCTCGCCTATCGCGAAATGGATGCACTGGTGCAGTGCGAGAATGTTGATAAAATGGCGACCGATCTTGTCTGGATAGGATTCATGGCGATAGACTACCCGATACGACCCGATGTGCCGGAAGCGATTCGTCTGTGCAAAAGGGCCGGTATCGATGTTAAGATGATAACCGGAGACATCTCAGAAACGGCGTTGGAAATAGCTGTTCAAAGTGGACTTATCTCCAACAAGGGCCAAAAAGATATCCATATGACCGGTATCGAGTTTGCAGCGCTTTCGAATGAGGAGGCGCGTGCACAAGTCGAAGGAATAAAAATTCTTTCCCGTGCCCGTCCCATGGATAAATTGCGCATGGTTTCTTTACTTAAGGAAAAGGGACATGTTGTGGCAGTGACCGGCGATGGCATTAATGATGCCCCAGCCCTGAACTATTCGAATGTCGGACTCGCCATGGGCAAGAATGGTGCGGATGTGGCCAAAGAGGCAAGCGACATCATTCTGTTGGATGACTCTTTCACCAGCATCACCCACGCGGTCATGTGGGGTCGTTCTCTTTATAAGAACATTCAGCGTTTCATCCTGTTCCAGTTAACGGTTAATGTGGCCGCGCTGGGCATAGCGCTTTTAGGACCGTTCATAGGCGTACAATTCCCTTTGACCGTCACGCAGTTGCTTTGGGTGAATCTAATAATGGATACTCTTGCTGCTTTGGCCTTGGCCTCGGAGCCGGCCCATCGGGAGGTCATGTTGGAGAAGCCGCGGGATGCGCAGAGTTTTATTATTTCCTCAAGCATGATGAAGAATATCTTGATAACGGGACTCTTCTTTTTGGTTGTGATGGTGGTCTTCCTTATGCAGATACAACAGGACGGTTTGGTTACTCCGTATGAACTGACCATTTTCTTTACCACTTTTGTCATGCTTCAGTTCTGGAATCTTTTCAATGCACGCTCACACGGTTCGGCAACCTCTGCTTTTACGGGTCTTTTTAAGAACCGGGGTTTTCTTGTGGTGGCCACGGCGATATTCATTGGCCAGATATTCATGGTTACTTTGGGAGGAGAATTTTTCCGTACGATCCCTCTTTCTGTAAAGGACTGGGCTATGATAGTGGGAGCAACCTCGTTGGTGCTTTGGCTTGGCGAGGCGCTGCGATTCATTCAACGGCAAACGACGAAAGCTACAGCTTAATATGAAGAGGACCAAGTAGGAGAAAGACCCATGAGAGTACTCTTTTTCGGCGTGATGATTATGTTCTTAATGATTTCTTGCGACCCGCCTGTTCAGGCTCCAACTTTTGGAGATGAAACCACCAAGGAAGACATCTTGGGCTCGAAAGAAGCAAGCCCCAATGCCATAACCATTGACATCTACCTGGACGCTACGACTTCAATGAAAGGGTTTGCGCGGGTCCCGGGAAGTTCCTATGGTAAATTTCTTGATGAGTTGGAAAGCGCTCTTCATACCTCATGGGAAAAAGCAGAGATCAAGTTCTTTAAATTCGGCACAAAAATACGCTCGATCACACGCGACGAGTATAAGTCTGCCGAAAACAACGAAGCTTTCTACAAAGAGAAAGGAATCCTGGAGCAGACCAACATAGATCAGGTCATAGACCAAACCGCGCAGGATCGCATCAGTATGGTTATTACCGATCTTTTTCAGACAGACGGTGATGTGCTAAAGGTGGTCGACAAATTGAAAGAGCGTTGTTTTGGCAAAGACATAGATCTCGCTATTCTCGGCATCAAGAGCGATTACGACGGAATCATCTTTGACACCAAGGTTCCTCCCTTCCCCCTGAACACACAAGGCAACCCCGAGCTCCAGAAAGCGTTCTACGCCATAGTATTTGGGAACGGGCCGAACATAGAACACCTTTTCAAGACACTTAAAGGGACCGCGCTCAAGGAATATGTAAAAGAAGATCAGTTTACCATTATTTCTTCGACAGCGGCCGTGCGGGATTTTGATGCAGAGATTATTAAGTCGAAAACAGCGAAAAACGATCGATCATTTAGGATAAAGAAGAAAGATAAGACAAAAGGATCTCCTATAACTTACGATATAAGCATTGACGATGATAAGGGTCTCAAGCCACTGACCTTCAGCCTTAAACTCGATAAGGGGTATTATCCTCCCATCGGGGATATGGAGGTAAGAGTAGAGAAAATAATGACCGTCAAGGGCAAGGCAAGCGAAAGTCAACCTACAGAAGATTTAAAAGTTAAGACGGTCACCCGAGAAGGCGAGACGATCCTTGTTGAGGTTGAGCTACAATACCCACCCAAAGTTGATGCAGTTTCTTATTCCGTGAAATTCAACCTTTCCAAACTGAATGCTTTTGTAACGCCTGATTGGATTAAAGGGTTTTCCTCTGATAACCCTACTCCGACCAATGAACCCAACAAAACATTGAACTTGGAGCGCTTTGTCCGAGACCTTTTAAGAGCAACGGCCTCGGTGAATGATTACAAAGTTGCAAAAGCGTATCTTCACATAACGACGAAATAAACAACACGACGGAGGAACCATCATGGCTGCAATTAAATGGCTTGTAACACCGCTGGTAATTGGGTTGATCTGGCTAGCTTACATTGTCGGTGTGGTTGACCATTATTTCGCCTATTTCACGCTTGAGGGAATAGAGACAGATCAATTCGTTACGATATTGAGACTTCTTTTTACGATAGCTGCTCTCATAACAATAATCTGCGCCTATATCTGGTTCTATATTGGTGGCCGTAAAGATATCGCTATGAATTTGGCTGGCGCGACCACTGCATGGTGGGTATTATTTGTTATCTCCCTTCTCACAGCAGTTGTTACAGCCTCTTACTATTTCTTGAGGATGCGGAGTGAAGAGTTGGGGTTCAATCAGGAATTAATAATGATCTCTATGTTATCCGGCATCACTTTCATACCGTATTACATCTTAACACTTTTCATGTCCCCGCTAAATGTCAAATATGTCGTGCCGGGCAGAAAACTAATCGGATAAATAAAACAGGGAGAGGTTGTCATGAAAAAGAACTATCTGATAGGCATCGGGGGAACCGGGGCACGAGTCATAGAGTCTGCGGTCTATCTCTGCGCGGCAGGATATGGTCCTGAGGAGCTGAAGATATTTCTTATCGATCCCGATTCGGGCAATGGCAATCTCAACAACACAAAGACGGTTATAAAGCGTTATCAGGAATGTCGGAAACGCTTAGGAGCGCTGGCTGATAGAAAAAATGGAGGCCGAATATTCACCACGCGGATAGAGATTCCGAGTGATGATGGTCTGGTCTGGGGAGTTTTCTCTTCGGACACAAAAAGCGGGCAAGCCACTGCGTTGAAACAGATGATAGGATATCCCGAAATGCAAACTCAGGCCAAGGGACTCTCTCAACTGGTTGATCTTCTATTCACGCAGGAAGAATTGAAGTCAGAGCTAACGGAGGGATTTAGAGGCCATCCCTCAATCGGCGCATTGACCATGTCGGCCGCGATGAGTGATGAAAAAGTGTTTGAAACTGAACCATGGAAGAGCTTCTTCAAAGATCTGGAGTCTCTCACTGGTGGTCCCAGTGAGATGGGCGTGTTCTTGGTAGGGTCGATTTTCGGTGGTACAGGTGCTGCGGGAGTTCCTACTTTTGCACATAAGAAAACGCTAAAGGAACATGACAAAGCTAAACTGGGGGAAAACAAAAGCAGGATCGCTTTAGGTGGCGCATTAGTGCTTCCATATTTCAGTTATGAGAAGGACCCCAAAAAAGAACAAGCCGAGGCAAGCGCCGGCAAGATATTTGCGAAAGTAGAAGAATTCGCGCTGGCGACAAAGGCGGCGTTGAGTTTCTATTCGGAAAAAAAGCTTGGATTTGACCAAATATACTTTATAGGGGACTCCAGCTCTTATAGCGTGGGCAATTTTGCGACGGGACAAGGTGCACAAAAGAACAATCCGCATTATATCGAAATGATAACCGCCCTTGCGTCTTTTGATTTCTACGACCAACCTATTAGCGCGGAGAAACCGCTCGAGTCTCCGATGCATTTCATAGCGTCAAGAAAGGACAATGCCATCACATGGGATTCTTTCCCGGTGGGTAGAGACTCTACCGACATCGGTAAACAGGGAGACCTAAAGAAGAAACTGATATCTATGACCGCGCTTTCATATTCTTATCTTACCTATGGCCTCAGTATTCTGAAAGAGCCCAAGGGTCCCGAGGCCATGAACGCGACATGGCGCAATCAATTGTTTGGCAGGGGAATTCGAGATACCGAGAAGGACATTTTCTACGACACCAATCAGGGTGATCTTGAAAGATATTTTACCCCCTTCTTTAAGAATTACATCTATTGGTTGGGCAGTATAAGTGATCTGCATGAGAGCGGATCAACCGAGCCCTCTAACGATATAAGACTTTTGGTCAACAAGCTGATCTCTGCTGAAGACATGGCGGACGGCAGTGATCCGAAGAAACCGCTTCCTTTCTTTGGAGGCAAGGACACAAAGATCGGCAACTTGATCAAAGAAAGCTCCAACAGCATGGATATGGATACCTATGTTGCTAAATATATTACAGGAGCTATAGCAACCATAGCGAATAAAGACCAAAAAGGTCCGATTGAAAAAATGATAGAACTCTTCTGTTCCGCATCGTATTCGTTCTGTAACGACAATTACACAATAAAGAAGTAGCTAAGGAGAAAAACCATGATAAACGAAAAACATCTTTATCTTCCTAGCTTATCTGCCAAGGCCATTCAGGATCCGCTAGAAAATGGGCTATGGTTTTCTGGCAACAAAGAATTCTTGATGAGCAAAATAGCGGAACACATAGAAGTTTCTGATGCGCTAAAACAATCGACCATAAACTCTATTCCTGATGTCTGGGCTCGTCCCTTGCTTTTTAAATCGGCGCTGACAAACAAGAAACACCCGATACATGAGAAAATAAAGCAGGAATGGCGCGGCTTATTAAGTCTTCTAGCTCTTCATGAGGTATATCAAGAAGAGGTAGAGATAGAACATCTCGATTTGAAGACATACGAAACGAATAGCGTTAAGTTCAAGAAATTTGTGAATGCGTTGTTGAAATTAGACCTTGAACCTGTCGAATGGGATCATCCGTATGAATGGAACCAAGTCTTTTTAATTAAGTTGGATGGCGTCGCAATAGGAGCCTTCAGCCCCCAAACGGTGGTATATACGGGAACGAACTATCAGAAGTTTTTGCAGGGGAAGAAGAATTTCATTCTTAAAGATGAGTTGGGGAATTTGACTCCCCCCAAGACAGACAATCAGGAAGATGAAGAGTATCTTATGGGATGGTTGCAGGAAACATATAACGGGATCAGTTCACACGCAGTCAAACAAGAAAAGGATACTTGCGCCAGTATTATAATCGGGCTTTTGAAAGAGTGGATGGAAGAGCTCTCTTCACGCAAAAGAGTTCCTTCAAAAGAAGGCAGCATTAAGAAAAACAACTCTTTGTTTGACAAGAATCCTTCGGTTCCACCGGAAAAATATAAAGTTTACAGAACCGTTTCTTTCTGTTGGGAAGCAAAAAAGACAGAAAGTGAACGGAGCGATTTCTGTTTAGAAACGGACAAAAACCAGGAGCAGGAGCTTATAGTAATCGTTCCGACATTACTAAGCGAAAAGGGAAAGGCATGGGGAGCGATAACAGACCTCAAGAAATTCTTGAATGACAATCCGGACCAGCTGATACAGAGTTTCTTCTCGGGAGCAGCTTATGGCGAGGCTTTTACGATAGGAAACAAAACATCGCAGTTGTCACAGACAAGGAAGATCGCTTGGATTCGTCCTGAGAAGTTCTTTTTATCAGATGTTCTATTGATTTCGAAAGAGAAAAACAAGCCGTTATTGAATGAAAGTGCGGGATTGTCACAAATAAACAATGGAGCACAATATATTCTTCCTTTAAAAGAAGAAGTGCTCAGGTATTTCAATGCCACCACCATAAAGAAGCTTACTCCTACAATCAAAGAAGATTCTCCCGGGGTGTTGAGATTCTCCATGAATCTGAACATTCTTGATCATAAAAACAACAAGCGTCAGATAACAATAGAAAAGGTCTACAGTACTCGCAACATCAATGGAGAAGGGTTGATAAAAGAGGTTGATATTCCCGTAATGGAACTCTTCCCTCAATACACGGGAGAGAACTGGAGACAGTACTACCTGTTCTACAGCCACGCGGAAAAATATAATATAAAACCGGTTTCTAGCGCGACCCTCGGACAGGACCAGGAGAAAAGACATAATGATATAATGTCTGAAAAAGATTCGAGTGAAAGAAGAGAAAACAGGGTTGTTAACATTAACGGCAAAGGTTGTTATCCGGAAGGACTTGCTATCACAGAAAGAGCCAGCGGAGCAACAATTAGTGCTGGGCTGATTCTTTTGCCCAAAGACCAAACCATCGATGCTGTTCAATACGATGTCAAAAGAACCGTCGGTATCGACTTCGGAACAACCAACACAAATATTTACATTAAAGATGAAAATGATGATAAGCCAAAAATATGGAAGATAGATCTGTCCAAGCATTTTTATCAGATTACCAATGTAGATAACGCCATAAGAGAGAAGTCATTGGAAAAATATTTCCTTCCTAGAAAAGAAATCGCTTTTCCTGTCCCGACGGCGATCCGGATTTATGACTTGACTGTTGACAATAGGTTGATGCTTGATTTTGTCCCCTATTTTATGAACGAATATTTGGTTCCTCCGAATGTTTACACCAATATAAAATGGGAAGAAATATCGCAGCAAGGCCAGACGACAAAACAGTTTAAGTACTTTAAGAGTTTGCTCTTCCTTTTGCTTCTGGATGCAGCTACTCCTTCCAAAGAAGCTGGTAAGGGGCGGGTCGGTCAAATAAAGTTCAAAGTTAGCTATCCCAAGGTGTTCTCGTTGAGCGAACTGGAGACATTCAAGGCAGCTTGGATGCAATCCTTGAAAGAGCTGATCAATGATGAACATCCGGTCGTTGATGTTTTAGATGAGATGGCGCTCGAGAGCGATAACAAGGCCATGAGAATCATGGGAACAAAAAGTAGAGACAGTAAGAAAGATTTAACGAAAGCGATACGGTTCGAAACGGAAGGAAGAGCTGCTGGCGAATACTTCGCTGATACAAAGATCATGAAGGCGGGCGAGGCCTCATTGCATCAGACCTGCGTTTGTTTTGACGTGGGCGGGGGCACCACTGATATTAGTGTCTGGGGAGGAGAGAACGAAATCGTTTCCGATTCCTCGGTTCTGTTGGCAGGGAAACACATAACGCAAATGCTTCAGAATAACGAAAAGCTGAGAGCAATCCTTTTCCCCGGTACCGTACTTGCGGAGTTAAATAAGGTTATAAACGATAACGACAAATTTGCGGCTGCTCTAAATCATGCGTTAAAAACGCTAGATCAAACAGATGACATCAGCAATATATTGATGCAGAATGCCAGCAACAAAGAAATCAAGTGGCTGAAAAAGATGATAATGCTGGAGTTTGGCTCTATTGCATATTATACCGCAATGGTGGCCTACGCCTCTTCAAAAGGAGACACGAGCTCCCCTATCATAGAGAGACTCAACAGCAGTAGATTTAAATGTTATTGGGGAGGGAATGGTGCTCGTTATATTAATTGGCTAGACAGCGGCGTATTCACAGAAAATGGCTTTGCAGATACCATATTTGATAATTTGTTTGGGAGAGCGATATACGACATAAATAAAGAAGTACGACCGAAAAGAATAATGACGATATTGTCGCCTATGTTTAAGTCAGAGGCTTCAGGTGGAATAGTCATCATGGCATCTTACGATCAAGACGAAGAGGAATCAGCGAGACAAAGAAGCGCTGCTCGCAGCAGTGCCGGAGAAAAGCGGTATGACGACGATGAGATAAATGACAGTGATGCCGGGATAAACCTGAGCAAAATAGTGGTCGGCGAAGATCTCGTTATGAAAAGAGGCACCCCGATTAGATTTATCGACGAGATAAACACCAAGAATTTGTATTTCGATGACGAAGCAAACAACAAAAAAGAGTTGCTAGTAAAAGATGTTTCAACTGCGAAATTTGAGCGTTTTATTAAAACAATCAACAAGTATGGGGCCGAGGCAGGATTGTTGGATGAAACCATGCTGTTCAAATTCACAGAAAGAGAACAAGAGATTGTTAAGGACAAAATAATGCAGGCTTTGGTATTGAATCTGAAGAAGCCAAAGAATATGAGAAAGATCGAACCGATATTCATAACGGAAGCAAGAGCGTATATAGAATACCTGATAAGTACGAAAAGCAGCTAATCGTTATGGGCATTCGACAAATCACCTTGTCTTTAGGAAACAGCAGGGTGTTTGCATCTTACTTGGATGACGAAGACGCCGGTACAGTCAAATATATCGGTCCCCATGAAGGATATCGCAATGCGATTTGGTTCAATGGCAAAGACCAATATTTTGGTGAAGTAGCTCTCCAAAAAGCGCTGGCGATAAATTATGAAAAATACGAAAAAGACATTCTGAAGGAATTCTGTAAGCCGTCTGAACAAAGAAAAAAATATGAATATAACGGCATGGAATTTCACCCCAAGGGAATGCTGGCGTTAATACTTTCTGACATCAAAAAACAGATTTGTAAAGAGCTGGGAGTGTTGGATGAAGATTGTTGGCTCAAAGTGCTCTTGGTCGTTCCACAATATGCAATGGCTTTCCTTAAGGACATAAAAGCTGCATGTTACATAGCCAGAATAAGGATCGTCTCTGTCCTGCCGGAACCTTATGCCATATGTATCGCCTATAGGATTAATCCTGAGCGAAAAAAGAAGGTCTTGGTGGTTGACCTAGGGTCGACATTTAAGATAGACTACATTGAAGGTACCGGCAAGGAATACAAGACGCTTGCTTCGTATGTAAATGCTCAATTCTCCGTAAGTGACTTACGGAATCGAATGAAGAATTACATCGCCGAAAAGATAGAGAGCGAATCAGGCCGAAGTATCGATTATGCGGCCGACGAAGATCAAGTTGATTTTAAAGAGAAAATAGAAAAGACTTTTAAAGAATTAATCGAAACAGAAAAAGAGTCGATCGAAGTAGAATTTAATTATCCTGGTTTTTATAAGGGCAGAATCAAGTTATACAAGGAAGAGAGCGAAGGTGAAAGATTCGAAGACTCCTTTGATCAAGATAAGTTCAATATATATAAGAGGCTTAAAAGCGAAATATCAAGCATGGGTTCTATGATATTAGATTTCCTGAAAAAGAACCAGATACAGGCAATGAATGTTGATGAGTTGCTCTATCAGGGCACGGTGATCAGACTCAAACCGATAACAGAGATGATAGAGAAACTCTTAAATGGCATGAAGCCGACACAAATTCCCAAAAGATCATATCTTCCTGAAAAACTGCCGGCAATAGGAGGTTCTCTGTACTATCAAGGTAAAGGGGAGCGTTTGTTAGAAGAAGAAGAAATGCTATCAGAAGAAGACAGAGTGCTAATAGACATTATTAATTCTATCTCTTCTGTGAGAAACAAAGAAAAAACAAGCATGGCTTCGTCTTTCTCGCCAATCATTAAACAGAAAAAAACGATAATAGCAGAAAAAGGCAGCAAGATAAGTCTTTCAAAAGAAAGCATTAACCAACTTCATTTTGTTATCAATGATGCTACCTGTGGCATCAGGATGGTGTCAAGAGGCAAAGAGCCAGCTGGAATTATACAAGATAATAATGCCGGGATTCATCTAACAACAGCGCAACTTGAAAAGATAACACAAGATCTTTCAGATCAAAAAGAGGTAAGAATCGTTGCTTATACTAAAGACAAGAAAAGCATAAGTGAGAAAAGTTTTATAGCTGATGTTTGGAGCAATGAACACACCGGAAATGATATGCCTTGGCTTAGATATACAAATATTGTTGGTACCGGTGGAAAAACAAATGCCATTAACCTGTTTCGGCTGTATAAGTACAAGGAAGAATGGAAAATAGAAATAGTTGCCGACATAGAAGGATATCCGGAGATAGAGTTAATAATAGAACCACGTTCCAAGACAAAGACAGCACCGCCTGTCGTTACTGCCAATATTATTCAGCTTGGCAGTAAATTGATAATCAACGAAGCCGAAAGTAAAAGCATCAAACTATCGACTGACCTAAATGAGATAGAACTTTGTGCCGTGGCCTATGATGGCGATTGCAGGATAAGAAGCTCTATTGGCAGGAATGTCAGAGAAATAAAGGAAAAGATGGTCAAATGGATGGACAACACATTAGAAATAGATATCAAGGAATTGAAAGGGCAAGAACAAATAAGTGCAATAGGTGTTATAGCTAGAAGCAACGAAAAAATAGAAATAGGAAGAAAGCGCTACAGTTTCATAATACAAGACCAGCAAAAAGAAATAGGAAGATATAAAAATGAGGCATGTTTTAATTGCACGGAAGCCATACTCCAGATCGCAAGGATTTATAAACACAAAGATCAAATCAAAATAGCCATAACCGTTGACGAAAAATTAGACCAGAACGCCATTAAGGCTGCCCATATGGCTTTTGATGGTATTGCAGCAGACACGGCACAAGAGAAGAAACAAGTTCAAGAGCACAACACACTGGAACTGGGAACCAGATTGGAATTAACAAAAGATCTTGAGACGCTGGAAATACATGTTGACGACAAGACCGTTCATTTATTGGATGATGAGTATGATAAGAGTGGAGGAAAGATAAAAAAGGGACATGTCCAAAGAATAAAGAAAAGCAATGGTATTGCGATCAAGATAAAAGAAATGATAGCCGATAACAATACAAAAGAAATTAAGCTTCGGGTTACCAGCTCTGACGAGATAAAAGTTCATCAGAAAGATTTTCCCGTCAGAATAATTTTTGGCGAGAAAACGAGCTATCTATACAAAAACAGCAGTCATATAGCAAATACACCAGAGCAAAAGAAATTCGAGAAGATTTTTCTCTTTCACATCTACGAAAAGAACGGAAAGTGGTCATTAAAATTGATAGGCGATCTAGAATGAACATGAGCATCCCAACCAAGATAGGAGGAAACCATGGCTATTAATCTGTCAAAGGGTGATCGTATTAATCTGTCGAAGGACAATCCTGGCTTGCAGAAAGTTCGCGTGGGTCTCTCATGGGACACCAAACCCGGCATCACGGCGGACCTTGATGCTTCCGTTTTTCTCTTGGGAGAAGATGAAAAGCTTATTGGTGATGATGGACTGATTTTCTACAATAACACAACGAGCGCTGAAGGCGCAGTTGTCCATTCGGGAGATAATCGTACCGGCGCGGGCGATGGTGACGATGAAACGATCAACATTGAACTCTCAAAAGTCAATCCGAAAGTAAAAAGCATTTTGGTGGTGCTTACCTCTTATGCGGAACAAGGTAGCGAAAAGATAAATTTTGGCAGGGTTAAAAATGCCACTGCCAGATTGTATGACGGTGCATCGGGGAAAGTTCTGAACGAATTTGATCTTTCCGAAGATATGAGCGATGCTACCTCTATGGAGATGGTGAAGATATATCGCAACAACAACGAATGGAAACTTGCGGCGATCGGTGAAAAAGCAGGGTCCAGTTACAATGGGCTGGAAGATGTCCTTAACCGGTATTCCAAATAAACAACACGAGGGAGGCTTACGATGGATCTGGGAAAAAAAGGTAGCATTCTTAAGAAAGGATCAAGCGTTAACATCTCAAAAACGCATGCAGGTCTCAAAAAATTGCGGCTAGCACTAATGTGGGAATTCAAACCGGGACAGGATGCCGATCTCGATGCGAGTGCCCTAATGTTGGGTTCTGATGGAAAAACATTGGGCGAAGGCACCATGGCTTGGCACAAGAACTTGGTTCATTGTCGGCAGGCCGTGGTACATCAAGGCGACATCCGTTCAGCCGATGATCTCGATGAAGGGGAGAATATGGGCAAGGAAACGATAGACATTGATCTTTCCTTGATTTGCGAACATGTAAAAGAGATCCTTGCAGTTATCACGACCTACTCTGAAGAAGAACCTGTTCTCTTCGGAAGAGTAAAAAATGCTGGTGTCGTACTTAGCAAACTGAAAGAAGGCGGAGCAACGGAAGCTCTTTACAATTGCGACCTTTCAGAAGACATCAGCAACTATACCTCAATGGAGGTTGCCCGTTTCTATCGTGATGAGAAAGGTGAATGGAACTTCCAGCCCGTAGGAAAAGGTATTGGTAAAAGTCCTCTCGGATTCAGAGATGTTCTTCTGAAATATAATCCGTACTTCAAAGAGGAAGAAGAGGAGGGGTAGTAACAACTAGAGGGGAAGAGCATGGCCATGGATTTAAAGAAAGGATCCGGTAAAGCAGATTACCTTAAAAAGGCTCCGTCACCTTCCGAGAATACCGCCGTTACGCCAATACCTCAGAAAAGAACAGAAGGAAAAGCAACCGTAGCAGAAGCTACGGAGAACGGTGAGTCGAAAAAGCCGTGGTGGCTTCTGATCGTTCTTTTGGTAGTGGTGGCGGGTATCCTTTTCTTCCTGTTCGGAGGAGGAGAGGATAGCGACGGAAAACCTGCGGGCGATAAGAGCGCCTCATCAGAAGAACAACAACTTGCGGGAGCCGTTGCTGAAGAAGGCGTAGGGAAAAAGGTCGAGGGCGCGACGGCTGAAGCAAAAACGGGAACCGAGACCGGCGTAGTCGGCGCGAACGCCTCTGCTGATAAAGAGAAAGGAGTTGCTGCTGCCGCTGAGGGTGCTCCTGCCGCCAAGGGATCTCCTGCCGAAACCGGTGGCCAGGCAGAGCCCGAAAAACTTAATGCGGCGAACATTAAAAGCGGGCTTGCTCCGAAAGAAGACTCTTCTCGAAGATCGGCAGGCGAAGCTACGGAACAGCGGGGCAAAGTTTCTGAAACGCGTAGCGTGGCTTCTACTGTTAGCGACGAGGGCGTCGCGTCTCCGGGTGAGGATGGAAGAAAAGTGACCATACACTTTGATCTGAACTCGGCTGAACTCAAAGAAGAAGAAAAAGCGAAATTATCAGCGATTACAGCGCTTTCCGGTCTTAAATCTATCTTGATAGAGGGACATACCTGTAATATGGGCGAAACGGATTACAATAGAGACCTGTCGTTGGCCCGCGCAGTAGCGATTCGTGAACATCTGAAGGGAACCTTTGAGGGACAGACCAAGCTCGTGGTTAAAGGTTCCGGGGCCGAGAGTCCGGCCGCCGACAACGATTCAAAAGAAGGTCGTGCCCAAAATCGTCGAGTAGAAGTCTATTATTGATTCTTGTTATCAGAATCATATCCATATATGGACCTAAGAATCTAATTCTTTAAGACAAGGGGGTCAACATGGATCTCAAGGGGATGGGTAACGCAACGATTCTTTCGCACATTTCCTGAGAGCATCCCCAATCCATCATAATCACACAGCCATTTCTTCGGCAGGCATCTCGCGCAGCCGGTCTATGTTG